>NZ_JBNYXR010000001.1:69064-511950 GCF_051380805.1 Janthinobacterium paucivorans
AAATGCGGGCCTAAGACGCGAGCCTGAGAAAATGCCGATGGCGGCGTTGCAGCTCCTTGCCGTACTGGCGTACTGTCTGCGTCGCCGCGCCTTGCCCTCGACATTTTTCAGGCCCGCCTGGCCCGGCATAAATGCGGGCCTAAGACGCGAGCCTGAGAAAATGCCGATGGCGGCGTTGCAGCTCCTTGCCGTACTGGCGTACTGTCTGCGTCGCCGCGCCTTGCCCTCGACATTTTTCAGGCCCGCTTGGCCCGGTATGCCTGTGCGGACGACCGGGGTTTTCATTTGGTTTGCTGGTGCGCGCATCCTGGTTTCCGGGCAGAATTTGCGGCAGCGCAGCATAAATTTCATAGCGTAATTTCACGATATGAAATGCTATATCGTAATTTGAAAAATAGTAAATACGCTGTTAGAATCCTCTCACTAAACCAAGTTATAGTAAATAATCAGCGAAATACCGTCCGACAGCGATCCGGAAAATCGGGGTGGGGCGCTCACAAAGGAGACTCAACAGATGTCAGCTCAACTGAATCAGGTAACGACACAGATCGGCACCGACCCGGATATGCAGGAAACCAAGGAGTGGCTGGACGCGCTCGAAGCCGTGCTGGAAAATGAAGGTCCGGAACGCGCGCATTACCTGATGGAGCGCATGGTCGACCTGGCCCGTCGCCGCGGCGCCCAAATCCCGTTCTCCAGCACCACCGCCTACGTCAATACCATCCCCACCAAACAAGAAGCACACTGCCCAGGCAACCTGGAATACGAAGAGCGCCTGCGCTCGTGGATGCGCTGGAACGCCATGGCCATGGTGGTCAAGGCCAACCGCGCCGACGGCGACCTCGGCGGCCACTTGTCCTCGTTCGCTTCGCTGGCGAACATGCTGGGCATCGGTTTCAACCACTTCTGGCACGCGCCAACGGCCGACCACGGCGGCGACCTGCTGTACATCCAGGGCCACTCCTCGCCCGGCGTCTACGCGCGCGCCTTCCTCGAAGGCCGTTTGACGGAAGAGCAAATGCTGAACTTCCGCAAGGAAGTCGACGGCAAGGGCCTGTCTTCGTACCCGCATCCTAAATTGATGCCTGACTTCTGGCAGTTCCCGACCGTGTCGATGGGCCTGGGCCCGCACATGGCGATCTACCAGGCGCGCTTCCTGAAATACCTGCACGCACGCGGCATCGCCAAGACCGACAACCGCAAGATCTGGGCCTTCTGCGGCGATGGCGAGATGGACGAGCCGGAATCGCTGGGCGCGATCGGCCTGGCCGCACGCGACATGCTCGACAACCTGGTCATCGTGGTCAACTGCAACCTGCAGCGCCTCGATGGCCCGGTGCGCGGCAATACCAAGATCATCCAGGAACTCGAAGGCGAATTCCGTGGCGCCGGCTGGAACGTCGTCAAGGTCATCTGGGGTCCGGGCTGGGATGCCCTGCTGGCGCAAGACAAGGAAGGCATCTTGCAGCGCGTGATGATGGAAACCGTCGACGGCGAATACCAGAACTACAAGGCCAAGGATGGCGCCTACGTGCGCAAGCATTTCTTCGGCAAGCATCCGAAGTTGCTGGAAATGGTCGCCAACATGACGGACGACGACATCTGGCGCCTGACCCGTGGCGGCCACGATCCGCACAAGATCTACGCAGCGTTCAAGATTGCCCAGGAACACAAGGGCCAGCCGACCGTCCTGCTGGTGAAAACCATCAAGGGCTATGGCATGGGCAAGTCCGGCGAAGCGCGCAACACGGCGCATCAGACGAAAAAACTCGACGACGAAGCGATCCGCGAAATGCGCGACCGCTTCTCGCTGCCGATTCCTGACGACAAGCTGGCCGATATCCCGTTCTTCAAGCCTGCCGACGACGCGCCGGAAATGGTCTACCTGCACGAGCGCCGCAAGGCCCTCGGTGGCTACCTGCCGCAGCGCCGCCAGAAGTCGGAAGAAACCCTGCCTGTGCCTGGCCTGGACGCCTTCAAGAACGTGCTGGAAGCAACACCGGAAGGCCGCGAAATCTCGACCACGCAAGCGTTCGTGCGCGTCATTTCTACCCTGCTGAAAGACCCGAACCTGGGCCAGCGCGTGGTGCCTATCCTGGTCGATGAATCGCGTACCTTCGGCATGGAAGGCCTGTTCCGCCAGATCGGCATCTACAACCCGAAAGGCCAGTTGTACGAGCCGGTCGACAAGGACCAGGTCATGTACTACCGCGAAGACAAGGCTGGCCAGATCCTGCAAGAGGGTATCAACGAAGCGGGCGGCATGAGCTCGTGGATTGCCGCCGCGACGTCGTATTCGACCAACGACCGCATCATGATCCCGTTCTATACCTTCTACTCGATGTTCGGCTTCCAGCGCATCGGCGACCAGGTATGGGCTTCGGCCGACATGCGCGCGCGCGGCTTCCTGATGGGCGGCACGGCTGGCCGCACGACCCTGAACGGCGAAGGCTTGCAGCACGAAGATGGCCACAGCCATATCTTCGCGGCGACCATCCCGACCTGCATGCCGTACGATCCGACCTTCAGCCATGAAGTCGCCGTCATCATCCAGGATGGCCTGCGCCGCATGATCGCCAACCAGGAAGATGTGTTCTACTACATCACGATCATGAACGAGAACTACGCCCAGCCAGGCATCAAGCCAGGCCAGGAAGAAGGCATCCTGAAAGGCATGTACAAGCTGCAGGAAGGCCAGGCTGACGCCAAGCTGCGCGTCCAACTGATCGGCTGCGGCACCATCTTGCGCGAATCGATCTTCGCTGCCGAACTGTTGCAAAACGACTGGGGCGTGGCTGCGGACGTATGGTCGGCACCGTCGCTGACTCTGGTGGCCCGCGATGGCCAGGATGCCGAGCGTTGGAACATGGTCAACCCGTCGAAACAGCAGCGCGTGCCGTACGTGACGTCGCTGATGCAAGACACGGATGGCCCGATCGTCGCCACGACCGACTACATGCGCGCGTTTGCAGAACAGATCCGCGCCTTCATGCCGAAGGGCCGCACTTATAAAGTGCTGGGCACCGATGGCTTTGGCCGTTCGGACAGCCGCGCCAAGCTGCGCGAGTTCTTCGAAGTGAACCGTTATTATGTTACCGTGGCCGCGCTCAAATCGCTGGCTGACGAAGGCAAGATCGACGTGTCGGTGGTGGAGCAGGCGATTGCCAAGTACGGCATCGACGCGAACAAACCGAATCCGGTGACCCAGTAATCGTTGTGCGGACCCGATGATGCCAGGGCGGTGCGAAAGTGCCGCCCTGGCGTGTGTGCGGGTCCATCTGACAAATAAAATAACGGAGCAAGCTATGAGCATTGTGGAAGTCAAAGTCCCGGATATCGGCGATTTCAAGGAAGTCGAGATCATTGAACTGATGGTCAAGCCAGGCGACACGGTCAAGCTAGACCAGTCCCTGATCACGGTCGAATCGGACAAGGCCAGCATGGAAATTCCATCGAGCCACGCCGGTGTCGTCAAGGAATTGAAAGTCAACGTGGGCGACAAGATCGCCGAAGGTTCGCTGGTGCTGCTGCTGGAAGTGGCGGACGACGCCTCGGCGCCTGCGCCTGCCGCCGCTGCGCCTGCACCGGCAGCCGCGCCAGTTGCGGAAGCCGCACCTGCCGCCACAGCTGCCGCCGTCCCTGCGCCAGCCGCCGGCGGTCTGGTCGAAGTGACCGTGCCCGATATCGGCGACTTCAAGGAAGTCGAAGTCATCGAATTGATGGTCAAGGTGGGCGACGCGATCAAGGTCGATCAGTCGCTGCTGACGGTCGAATCGGACAAGGCGAGCATGGAAATTCCATCGAGCCACGCCGGTATCGTGAAAGAATTGAAAGTCAAGGTTGGCGACAAGGTTGCCAAGGGTTCGCTGGTGCTGGTCGTGGAAACGACCGGTGGCGCTGCCGCTCCTGCTGCTGCCCCTGCCGCCGCTGCTGCACCGGCCGCGCAAGCTGCCGCCGCGCCAACCGCCGCCGTTGCTTCGGCGCCAGCCGCTGCCCCTGCTGCCGCGCCTGCCGCTACTTCAGCCCCTGCCGTCAACGGCAAACTGGCGCACGCGTCGCCATCGATCCGCAAGTTCGCGCGCGAACTGGGCGTGGACCTGGCCCGCGTGGGCGGTTCCGGTCCGAAAGGGCGCATTACCCAGGAGGACGTGCAGAACTTCGTCAAGGGCGTGATGTCGGGCGCTGTCGCCGCACCAGGTGCTGCCAATGCTGCCCCTGTCGCCAAGGCCGGTTCGGGCGTGGGTCTGGACTTGCTGCCATGGCCGTCGCTGGACTTCAGCAAGTTCGGCACGACCGAATTGCTGCCGCTGTCGCGCATCAAGAAAATCTCGGGTCCGAATTTGCACCGCAACTGGGTCATGATCCCGCACGTCACGCAATTCGACGAAGCGGACGTGACGGACCTGGAAGCGTTCCGTGTCGATACCAACGCGGCCAATGCGAAGAACAAGGATGCGGCCAAGTTGACCATGCTCGCTTTTGTCATCAAGGCCTCGGTTGCCGCACTGAAGAAATTCCCCGCGTTCAACGCGTCCTTGGACGCCAAGGGCGAAAACCTGATCCTTAAGCAGTACTACAACATCGGCTTCGCGGCCGACACGCCGAATGGCCTGGTGGTGCCGGTGATCAAGGGCGCGGACCAGAAGTCGGTTTCGCAGATCGCCCGCGAAATGACGGAATTGTCGCTGCAGGCGCGCGAAGGCAAGCTGAAACCGGCTGACATGCAGGGCGCCAGCTTCACCATTTCGTCTCTGGGCGGCATCGGTGGCACGCACTTTACGCCTATCGTGAATGCGCCGGAAGTGGCGATTCTGGGGCTGTCGAAAGCCTCGATCAAGCCGGTATGGGATGGCAAGGCCTTCCAGCCACGTTTGATGATGGGCACTTCGCTGTCCTACGACCACCGCGTGGTCGATGGCGCGATGGGCGCGCGATTCTCCGTGTACCTCGGCGAAGTCCTGGCCGACATGCGCAAAATTCTGCTGTAAGGAGCGATTCATGAGCACAGTAGAGGTAAAAGTACCGAATATCGGCGACTTCAAGGAAGTCGAAGTGATCGAACTGATGGTCAAGGTCGGCGACACCATCAAGCTGGACCAGTCGCTGATCACGGTCGAATCGGACAAGGCCAGCATGGAGATTCCGTCGACCCACGCAGGCGTCGTCAAGGAAATCAAGGTCAAGGTCGGCGACAAGATTGCCGAAGGCAGCGTCTTGCTGGTGGTAGAGGCGACGCAAGGCGCGGCAGTTGCCGCACCGGCGCCGGCTCCAGCGGCAGTAGCTGCTGCACCAGCCGCACCATCCGCACCAGCCGCCGCCGCCATCCCGGCCGGCAATTACAGCGGCCAGGTCGATATCGATATCGACATGATGGTGCTGGGCGGTGGTCCTGGCGGTTATTCGGCGGCCTTTCGCGCGGCCGACCTGGGCCTGTCAACCGTCATCGTCGAGCGCTACGCCACCCTGGGCGGCGTGTGCCTGAACGTGGGCTGCATCCCGTCGAAGGCGTTGCTGCATGTCGCTTCCGTCATCGACGAGACGGCGCATATGTCCAACACGGGCGTGACGTTTGCCAAGCCGACGATCGATATCGACCAGGTACGCAAGTACAAGGAAGGCGTCATCTCGAACATGACGGGCGGCCTGGCCGGCATGGCCAAGGCGCGCAAGACGCAAGTGGTGACGGGCGTGGGCCAGTTCCTCAGCGCCAACCACATCGAAGTGACGGCAGCCGACGGCTCGAAAAAGGTCGTGCAGTTCAAGCAAGCCATCATCGCCGCCGGTTCGTCCGTGGTAAAGCTGCCTTTCGTGCCGGAAGACCCGCGCATCGTCGATTCGACGGGTGCGCTGGAATTGCGCCAGATCCCGAAACGCATGCTGGTCATCGGCGGCGGCATCATCGGCCTGGAAATGGCGACTGTGTACTCCACGTTTGGCGCGCGCATCGACGTGGTCGAAATGATGGATGGCCTGATGCAGGGCGCGGACCGCGATGCCGTCAAGGTGTGGCAGAAGTTCAACGAGAAGCGCTTCGACAACATCATGACCAAGACCAAGACGGTCGCCGTCGAGGCGTTGCCGGAAGGTATCAAGGTCACGTTCGAAGCGGCAGAAGCGGGTGCTACTGCGCCAGCGCCGCAAATCTACGACCTCGTGCTCGTCGCCGTGGGCCGCAGCCCGAACGGCAAGAAGCTGGCCGCCGACAAGGCCGGCGTGCAAGTGACGGAGCGTGGTTTCATCAACGTCGACAGCCAGATGCGCACCAACGTGCCCAATATCTTCGCCATCGGCGACCTGGTCGGCCAGCCGATGCTGGCGCACAAGGCCGTGCATGAAGCCCACGTGGCGGCGGAAGCTGCCGCCGGCCAGAAGTCGCATTTCGATGTCAAGGTGATCCCGTCGGTCGCCTACACCGACCCGGAAGTGGCATGGGCCGGCATCACGGAAGACGAAGCGAAAGCCAAGGGCATCAAGGTCGAGAAGGGCCACTTCCCGTGGGCCGCCTCGGGTCGCGCCGTGGCCAATGGCCGCGCAGAAGGCTTTACCAAGTTGCTGTTCGACGCAGAAACGCATCGCATTATCGGCGGCACCATCGTTGGCACGCATGCGGGCGACATGATTGGTGAAATCGCACTGGCCATCGAGATGGGCTGCGATGGCACCGACATCGGCAAGACCATCCACCCGCACCCGACGCTGGGCGAGTCGATCGGTATGGCCGCTGAAGTGTACGAAGGCGTGTGCACGGATTTGCCGCCACCGCGCAAGCGCTGATAAAGCCTTAACTTTCAGTATCAAAAAACCGGGACGTGTTCCCGGTTTTTTTATTCCATTGATGTCCCTTGAGCTCGCCAGCGTATGCTGCGGACAAGCTGTGGCGCATCTATCGCATGTGAATATTGGTGAGTATTGTTGCCTGGGAAAGTGGCAAAATGGAGCTCTGTCACCATGTTTTGCTTTTGCTTCAAAAGCAGCGCGTGATTTTTCCAGGAATGTTGCCAGCGCGTGGGTCGCTCAAGTCCCGCTACGCTGGGAGTCTGTCCCAGCAGATGGATACGTCCCTTGCTGGCGCCCCGGATGAACTACCGGCAGAAGACGCTCCCTAGCGGGACAGGCCCTAAGAAAGTTTTGCAACAATGAAAAAGTTTACCGCCCTTCATATTGCCGATGCCCGTTTGCGTCGGGCTGATGAGCAAGATCAAGCCGTGATGCTGCATGCCTTGCATCAGGATGTGGCCGCTATCCTGGCGGCGGGCAAGCAGATCGATGCAATTTTCTTTACTGGCCAGTTGGTGGCGCTCGATGCCTGTGCTGGCACGACGCCCCCGTATGTCTACGAATACTTCCTGCGTCCCTTGCTGCAGGCGGCCAGCTTGCCCGGTGCGCGTTTTTACCTGGTGCCGGGCGGCGGCCAGCAGGGCGGCGCGGCGGCGCTGGGCAATGCCGGCTTCAGTTTTTTCTCCGCTGATGAGCACGCCAGTGCCGAACAGCGCGCGTACTACAAGAATATCCACGCCGTGTTTCATGGCCACCAGCATACGGGCGACGCCAGTTCACTGATGAAGTCGCTGGGCATTCTGCTCAAGAGCAATCCCGGCAGCCTGTACGGTGCGCATGGCCAGATGGCGGCGTTTTCCGTGCTCGAGTTCGGCACGCGCGGGGCCGATGGCGAGGCGCCGGGCAGGCAGTGGACGGTGTCGCTGCGCGAGTTCGACGAAGTGAGCAAGAACTTCGCGCTGTCGGTACTGTACACACCGAATGGCCAGGAAACGGGGCAGTTGGATGCCGAGTATGTGTTTGCCACTTTGCTGCCACAACTGGCAAGCGAACGCGCCTATTTTGACGGCTTGCTGGGTAAATCGGACGCGCAGCAGGGCGTGGCTGCCGATGTGCGCGCATTCCTGATCGAACTGGCGTTCGTGATGTTCGAAGCCAAGACCGTGTTTCTCGGCGAAGCGGAACTGCAGCGTTTTACCAGCGATTATTGTGGCGTAAAGGGTTGGAACGTGGCGCCAAGGGACTGGCTGGCGCCGCTGCATGCGCATGGCTTGCTGCTGCTGGTCGATGGCCAGGTGGCGTTTTCCATCGATTACTTCCGTACCTACTTCTTGGCGCAGCGCTTTGAAACTTCGTTTGATTTGAGGTGCTATGGTTCCGGGCGTCTTGATGGAAGTAAGTCTTCACTCGGTCTTGATTGCCCGTCGGCGGCCCAGCCCTTCCTGCGTGCGCTGGGCTTCAGCGATGAGCGTGCGGAAGCGGCGATGCAAGAAGAGGGTGGCCGCCCCGGCTGAATCGCGCGTCAGGCCACGTGCGGCTGACGCAAGGTGCCGCGCAGGAACAGGTCCAGGCTGAGCGCTACCTTGGCGCGCAGCCGCACCACATCGGCTTGCGTCTGCGGCGTAAACAGCAGGCGCGACATCTGATCTTCGAGCAGGCAATTGAGCAGGTGTAGCGCCAGGATCGATGGCGTCAACTCCGCGCGAAACAGCGGCGCGATGTCGGGACGGCTGAAAAACGTGCTCAGCATGTCGCGTGTCTGTCCCGGTCCCACCTTGTAAAACGTTTCTGCCAGTTCCGGCTGTGTGGCCGCTTCGGCCACCACCATGCGATGCAGGCGAATCGCCGCCGGCGTCGTGACCAGTTGCAGGAACAGTAAGCCGAACTCGCCCAGGATGGTGGACAAGGGTCGCATATCCGTTTCCAGCGCGGGCATGGTCGAGAAGTAGGCGGCGCGGCGCTGTTCCACCACGGCATTGAACAAGCCGGCCTTGCCGCCAAATTTCACATAAATCGTGCGCACTGCTACATGGGCTTCGCGGGCGATCATTTCCAGGCTTACTTTTCCATACCCTTTTTCCAGAAACAGGCAGCCAGCCGTGTGTAGCAGGTTTTCCATGCGCGCTTCCATGTCGGCTGCGCGCGGCCGGCCGGCAGGCTTGCCGCAGCAGGAAGGCTCCTCGGTGGCGGCGTCGGATGCTGTGTCGTTGGGCAAGAGTTCGCTGAGGCCGGGATCGGACATGGTCTGGGTCTTTTTATCAGTTGTAAGGTCAGTGCAGGCTTGTACTGTAGTGTAAATTAAAATGAAATGCAATCGTTTCATTTCTTGACTTTGGTATTTCTTTGTCCAATAATGAACCTCTATAATTTCATTTCCGGAGCGAGTATGTCCAATCAGCCAGGCCAAGCAGAGCACAAGGTGCTGAGCGCTGTCCCACCCGCCGCATCTGCCGCATCTGCTGCACCTGCCGCCCCGCCTGCGTCGGCCGCTTCCGCCAGCTCCGCAGCGCCGAACAAGCGCGTGAAAATCATTGCCGGCCTGATTGTCCTGGTGGCGTTGGGTGCCGGTGCGCGCATGTGGTACCGCAGCCACTATTTCGTGGAAACGGAAAACGCCTATGTCTCCGGCCATGTGCACCCGGTCTCGGCGCGCATTTCCGGCGTCGTTACCCAGGTTTTCATCGACGACAATCAAATGGTGAAAGAGGGCGACGTCATCGCTGAACTCGATCCCTTCGACCAGCGCGTGAAAACCGAGCAGATCGCCGCGCAGATTGCCAGCGCCGAGCAGCAAGTGTTGCAGGCCGACGCGCAGATCGCGCAAGTACAAGCGCAAGCAAGCGCGGCCCAGGCACAAGTGGCGCAAGCGGACGCACAATTGTTGCGCGCGAAACAGGATGCCGAGCGTTATGGCCAGCTGTATACGAGCCAGATGAAAGCCGTCTCGAAAGCGGAGCTGGACGCCGCCAACGCGGCCCGCTCCAGTGCCGTGGCCGATCTGGCCGCGCGCCGTGACAGCGCCGCGGCTGCCAAGGCGCAGATCGGCGCCGCCCAGGCCGCGCGCGACGTGGCCAAGGCGCAAGTGGCCGTGCTGCGCGTGCAATTGAAGGACGCCGAGCAGCAGTTGCAATACAACCGCATCCTGGCCCCCGTCGCCGGGCGCATCGGCAAGCGCAACCTGGAAACGGGCATGCGCGTGCAGCCTGGCCAGCAACTGACGGCCATCGTGCAAGATAACGTCTGGGTCACCGCCAACTTCAAGGAAACCCAGTTGGCCGACCTGCAGCGCGGCCAGAGCGTGCACGTGACTATCGACGCCATGCCGGGCAAGAAACTGGTGGGCACGATCGATAGCTTCGCGCCTGCCTCGGGTGCACAATTCGCCCTGCTGCCAGCCGATAACGCTACCGGCAACTTCACCAAGATCGTGCAGCGCGTGCCGGTGAAAATCGTCTTCCAGCCGGCAGATATCAAGGCCATCAATGGCCGTCTGGTGCCGGGCATGTCGGTGATCGCCGAAGTGGAAGTGAACCAGCCCGTGTCGGCCCAGGACAAGGCCGTTGCCCCACGTCATGCCGCCGCGCTAGTCGCGCCGACTGCTCCTGCCGCCCAAAGTAGCGCCCGCTAAGCTTCCATGAGCAGCCCTTCCATCACATCGGCGGCATCGCCGGCGTTTCCCGTGATCAGCGAGAAAGTCTCAGCTCGCACCTGGCTGGCGGTCGCCGCCGGCATGCTGGGCGCCTTCATGGCGGTGCTCGACATTCAGATCACCAACTCCTCGCTCAGGGATATCCTCGGCTCGCTGTCGGCTACCCAGGAAGAAGGCTCGTGGATTTCCACGGCCTACCTGGTGGCGGAAATCATCGTCATTCCACTTACCGCGCTGCTGGCGCGCGTGTTCGGACTGCGTACCTACATGATAGGCACCACTGCTTTCTTCCTGCTGTTCTCCACTCTGTGTGGCACGGCCTGGAATTTGGAAAGCATGATCGTCTTTCGCATGCTGCAAGGCTTCACCGGCGGCGCTCTGATCCCCATGGCGTTCACCCTGGTGATGCTCAAGCTGCCGCCGTCGAAGCGTGCCGTCGGCATGGCCATTTTCGGTTTGACGGCCACCCTGGCGCCAGCGATGGGCCCGACTCTGGGCGGTTATCTCTCCGAGCTATATGGCTGGCCTTCGATCTTCTACATCAACTGGGTACCGGGCGTGCTGCTGATCGCCGGCATGGTGTATGGCCTCGACAAGGAGCCGATGAAGCTCCAGATGTTCTGGAAAGCCGACTGGCTGGGCATCTTCTTCATGGCCCTGGGCCTGGGTTGCCTGACCATCTTCCTGGAAGAAGGCAATTCGAAGGACTGGTTCGACTCGGGCTTCATCATCATTTTTGCCGCGCTGGCCCTGACGGGCATCCTGGGCTGGGTCGTTACCAGCGCCACGCGCGCCGAACCGTTCGTCAATCTGGCCTTGTACGGCCAGCGCAATTTTTTAGTCGCCACCGTGCTATCGGCCGTGACGGGCATGGGCCTGTATGGTTCGGCGTTCTTGCTGCCTTTGTTTCTGGGCCAGATCGCCGGCTATTCGCCGATGCAGATCGGTGAAGTCATCATGTGGGTGGGCTTGCCGCAACTGTTCATCATGCCCTTCGTCGCCAAGCTGTCGTCCGTGGTGGACAACCGCATCCTGTGCTCGTTTGGCCTGCTGCTGTTCGGCGGTTCGTGCCTGATGAATGCCTACATGGACGCCTCCACCGGCTACGACCAGTTGCTATGGTCGCAGGTGGTGCGCGCGCTGGGCCAGCCCTTCGTCATGCTGACCCTGTCGAATTTCGCCATGAAGGGCATCGCGCCGAAGGACATGCCGTCGGCATCGAGCCTGTTCAACATGACGCGTAACCTGGGCGGTTCGATCGGCATCGCCCTGCTGGCCACGGCCCTGAGTACCCGCGAGCACTTCCACTCGCAGCGCCTGGGGGAAGCGATCAATGCGTATTCCAGCGCCACGCAGCTGCGCCTCGACCAGCTGACGTCGTCGTTCATGGCCAAGGGCTATGACGCCGTCACGGCCGGCAACCAAGCCTTGCAGGCGATCGATGGCATCGTGCGCCGCGAAGCGTATGTGATGGCCTACAACGATGGCTTTTTCCTTATCGGCACCATCCTGCTGGTGTGCATCGTGCCGCTGTGGCTGGCCGACAAACTGAAAGCTCCCGGTGCCGGCGGCGGCGCTCATTGAGCGCGCACAGCAGCCCCTCAAGAACAAGAAGGTAATCATCATGCAAACCATCATGCAAACAGTATTGACGAAAATCGCGCTGGCCGCTTCCCTTGCCGTGGCGCTGTCCGCCTGCGGTAGCGTGGGCCAGGATTTCACCGCCCCGGCCAATGTGGCCGGCGTTGACAACGGCATTTTCCGCCATGGCGCTGGCGCAGCCGACGCCGCGCAGCTACCCAGGCAGTGGTGGCGCATCTACGGCGACGCCACCCTGGACCGCCTGGAGCAAAGCGCGCTGCAGGACAATCCCGGCGTGAAGGCGGCCGGCCAGCGCCTGCTGCAGGCGCTGGCGCAAAGCGGTACGGCGCGCGCCAACCAGAGCCCGAGCGTCAACGTCAGCACGGGCATCTCGAATTCGCGCACCTCGGCCAACACCTCGCAGGGCCTGGCTCTGGGCAAGCGCTCCATCAGCGGCAATAATTTTTCCGTGGGCGGCTCGCTGTCGTATGAAGTCGACTTGCTCGGTCGCGTGAAACGCATGGTCGAAGCGGCTGACTCGCAGGCGCTGGCGGCGCAGGCAGAGCGCGACGGGGTGCTGCTGATGCTGTCGGCGCAAGTGGCCAGCAATTACTGGCAGCTGCGCGGGCTGGATGCGGAAATGGCCATCCTGAACGGCGCGCTCGACACCCGCCGCGAGTCGGCACAGCTGGTCGAAGCACGCTTCAATGCGGGCCTGACGAATGAGCTGGACCTGGCGCGAACGACAGTCGAACTGTCGAACGCGCAAGCCGACCTGCATGAAGTCCAGCGTCAGCGCCAGCAACTGGAAAACAGCCTGGCCACCCTGACGGGCAAACCGCCGTCGGCGCTGCAATTGCCGCTGGCCGCCGAGCCTTCCAGCTTGCCACTGCCGCCCGCCATTCCGGTCGGTTTGCCGGCCAGCCTGCTGGCGCATCGCCCGGACCTGGTCTCCAGCGTGGCGAACCTGCGCGCGGCGAATGCGCAAGTAGGCGTGGCCGAAGGCGCGTTTTACCCATCGCTGCAATTGACGGGCAATTTCGGCTATGCATCCGAAAAACTGCGCGACCTGGCGCAAGGCGGTTCGCGTCAGTTCAGTTTCGGCCCGCTGGCACTGTCCCTGCCCATCTTCGACGCTGGCCGCAACCAATCCAACCTGGATCTGTCCAAGGCGCGCTATGCGGAAGCCGTGGCGAATCACGAAAGCAAGCTGCTGACGGCCTTGCGCGAGGTCGAAGACGCTTTATCCGACGTGCAGCAGCGCCAGTTGCAGGGCGATGCCCAGGCTTTGTCGCAGGCCGCCGCCGCGCGTGCCTACCTGGTGGCGCGCACGCGCTATGAGCGCGGCATCTCGACTTATCTGGACGTCACCGACGCCCAGCGCAGCTCGCTGGCAGCGGACCGCGCCGCCGTGCAGATCAAAACCCAGCGCCTGCTGGCCAGTGTCGCCGTAGCCCGTTCCCTGGGCGCCGGTTGGCAGCCGGATGGCGAGTTGGCGAAGCTGGCGTCTGCGCCAGCGGCGAAGGCCAATTAAGGACGCCGTCGACGTTACCGGGTTGGCTAAGCTCATGGTCGTGCCTTGCGGGCAGGTCGATTACAATCGCAGGCTGAGCAAGAAAGCGGTAGCGCGCCAGTCGCGCCGGCCGCTTCTGCGAAAAATCTAACCGAGACTGCCATGAAAAAACTCTTGATTCCCCTGTTGATGGCTGCCGCCGTCGGCAGCGCCTGCGCCGCCACGCCAGTCGCCGCACCAGTAACCCCGGCCACGGCGCAACAACTGACAGCCATGAGCGCCCGTTATGCGCCCGTTGCGCTGAGCGCCGATATCACGCACCTGTCCCTCGGCGACCGCCGGGCCATCGCCAAACTGGTCGAAGCAGCCAAGCTGGTTGACGTGCTGCAACTGCGCCAGCGCTGGTCCGGTAATGAAGCGCTGTGGGCCGCCTTGAAGAAGGATAAATCGGCCCTGGGCCAGGCGCGCCTCAACTATTTCTGGATCAACAAGGGACCGTGGTCGGTGCTCGACGCGCACGCCACGTTCATGCCGGCCAGCTATGCGGGCATCGCCATTCCCGCGCACAAGCCGGAAGCGGGCAATTTCTATCCGCCGGGCGCCACCAAGGCCAGCCTTGAAACGTGGATGAATGGCTTGTCGGCGGATGACAAGCAGCAGGCGCAATGGTTCTTCACGACGATTCGCGCGGGCAAGGATGGCAAATATCAGACGCTCAAGTATTCGGACGAGTACAAGGTGGAGTTGAAACAACTGGCCAAGCTGCTCGACGAAGCGGCGGCCGCCACGGACAATGCCTCGCTGAAGAAATTCCTTACCCTGCGCGCCAAGGCTTTCCTCGACAACGATTACCTGCCATCCGACTTTGCCTGGATGGACCTCGATTCGCCGGTCGACATCACCATCGGTCCGTACGAAACGTATAACGACGAACTGTTTGGCTACAAGGCCGCGTTCGAAGCGTATGTGAATATCCGTGACCAGGCCGAAACGCAGAAGCTCAATTTCTTCGCCAAGCACATGCAGGAGCTGGAAGACAACCTGCCGCTGGACGCCCGGTACCGCAACCCGAAAGTGGGCGCGCTGGCACCGATGGTGGTCGTCAACCAGGTGTATGGCGCGGGCGACGGCAACATGGCAGTGCAGACAGCCGCCTACAACTTGCCCAACGACGAGCGCATCATCAGCGCGCGCGGTTCCAAGCGCGTGATGCTGAAAAACGTGCAGGAAGCCAAGTTCAAGGCCACTCTAATGCCGATCTCGACACTAGTGCTGACCGCCGACGCGCAGCAGGATGTCGATTTCAATTCCTTTTTCACGCACATTCTTGCGCATGAAATCATGCATGGCCTGGGCCCGCATGCCACCGTCGTCGACGGCAAGCCCTCCACGCCACGCCAGGACTTGAAGGAAGCGTATTCCACCATCGAAGAAGCCAAGGCCGACATTACGGGCCTGTACGCGCTGCGCTACATGATGGACAAAGGACAACTCAACGATACCCTGGGCCAGGGCGAGGCGGCCGAGCGCAAGCTGTACAACACTTTCCTCGCCTCCGGCTTCCGTACCCTGCATTTCGGCCTGACCGATTCGCATGCGCGCGGCATGGCCATCCAGATCAATTACATCCTCGACAAGGGCGGTTTTGTTTCCCTGGGCGATGGCAAATTCGGCGTTGATTTCGGCAAGATCAAGCAAGCCGTGATCGACCTGGACCGTGAATTTTTGAGCATCGAGGCGACCGGGGACTATGCGCGCGCGCAAGCAATGATGAGCAAGTACGTGGTGATACGCCCTGAAGTACAAGTGGCGCTCGACAAGATGAAGGTGGTGCCTAACGATATCCGTCCGCAATTCGTCACCGCCCGCGCACTGCAGCAAGCGACGCAGAAATAGCCCTGAACTCGGCCATGCCGAGGGTGAAAAACCGGTGCTGCTGCACCGGTTTTTTTTCATCTTTATTGAGGGAAAGTTGCCAGTTTTTCCTTGCGGAAATATTTTCATCGCTTACTCTGCAGTGCTCCATCCGCCTTTCTTCCCATCGATCCCATGTCAAAGCCGTTCTTGCTGTCTAGCCTACTCCTTGTTTTGCCGTCCGCCGGGGCTGCCGCCCAGCTCACCGAGCTGGAAAGCCGCTGGCTGCAGGCGGGCCAATCCGTCATCGTGTTTGCACGCGCGCAAGGTTTGCTCATCGATATCATCGTGCAACCGCAGGATGCCCCTGGCGCTGTGCCGCTGGCGCTCGCTTATGCAGCCGGGCGCTGCAAGCTGGTGCTATCGCTGCGCGGCAATGCGCAGGCGCAGGGCGTCTTGCACGATGTATTGCCCGCGCACCATGGCCTGATGATGGAAGCGATGATGGCGCATGAAATCGGCCATTGTCAGCGCTACGCCCAGGGCCACTGGCACGCCTTGCCGCACGGCTTTGTCGACTCGCCCGCCATGCAGCGGGGCAAGTTGACACCGCTGGCGCAGGAGCTGCGCGAAACGCGCCGTGAAGAGGCCTATGCAGACCTGGTGGCCCTGGCCTGGATGCATGGACGCCATCCTGGGCAGTATCAGCAGGTGCTGTCCTGGATGCGCGGCGTGCGCTCCAGCGGCGACAGTGCGGGCGGCGGTGTCGGCAGTTCCCACGCCACGCAGGCATGGCTGGCGCTGGCCGATGGCGCGACTGCCTTTGATGGTGCCGCTTCACCATTTGAACAGGCGCAACTAGTGTGGCGGGAGGGCTTGAGCGGCGACAAATAGACGCTGATTTTTGCGCGCATGGCTGCTCAGTGTGTGCTGTCGCACGGAGCTTTATGCGCGGCAGGGGTCTAATCTGGGTAGCAACTAACCAGAGAGGAATCATCATGCACAAAATGATCGCACTCATGCTGGCCGCCAGTGCCAGCGCCCTGCTTGCCGCCACGCCTGCCCATGCGCAGGATGGCGCTTACAAGCGTTTGATGGACCAGGCGTCGACCGACTACAAACAGGCCAAGGCCGCCTGTGATGCCCGCAGCGGCAACGCGAAAAAAGTTTGCGTGGAAGAAGCCAAGGTGGCGCGCAGCAAGGCCGATGCGGATGCGGTGGCGCAATACCGCAACACGCCGCGTGAGCTGGGCAAGGCGCGCAAGGATATCGCCAATGCCGAGTATGACTTGGCCAAGGCCAAGTGCGGCGAGCGCTCCGGCGCCGACAAGACAGCGTGCATGAACGATGCCAAGGCATCGAAAACGGCCGCGCTGGCCGACGCCAACATGGGTGCCAGGGCCGGCACCCATATGGCACAAAATCCGCCTGCCATGATGAAGGAAAACTGCGACGCCATGGATGCGCCAGCCAAGGTCGCCTGCATGACGCGCAATGCCGCTGGCAGTACCAAGGTAGCCGTGGAAGACTCCGTCATTACGACCAAGATCAAGGCGGACCTGGTCAAGGACAATGACTTGAAAGCGCTCGATGTTCACGTGGAAACGATGAATGGCGTCGTCATGCTCAGCGGCTTCGTGCCTTCCCAGACGCAGGTGAAAAAAGCCGCCGACCTGGCCCGTGGCGTGGAAGGTGTCACGGATGTCAAGAATGACTTGAAGGTGAAGTAAGCGAGGCGGCGTCAGTCGCAGCAGCAAAGGCTTTGCCTACATGAAAAAAGCCAGGTCTGCGCATGCGCATACCTGGCTTTTGTGTTTTGCCTTGCCGGCGCTTGCGCTGCGCTGCCAGCAAGGACGCCCGCTCGTGTGTCCTTGCTTATTTCAGATACTTCGCCAGCCAGCCCTCGACTTCGCTGTAGAAGAAGCGGCTGTTTTCGCCCTTCAAAATCCAGTGGTTTTCATCCGGGAAGACCAGCAGTTTTGCCGGCACGTTCAGGCGCTGTTGCACGGCAAAGTTCATCAGCGCATTGTTGGCCGGCACGCGATAGTCGAGCTCGCCCACGGTGATCAGGATGGGGGTGGTAAATCCCGTACCTTTCTCGTGATTGCCCGCTTGCATGATTGGACTTTGATCGCGCCATACGGGCAGGTTCGACCAGACGGGGCCGCCTGCATTGGTTTCACGGCCGAAACCGCCATCGCTGGTGCCCCACTGCATGATCAAGTCCATTTCGCCCGCGTGCGAGACGATGGCCTTGTAGCGCGTGCTGGTCGCTTGCAGCCAGTTGGCCAGGTGGCCGCCATAGCTGGCGCCGCCAGCGGCCAGTTTCGTGCCGTCGATAAACGGGTATTTCTTGATCGCTTCATCCACACCCTGGTTGACTTCATCGCCCGGCCCCTTCAATGGGTCGAACTGGATCGAGCGCGCAAATTGCTCGCCATAGCCGGTGGAACCCTTGTAGTCGGTCAGCAGCACCACATAGCCTGGTTTGGCCAGCAAGTGATAGTTCCAGCGCAGTACGAACTGGTCGCGCCACATGCTGGCCGCGCCGCCGTGGATGACGGTAAACAGCGGGTATTTCTTGTTGGGGTCAAAGTTGGCGGGCTTGACGAGCATGTTGTGGATCTGGCGGCCATCGGCCGTGGTGAACCAGAAGTGCTCGGGCGCCTGCCAGTCGATTTTATTCGCCTTGTCCGTGTTGAAGGCCGTCAGGCGTTTCGGTTGCTTGCCATTGAAGGCGTAGATTTCCGGCGGGTTGATGCTCGACTCCCACACGCCCACCAGGGCCTTGCCACCACTGCTCAGCGAATTGATGCTACCGGTCGGCAAGGATGGTTCTTCGCGCACCTCGCCGCCCCTGGCGTCGATCGAGTACAGCTTTTCCAGGCCCGCATGTTCATAGCTGAAGATGACGCGCTTGCCGCCTTCGGGCAGCACGAAGCGCGAAATCGACCGGTCCAGCTTGGCGCTCAAGATTGTCGGCGCAGGGTTGCTCATCGGCCAGGCGAAGCTGGCCAGGCGTTTCACGTCATATACTTTGCCCGCTGTTTGCGCGTCGCTGAGGGCGAACAGGGTCTTGCCGTCGGCGGAAAATTTCAGCGAGCTGTAGCTATGCTTATCCTGCGTCAGGCGCTGCGCTTCACCGCCGGCCACGGGCAGCAGATACAGTTGGGCAAGCACGGTTTCGCGCTGCGCCGCATCGTGGTTGGTGGCCGCATTGAAGACGACGGCCTGGCCATCGGGCGTCCATACGGCGTCCAGCGATTGTCCCTCATCGCCCTGGCTGCCGCCAAAGCCCGGCAGGGTGACCAGTTGCGTGCCCGACAGGATGTCGCGCGCTGAGTTCTCGCCTTTGGCGTCAGGCTGCGCATCGACGATGAACAGCCGCACTTGCTTGTCGGTCAGCCATTTATCGAAATGGCGGGGCGCCGTTGTTTCATACGCACGGGCGCTGTATTTGCGCTCCTTGCGCTCTTTGGCGCTTTGCTTGACGTCGCGTTCCGACTTGTTGCCTGGATAAATATCGCTGACAAACAGCAATTGTTTGCCATCCGGGCTCCACTTTGGCATGCGCGCACCGAGGGTGAGCGAGCTCAGGCGCTGCGCTTCGCCGCCAGCGGCCACGTCGAGGCGATAAATCTGTCCCGCCTCATCGCCATCGCGCTTGGCGACAAACACCAGTTGGCGGCTGTCCGGCGACCATGCCACGGCGCTTTCGCCGCTTTTGGAATAGGTCAGGCGGCGCGCGGCGCTGTCGTCAGTCAGTGACTTGATCCACAGATCCGACCATTGTTCCTTGCTATCGTAGGCGCTGTCAACGACGGAAAACACGGCCCATCGCCCATCCGGGCTGGCGACGGGGGCGCCGACTCTTTTCATCAGCCACACGTCTTCATGCGTGATGGCGTGCTTGGCATTGGTTTGCGTGGCGGCAACTGGCGATGCCGGCGTGGCATCGGCGGCGTGGATGGGCGTTGCCAGCGAGGCGCAGGTGGCGGCGATCAGCAGGGCCGTTAGGGAGTGGCGAAGACGGGGTGAGGTCATGGGCGTGGTCCGGGAAGTGAAAAAAGTACAGCGGACAACATTATTGCCCATGGCTTCCAGTACTGCCAAGGCGGGCGCCCAAGTAGGCATGCTGCATCGACGCGGTGCCGGCCAGCATGTCGACGGCGCAAGTGGCGGCGCATAAGGAACACAAGGGCAGGAACACAAGGGTAGGAACACAACGGCAGGAACTCAAGGCCATGGGTGGCGAGCTGATGACAAAGCCGGTCCAGACATGCGCGGCTGCGGTGGGCAAGGGCGGCCTCGGCGCTGCCCAGCGCCTGCTGCCGCTGGCAGGGTCGCGCAAATGAAAAAAGCCCCTCCGTGGGGAGGGGCTTTTTAGTACTGCGCATTCGTGGTAGGCCGTGCGGGATTCGAACCTGCGACCAACGGATTAAAAGTCCGCTGCTCTACCAGCTGAGCTAACGACCCGAAAGAGGCCGCATTATATATCAGTTGAAAAAGAATGCAAAGCATTCCTGCGAGAAAGTGCGGGTCTGCTAAGGCAGCGCTGCCGTGAGCTTGAGCACTTCATCAATGCTGGTCGTGCCATCGACGATTTTGCGCGCGCCGGCGATGCGCAGCGGCGTCATGCCGTCGACGATGCTTTGACGGCGTAGCGCGTGCAGGTCGGCACCGGCCCTGACCAGCTGGCCGAACGTTTCCGTCACGCTCAGCAGTTCATAAATGCCGGCCCGCCCTAGGTAGCCGCTGTGCCGGCACAGGGTGCAGCCGACCGGGCGGTATATGGCCTGGGGGCGTTCCAGCTGTCCGCCCGTCAGGCGCTGCCATGGCGCGGCATCGGGGGCGGCGTCCGGCTGTTTGCAGCCAGGGCATAGGCAGCGCAGCAGCCGTTGCGCCAGCACGCCGACCAGGCACGCTTCGAGCAGATAGGCGGGCAAGCCCAGTTCCAGCAAGCGCGTGACGGCCGAGGGCGCGTCGTTGGTGTGCAGGGTAGACAGCACCAGGTGGCCCGTCAGGGCAGCTTGCATGGCCATTTCGGCCGTGGCCAGGTCGCGGATCTCGCCCACCATGATGATGTCGGGATCTTGTCGCATCAGCGCCCGCACGCCATCGGCAAACGATAGTTCGATGCCGGCCTGGGTTTGTACCTGCATCTGGTTGAAGGCCGGCTCGACCATTTCTATCGGGTCTTCCACCGTGCATACATTAACTTCGCTGCTGGCCAGCGCCTTCAAGGTGCTGTACAGGGTGCTGGTCTTGCCCGAGCCTGTGGGCCCTGTCACCAGCACGATGCCGTGCGTGCGCGTCGTCAGCTGGCGCCAGCGTTCGGCATCTGCGGGCGGAAAGCCCAGCTCGAACAGGCTCTTGACGGCGACTTCCGGGTCGAAGATGCGCATGACGAGTTTTTCGCCGAAGGCCGTGGGCAAGGTCGACAGGCGCAGTTCGATTTCCTGGCCCTGCGCATTGCGCGTCTTGATGCGGCCATCTTGCGGGCGGCGCTTTTCCACCACGTCCATGCGCCCCAGCAACTTGATGCGCGCCGTCATGGCCAGCAGTACCACGGGCGGCAGCTGGTAGGCCTGGTGCAGCCGGCCATCGATGCGCAGGCGCACGAAGCCAGTGTCGCGCTTTGGTTCCAAATGGATGTCGGAGGCGCGTTGGGCAAACGCGTATTGCCACAGCCAGTCGACGATGCGCACGACATGCTGGTCGTTGGCGTCGAGGCTGTTCTTGTTGCGCCCCAGCTCCACCAGTTGCTCGACATTCTGGCGCAGCGTCAAGTCTTGCGTGGACGCTTGCCGGGCCACCTTGACGGAACTGGCCAGGCTGAAAAATTGCGCGATAGCATCGGCGATGTGCAGCGGGTTGGCGATAACCAGGCTCAGCTTGCGTGGCGCCAGCTTGCCCAGTTGCGCTTGCCAAGCGAGGGCGTAGGGCTGGGCCGTGGCGATGACGATACGTTCCCGCGTGCTTTCTACGGGCAGGATGTTGAAGCGGGCCGCATAGCTGGCCGTCATGACGTCGGCCACCTGGCTGAAGTCGATACTCAGGGGATCGATGCGCATATACGGCAAGCCGGCGCGCTGCGCCAGCCACGCGCACAGGGTGTCGAGCGTCAGCCCAGCATGGGCGATGTTGCACAGTGGATGCAAGGGCGGTGCTGGCAGCAGGGCGGCTTGGGCGCCGATGGCGGCCGCTTGCGCCGCATCGAGCAAGCCGTCCTCTTGCAGCCAGGTCAGCAGTTGCGGTAGTTCCAGCGGTACAGCCGGAGCAGGGGGCAGAGGAGCAGGGGGCAGAGGAACGGAGTCTGGCATGGCCGGCGCCTTTTCGGGCTGCCGGCCTTGCCGGCGGTTACAGGGTGCTGACGATGCCCTTGACCCAGGTCTTGGCGGGCAGTTTGGTTTCGGCGACGATCTGTTTGGCCCGTTCCAGCAGGGCCGCTTGCGCTTCGGTATCGAGCGCCACTTTCGTCTTGAAGGCGATCGCCACTACGTTCCCATCATGCACTTCCGGCAGGCAGATCACCTGTGCAAACGCAAACTTCATCGCCTTGATGTTCTTGGCGTAGCTGGGGTGGTCGCCAAACAGGTTGACCGTCATGATGCCGTGCGGCGCCAGGCAGGCGCAGCAGGCGGTATAGAAATCGGCGCTATCGAGCACGGGGCCGCGCGCCGTGGCGTCGTACAGGTCCACTTGCAGTGCATCCAGGGTGCCGTGTTTGGTGTCGTCGTTGACGTAGTCGAGCGCATCCATCTCGCGCACGTGCAGGCGCTCGTCGTTGGGCGGCAGTTTGAACATCGAGGCGCAGATGCCGACGACGGACGGGTTCAGTTCAATCGCTTCGACTTGCGCCTGCGGGAACTGGCGGTAGCAAAACTTGGTCAGTGCCCCCGTGCCCAGGCCCAGCTGGGCAAGGCGCTGTGGTTGCTCTATCCACAGCATCCACGCCATCATCTGCTGCGCGTATTCGAGCTCTGGCCAGTCCGGCTTGCGGATGCGCATGGCGCCTTGCACCCATTCCGTGCCGAAATGCAAATAGCGCACGCCATCCATTTCGGATAGGGTGACAGGGGCATAGCGGGGCTTGCGCGCGGGGCGCGACGATTCGACTTGTTCGATGGATTTTCGTTTGATGAGCATAAGGCGGCCTGAAAGTGAGCCGCATTATAGCGTGCCATAAAAAATGCCGACCCTTAGGGATCGGCATTTTAATCATGAGTAACAACGCCTGACAGAAGCGTCGCGTGCGGAAGGAAGAGGTGGCCGAGAAGCGCGACCGTACTCTGTACGGGGGCGCCGAGCCGGTGAGCATCGCAGGCCGCCTATGCCGACGCGCAGCAGCTTATGTCAGGCCTTACTGTTGAGCGGGCTCGATGGAGATGCGCAAGCGGATCCGTTCGCCCGGATCGTAGGACATGATGCTCGTGTAGTTGCGACCGCGGTAGTCGTAGGTGACCTGGTAGCCATTGTTGCGCGATTCCCAGTGGTCGACCTGGCGGCATTGCTTGATGGCTTGTTCCTGTACCCCGCCCTGGTAGTTGTTTTGGTTGTCGACGCGGTCACCGACGACGGCGCCGGCAATCGCGCCAGCGGCTGCGGCGGCCGTGCGGCCATTGCCGCCGCCGACCTGGCTACCGAGCAGGGCACCGGCGATACCGCCGACGATGGAGCCGCCAGCACTGCGCTGCTGCTGCGGTGCCTGTACTTGCACGTATTCCGTACGGCATTCCTGGCGTGGACGATTGATCTGTTCCACTTGCGGCACAACGCGTACGACTCTGGCAAAATCTTCAAAGTCGGCAGCCTGAGCGAGTGGCAATGCGCCGATACAAAGGGCGGACATCATCAATTTGGCTTGCAAGTTCATTTGTAACCTCATTATGGAGAGAATCTTTCAGGGTATTTTTTATAACTTGAGACTATAGTAGTCGCGCTAGCACTAGACAAGTGTTTTGCGTGGCAACAAAATGTAACAGCCCAAGTCCCTTGCCCCACAGTCTGTAACATGCACTTTCAAACGATACAAGATGTTGGGTGACTTGAAACCAGCGGTTTGTAACAAATCTTGCGTTTGACATCACATTCGGGTTGATTCATGCAGGACAACACGTTACCCTAATACGCGTATGGCTTATATAAAATCGCACTGAATCGCATAAAAGTTGAGACAGATCGAATCACCGCGTGCGTATTGACCCGCGTGCGGGGATGCAATAAGAAGAGCAGCTAGAAAAATCCATACATAACAGGTCGATTTGAGGGAAAAATGAGTTTGTTACTAACCGTGCCGCCCAACCTTGTCCAGTCCATCCGCGCCTTTCGCGTGACCGAGTTACAAGACGAGGCAAGCCGTCTCGGGCAGCACTTTTTATATGCGCATTGCAACGCTGGGCAGACCAAACAACAAGTCATCGGCATGATTGCAGAAGCATTCCTGTTTCCGAAAAACCTGGCGAAGAATTTTGATGCCCTGCGCCTGTGCCTGACGGACACCATGCACAAGGCCGGCACGCAAACGGGCTTTCTGGTGGTGCTCGAGCAATTGCCAAATACACAAAAATTTGATAAAGAAGCGCGCGAGATCCTGCTCGACGTGTTCCGCGACGCGGCCGACTATTGGGCCGAGAAGAAAGTCCCGTTCCGCGTCTTCTATTCGTTCGAGTAAATACTTACTCTTGCCGTAGCGCCGAAAAATCGGCCTCTCGCGCAGATCACAGTCGGCCATGCCAGTCGGCTGAGGCGCGCCGGCGCTTATGTTGCGGCGCAACAATAATACCGGCCTTTCTAGATTCGCATCGCCATAGCAGGTACAATGCGCGCTATGAAAAATATCGTTATCCTCATTTCTGGACGCGGCAGCAACATGCAAGCGGTCGTCCGCGCGGCGCAAGCCGAGCAATGGCCAGCGCGTATTGTCGCCGTCATCAGTAACCGGGCCGACGCCGAGGGACTGGTTTTTGCCGCAGAACATGGGATAGCGACGGCAGTCGTTGCCAACAAGGATTATGCCAGCCGCGAGCAGTTCGATGCGGCGCTGCAAGCCGTGATCGACGGCTACTCCCCCGACCTGGTCGTGCTGGCCGGTTTCATGCGCATCCTGACGCCGCCTTTCGTCGAGCATTATGCGGGGCGCATGCTCAATATCCACCCGTCGCTGCTGCCGCTGTTCCCGGGCATGGCGACGCACCGCCAGGCGCTCGAGGCGGGCGTGACGGAACACGGCGCGACCGTGCATTTCGTGACTGCCGAGCTCGATCACGGCCCGGCCGTGGCGAGCGCGGTGGTGCCAGTCTTGCCAGACGACACAGAAGACAGCTTATCGGCGCGCGTGCTGGTACAGGAACATTTGCTTTACCCGCGCGCCATTCGCCTGTTCATTGACGATAAACTGTCAGTCGAGCATGGCCAGGTCCGCGTGGGCCCTCAATAAAATATTACAGGAAAAATAACAATGAGATTGCCACCAGCGATACTCGCCAATGCTGAAGAAGTATTGCGCGAAATTTTACGTTTCACGGCCCCGGCCGACACCACCCTGTCGCGCTATTTCCGTGACCATCCGCGCCTCGGTTCGCGCGAACGCGGCGCCATCGCCGAAGGCATTTATGCCGTCCTGCGCAACAAATCGTTCTTTACCGATTTCGCCGAAGCGGGCAGTGGCCCGACCATGCGCCGCCTGACCATCCTCGGCCTGGCCGAAGCGGTGGGCGCCGACTCCTTGGGCGGCCTGACGGAAGAAGAAGTCGAATGGCTGGAACGCATTACGCAGATCGACCGTAGCCTGATGCCGTCGAACATGCGTGCCAACATGCCGACCTGGCTGTTCGACAAGCTGATCGCCCAGTTCGGCGAAGCGGAGACCATGAAGCTGGCCGATGCACTGAACGCACCGGCGCCGCTGGACTTGCGCGTCAACTCGCTCAAGGCGACGCGCGAGGACGTGATGCTGGCGCTGGCCGAAGCACCTATCCTCAGCACGCCAACGCCATATGCGCCGCTGGGTTTGCGCGTGATCAAGAAGCCTTCGCTGCAAAACATGCCATTGTTCCAAAGCGGCGCGATCGAAGTGCAAGATGAAGGCAGCCAGATCCTGTCGCAGATCGTCGGCGCCAAGCGCGGCGAGATGGTGGTCGATTTCTGTGCCGGCGCGGGCGGCAAGACCCTGGCGCTGGGTGCGCTGATGCGCAATACGGGTCGTTTGTATGCGTTCGACGTGTCGGAAAAGCGCTTGGCCAAGCTGAAGCCGCGCATGGCCCGCAGCGGCCTGTCGAACGTGCATCCGGTGCAGATCGCGCATGAGCGCGATGCCAAGATCAAGCGCCTGGCGGGCAAGATCGACCGCGTGCTGGTCGATGCCCCGTGCAGTGGCTTGGGCACCCTGCGTCGCAATCCTGACGTGAAATGGCGCCAGCAGCCGAACTCCATCGTCGAACTGCAAGCCAAGCAGGCAGCCATCCTGGCCGGCGCGGCGCGCCTGGTCAAGGGCGGCGGCCGCCTGGTGTACGCCACCTGCAGCTTCCTGAACGAAGAAAACGATTTTATCGCCGAGCAATTCCTGGCCGCCCATCCGGACTTCACCCTGGTGCCGATGAGCAAGGTACTGGCTGAACAGAAGATCGAACTGGAAATGGGCGACTACCTGAAATTGTTGCCACATCTGCACCAGACCGACGGCTTCTTCGCCGCCGTGTTCGAGCGCAAAGTCATGCCGAAAAAAGTCTACGCCGATGAAAAGCCGGCCGACGACGTTGATGCTGAGCAAGCCGAGTAAGCTTGTCACGGGCGGCCGCTGCACCCTGCAGTGGCCGCTTCAATGCCGTCAGCCCGCCTGGCGGCATGGGTTCTATGCCCATCCGTACCACTTCTGTGTTCCCCTTCCGGATCTCCTGCGCCATGAATGAAACCCCGCTGCTCAACCTGATCACTGATTTTGTCAACGATTTCCGTCAGCCAGCCATCTTGTGGCAGGCCTTGCTCATCGTCGCTTGCCTGGCACTGAGCTGGTTGCTGGTGCGGCAATTGCGCGCATTCCTGCACCAGCGGGCGCAAGCGGCTGCCGTCCCGTCTACGCCGGAAACCTTGCAGCGCACGGACAGTTTCATTCGCATCCTGACGCCTTTGCTGGCGGCCATGTTGCTGGGCATCGCGCAACATTTCCTGGCCAAGTTCCAGTCGGTGAATCTGCTCAGTATCGCCATTCCCCTGTGTACATCGATGGCGCTGGTGCGTCTCGGTTTTTATGTGCTGCGCCGCATTTTTGCCCATCATGGCGATATCAGCCCCACCATGTTGTTGCTGGAAAAGGTATTTACCGTGGTGGTGTGGGCCGGCATGGCCCTGTATATCACCGGCCTGTGGCCCGATCTGCATGCGTTCCTGGAAAGCATTTTCGTGCCGCTGGGACGCAACAAGGTATCCGTGGCTGCCATCTTGCAAGCCGCTATTTCGGTGGCCGTGCTGCTGGTGCTGGCCATGTGGGCTGGCACTTCGCTCGACGAGCACCTGATGAAAATGCAGGGCCTGCACACTTCCTTGCGCGTGGTGCTGTCGCGCATGGGGCGCGCCGTGCTGATCCTCGTTTCCGTGCTGGTCAGCTTGTCGCTGGTGGGCATCGACTTGACGGTGCTGTCGGTGTTTGGTGGCGCCTTTGGCGTGGCGCTGGGTTTTGGCTTGCAAAAGATCGCCGCGAACTTTGTGTCCGGTTTCATCATCTTGCTCGACCGCAGTCTGACCATCGGCGACATGATCACAGTCGGTCAATTTACGGGCAAGGTGACGCAGATCAATACGCGCTATACTGTCTTGCTAGGTGGTGATGGCGTGGAATCGATCGTGCCCAATGAAATGCTAATTTCCGGCGGCGTGCAGAACATGTCGCTGAGCAACCGCATGGTTTGGCTGTCGACGGCCGTGTCGCTGGGCTATGAAACCGATCTTGATGTCATCTTCCCTTTGCTGGAAGCGGCCACTGCCAAGGTGCCGCGTGTGTCGCAAAGCAATCCGCCATCGGCCACTCTCGTGCGTTTCGGTGCCGACGGTCTCGATGTGCAAATTGGCTTCTGGATCGCGGATCCGGAAAACGGCACGGGCGGCGTGAAGTCGAATGTGAATCGCGCCATTTGGCGCACCTTGCAGGAACATAAGGTCACTGTGCCGTTTCCGCAACGCGAATTGCGTATTGTTGGTACGCCTCCTGTCCCGCTCACGGGCGCGGCAGGCGGTGAGTCTGCGTCATCCGGCGCCCAGCCCTGACCTTGCTGTCTGCCTTCGATTTGCCTGATAGTTCCCATTAGGGCGTACAATCACGCCTAAAATTAACGCTGCCGGACCTCCGGAGTCACTGGAGCGACCGAGCGCATGCCCTGTCCACTTGGAGTAGCAGTAATGACATTGAGTTCCGTTTTACACGACGTTTTACAGTTCATGGCAACTGGCATTACCGATTTGTCCGCATGGCAAGTTTTCCTGTACACCATGGTCGTTACGCACATCACCATCGCCAGCGTGACGATTTACCTGCACCGCCACCAGGCCCACCGGGCGCTGGAATTGCACGCTATTCCCAGCCACTTCTTCCGTTTCTGGCTGTGGTTGACGACCGGTCAGGTCACCAAGGAATGGGCGGCCATCCACCGCAAGCACCATGCCAAGTGCGACACGGAAGAAGATCCGCACAGCCCCGTGACGCGCGGCATCAAGAAAGTGTTCTGGGAAGGCGCCGAGCTGTACCGCGCTGAATCGAAGAACATGGAAACCATGGCCAAGTATGGTCACGGCACGCCGACGGACTGGATCGAACGCAACCTCTACACGAAATACAGCTGGTTGGGCGTGGTAGCGCTGTTGCTTATCAATTTCGTGTTGTTCGGCGTGATCGGCATTTCTGTGTGGGCCGTGCAAATGATGTGGATACCTATCACGGCAGCGGGCATCATCAACGGCATCGGCCATTATTGGGGCTACCGCAACTACGATTGCGCCGACGCGGCCACCAACATCATTCCATTTGGCATCCTGATCGGTGGCGAAGAGTTGCACAACAACCACCATACCTATGCTACGTCGGCCAAGCTGTCGTCGAAGTGGTATGAAATCGATATCGGCTGGGCCTATATCCGCGCACTCGAAATGCTCGGCCTGGCGAAGGTGAAAAAGCTGGCGCCGGAACCGAAGTTCTCGCACGGCAAGCTGGAAGCGGACTTCGAGACCTTGCAATCGGTCATCGCCAACCGCTATGACGTGATGGCCAAGTATGCGAAATCGATCAAGCATGCATGGAAGGAAGAGCTGGAACACCTGAAACACAAGGCCGAACTGGAAAAGCGCTTCCTGAAATCGTCGCGCAAGCTGATGCAGCGCGAACCGGGCAAGCTGGCCGATGCGCATCACGCACAGCTGTCGGAATTGTTCCAGCATAGCAAGGCGCTGGAAACCATGCACCAGATGCGTGTGGAGCTGGGCGCGATCTGGGAGCGTTCGCACTTTACGCGTGAGCAATTGCTGCAAAAGCTGCAAGACTGGTGCGCACGTGCCGAAGCGTCGGGTATCCAATCGCTGCAAGAGTTTTCCTTGCGCCTGCGCAGCTATGCCTGATTAGCCTGTTACGCCATATCAAGGCCCTCGATTCCAGGGCCTTTTTTTTATCCAGGCAAAGTGTGCAGCCGCCGGCCCGAAATCCGGGCGAAAAAAAACCGCTCATCGGAGCGGCTCTTTCTGCAGAACACAATATCAATTACTTGATTTTGGTTTCTTTGTACGTTACGTGCTTGCGTGCTTTAGGATCAAATTTCATGATCTCCATTTTCGCTGGCGTCGTACGCTTGTTTTTGGTGGTCGTGTAGAAGTGACCCGTACCGGCGGTCGATTCTAACTTGATTTTGTCGCGGCCTGATTTTGCCATGATAGCTCCCTTATTCTGCTAATTAGACTTTTTCGCCACGAGCGCGCATATCGACCAATACGGCGTCGATGCCGACTTTATCGATGACGCGCAGACCGGCGTTGGACAAACGCAGGGAGACCCAGCGGTTTTCAGATTCAACAAAAATACGACGATTCTGCAAGTTAGGCAAAAAACGACGTTTGGTTTTGTTGTTTGCATGGGAAACATTGTTGCCGACCATCGGCTTCTTCCCAGTGACTTGGCAAACACGTGCCATGGCGCACTCCTTAAAGATATTCCAAATTGGAAAAACGAGAGTATATCTAAAATAGGCAGATTTATCAATGACTTGCGAAAAACAATTGTGTCATATGTTGGTGAATAAATTTAACAATTTGGTTTTTCCCCTTTCCCATCGGGAAAAGCACTGGTAAACAGCGCTGTTTGCTGTTAGATAAGCGTCTCGGCGCTGTCACGTATGTCCTTGTTTACACATGGTTAACTGCGACCACGGTGGTGCTGGCCTGCGCGCTTACTTAGATCTGGCCGTGTTCCGCAAACGAATGCACTTGTCGCCCGGCGACGACGAAGTGGTCGAGGACGCGCACGTCCACCAGCGACAAGGCTTGCACCAGCGCGCGCGTCAGCAGTAAATCCGACTCGCTCGGCTCCGGCGTGCCGGACGGGTGGTTGTGGGCCAGCATGACGCTGGCCGCGTTGTGCAGCAGCGCCTGCTTGACCACTTCGCGCGGATACACACTGGTGTGGGTGAGAGTGCCGCGAAACATTTCGCGGCTCGTGATCAGGCGATTCTTGACGTCCAAAAACAACACATGGAACGCTTCATGCGCCAGGTTGCCCAGGGTCAGGCGCAAATAGTCTTTGACGGCGTGCGGCGAACTGAGGGCTTGGCCCGTCTGTAAATCCTCGATGATGGCGCGCCGCGCCAGTTCCATGACCGCCTGCAACTGGGCGAACTTGGCGCTGCCCATGCCATGCACGGCGGAAAAACTCACGAGGCTGGCAGCAAACAGGCCGCGCAGGGAACCGAAGTGCTCCACGGTGTCGCGCGCCAGTTCTACGGCGCTTTTGCCGCGCACCCCGGTGCGCAGGAACACGGCCAGTAATTCCGCATCCGACAGCGACTGCGCGCCATCCTCGATCAAACGTTCGCGTGGCCGCTCGCTGGCCGGCCAGTCCTTGATACCCATGCTGTTCTCCTGTTTGCCGCCGGCGCTGAGCGCCCCATGGCCTTCTTTGACGAAGCCATGGGGCAGGCGCGGCCAGTGTGGCTTACAATATCGCTTTGCATCAGCTACTTGAAAACTCACTATGTCCAACGAGCAACCAGCAATCGTCACCGAAGCGGCTTACCTCACCCTGCATTATCGTCTTGCTACTGTTGACGGTACTGATATTGTCACTACTTTTAGCGCAAATCCTGCGACCTTGATGCTGGGGCAGGGCCAGTTGGCGCCATTCCTCGAGCAGCGCCTGTTGGGCTTGCCTGAAGGTACGCACCAGACGTTTGAGCTGAGCGCCAGCGAAGGCTTTGGCGAGCGCAACCCCGAGCTGGTGCAGTCTGTTTCGCGCGCGACCCTCGACGAAAACTCGGTACCCGGGGCCGACTACAAGATTGGCGACCTGGTCGACTTCGCCGCACCGGGCGGCGGCCGCTTTGCCGGCGTGCTGCGCGAAATGCGCGCGGACTCGGCCCTGTTCGACTTTAATCACCCGCTGGCCGGTCAGCCACTGCGCTTCGAAGTCAAGCTCATTTCAGTGTTGTAAAAAGGAATAGCGATGGATAAAGAACTGTTACTGGCCCAGCCTCGCGGTTTTTGCGCTGGTGTCGACCGGGCGATCGAAATCGTCGAGCGTGCCTTGCAGCAATTTGGTGCACCGATCTATGTGCGCCATGAAATCGTGCATAACGCCTATGTGGTGGCAGACTTGCGCAACAAGGGCGCCATCTTTATTGATGATCTTGATGACGTGCCTGCTGGCAATACGCTGGTGTTTTCCGCCCATGGCGTCTCGAAAGCCGTGCGCGCCGAGGCGGAATCGCGTGGCCTGAGTATTTTTGACGCGACTTGCCCGCTGGTCACGAAGGTGCACATGGAAGTGGGCAAGATGCGCCGCGAAGGGCGCGAGATCATCATGATCGGCCACGATGGCCATCCCGAGGTGGAAGGCACGATGGGCCAGGCCGAGATGGGCATGCATCTGGTGGAAACGCTCGACGATGTGGCCGCTTTGCAGGTCGCCAATCCCGATAGCCTGGCCTATGTTTCTCAAACAACGTTGTCAGTTGACGACACTAGCGACATTATCGCGGCCTTGAAAGCGAAATATCCGAATATCGCCGAGCCGAAAAAGGGCGACATCTGCTACGCCACCACCAACCGCCAGGAGGCCGTGAAATTCATGGCCCCGCAAGTGGAAGTGGTGATCGTCGTGGGCAGCCCGAACAGCTCGAATTCGAACCGTCTGCGCGAAGTGGCCGAGAAGATGGGTACGCCTGCCTACATGGTCGATAATGCCTCGCAGATTGATCCCGCCTGGCTGGAAGGCAAGCTGCGCGTGGGGGTGACGGCCGGTGCCTCGGCGCCCGAGGTGCTGGTGCAAGCCGTCATCGAGCGCTTGAAAGCGTGCGGCGTGAAGAGCGTGCGCCCGCTCGATGGCGTGCAGGAAGCGGTCACCTTCCCGATGCCGAAAGGCCTCGACGGCATCAAGCGCGACGTCGCTTGATGGCATGCGGCGATTGAGTATCGATGAGGAGCCACCTCAAAACAAAATTTAATTTGGAAATGAATAATTTATTCCAATTTTAGTTTTCACAAAACATCGTTATTATTGGTTCAAGCTTGAAGATGTTGTCGTTATGACTCAGTAAGGTCGCGCCCGTTTTGGGTGCGTGCACCATGCTGGTGAGAACGGTCCAAGGATGGCACTGCGGGAATTGTTCCTCCGGTGCCGTTTTTGTATCAGCCTCACATGTTCTGGCGGAAGTTGTTCCCGAAAAATGCATATTTGATAGGGCAATCTGACCATGGATACATTCATCCAGCAAATCATTAACGGCCTGGTGCTGGGCAGCATGTATGCCTTGATCGCTCTCGGTTATACGATGGTGTATGGCGTTCTGAACCTGATCAACTTCGCCCACGGCGACGTGCTCATGATAGGCGCCATGGTGGGCTTGAGCATCCTCAAGCTGCTGGGCATTTATGTGCCGGACTGGCCCGGCTACTTGAAACTGGCCACCGCCATCCTCGGCGCCATCCCCGCCTGTATTCTGGTCAACATCATCATCGAGCGGGTCGCCTACCGCCGCCTGCGCAATGCTCCCCGCCTTGCCCCCCTGATTACCGCCATCGGCGTCTCCATCCTGCTGCAAACCTTCGCCATGATGATCTGGACGCGTAATCCCTTGCCCTTCCCGCAATTGCTGTCGACCGACCCTATCAATGTGGGCGGCGCCGTGATTTCGCAAACGCAAGTACTGCTGTTGGCCCTGGCTGCCCTGTCGATGGGCGCATTGGTGTTGCTGGTGGAAAAAACAAAAATGGGCCGCGCCATGCGCGCCACGGCGGAAAACCCTCGCGTGGCGGGCCTCATGGGCGTCGATTCCGACAAGGTCATCGTGGCCACCTTTGCCATTGGCGCCGCGCTGGCGGCCGTGGCAGGTGTGATGTGGGGCGCCAACTATGCATCCATTCAATTTTCCATGGGCGCCATCCCCGGCTTGAAAGCCTTTTGCGCGGCCGTGCTGGGCGGCATCGGCAATATCTATGGCGCCATGCTGGGCGGCATCCTGCTGGGCCTCATCGAGAGCCTCGGTGCCGGCTATATCGCCTATTTCACCGGTGGTTTCCTCGGCAGCCACTACCAGGATATCTTTGCTTTCGTCGTGCTGATCATCGTGCTGACCCTGCGTCCGTCCGGCATCATGGGCGAGCGCGTGGCCGACCGCGCCTGACGTCATCCATAAAAACAAGGAGTTGAGCACCATGGCACTACTCGATTTTGACGCCAAGAACAATCCCGCCAAAGCCTACGCCGGCATGCTGGGCCTGGCCGCGCTGCTGATGGTGTTCCCCTTTTTTGCCGCGCAGTTCGGCAACTCGTGGGTGCGCATCATCGACATGGCCTTGCTGTACATCATGCTGGCGCTGGGCCTGAACATCGTGGTCGGCTTTGCCGGCTTGCTCGATCTCGGCTATATCGCCTTCTACGCCGTGGGCGCTTACCTGACGGCCTTGTTGGCGTCGCCGCAGTTTGCCATCTTGCTCGAATCGGTGGTGAATCAGTATCCGCTGCTGGGTGCAACCCTGGTGCAACTGATGGGACCGGAAATCCGCGAAAACGGCCTTCATCTGTCGATCTGGTTCATCGTGCCGCTGGCCGCCTTTGTTGCTGGCCTGTGCGGTGCGCTGCTGGGCGCACCGACGCTGAAACTGCGTGGCGACTACCTGGCCATCGTAACCTTGGGCTTTGGCGAAATCATCCGCATCTTCATGAACAATTTGAACGATCCGATTAATTTTACGAACGGCCCGCAAGGCATCAATTTGATCGATCCCATCCGCATCTTTGGCGTCAACCTGGCGGGGGAGGCCGGCACCAACAGCACCGTCGTGGTGGGCGGCTTTTCCATGCCGTCCGTGAATGCGTATTACTTTTTGTTCCTCTTCCTGTGCATCGGCATCGTGTTCGTCACCAAGCGCCTGCAGCATTCGCGCCTGGGCCGCGCCTGGGTGGCCATCCGCGAAGATGAGATCGCCGCCAAAGCCATGGGCATCAACACGCGCAATGTCAAATTGCTGGCCTTTTCCATGGGCGCTTCGTTTGGCGGCGTGGCCGGTGCCATGTTTGCCTCGTTCCAGGGCTTTGTCTCGCCGGAATCGTTCTCGCTGACGGAATCGATCGCCGTGCTGGCCATGGTGGTGCTGGGCGGCATCGGGCATATTCCTGGCGTGATCCTCGGCGGCGTGATCCTTGCCTCGATACCCGAAGTGCTGCGCCACGTGGTGGAACCGGCCCAGCAGGCGCTGTTCGGCCATGTGGTGATCGAGGCGGAAGTGCTGCGCCAGTTGTTGTACGGCCTGGCCATGGTCTTGATCATGCTCAATCGTCCCGCCGGACTGTGGCCATCGCCCAAGCACGAAGACCGGCCCGACCATGATGTGGACCAGCCGAACAAATCCACCGGCATCGTGTCCGCATAAGGGAGGGGTAGCATGAGCCAACAGATCATTCTCGACATCGCCGGCGTCAACAAGCGTTTCGGCGGCTTGCAAGCGTTGACGGACGTGGGCATTACCATTCGGCAAGGTCAGATCTATGGCTTGATCGGCCCCAACGGTGCCGGCAAGACCACCTTCTTCAATGTCATCACCGGCCTTTACCAGCCCGACACGGGCACCTTCAAGCTCGCTGGCAAGCCGTATTCGCCATCGGCGCCGCACAAGGTGGCCAAGGCGGGTATCGCGCGCACCTTCCAGAACATCCGCCTGTTTGGCGACATGACGGCGCTGGAAAATGTCATGGTGGGGTGCCATGTGCGCTCGCACCAGGGCGTGTTCGGCGCCATCTTCCGCCACAAGGCAGCGCGCGAGGAAGAGGCTGCCATCCGCAAGCGCTCCATGGCATTGCTCGATTTCGTCGGTATCGCCCAGTTTGCCAAGCGCACGGCGCGCTTCTTATCATATGGCGACCAGCGGCGCCTGGAAATTGCCCGCGCGCTGGCCACCGACCCGACCCTGCTGGCTCTCGATGAGCCGGCGGCCGGCATGAATGCGACGGAAAAGCTGGCCCTGCGCGAATTGCTGGTGAAAATCAAGGCCGAAGGCAAGACCGTGCTGTTGATCGAGCACGACGTGAAACTGATGATGGGACTGTGCGACCGCATCACGGTGCTCGAGTATGGCAAGCGCATCGCCGAAGGCTTGCCGGCCGAAATACAACAAAACCCGGCCGTTATCGAGGCTTATCTGGGGGGATCGCACGCATGACGCACAATGGATTGAACCACAACGTCCTCAAGGTCGCCGGCCTGCACGTGGCCTACGGCGGTATCAAGGCGGTGAAAGGCATCGACCTGGAAGTGAACCAGGGAGAGCTGATCGCCCTGATCGGCGCGAACGGCGCCGGCAAGACGACGACCTTGAAAGCCATCACGGGCACTTTGCCCGAATGCAAGATCGAAGGCACGATCAGCTACCTGGGCGCGTCGCTCAAGGGCACGAAATCGTTTCATCTGGTAGAAAAAAAGCTGGCCATGGTGCCGGAAGGGCGGGGCGTGTTTACCCGCATGTCGATACGCGAAAACCTCATGATGGGGGCCTACACGCGCACCGACAAGGCGGGCGTCGAGCATGACATTGCCAGGTGGTTCGATGTGTTTCCGCGTCTGAAGGAGAGGGCGGCGCAGATGGCCGGCACGCTGTCGGGCGGCGAGCAGCAGATGCTGGCCATGGCGCGCGCGTTGATGAGCCATCCGAAGCTGCTGCTGCTTGACGAACCATCGATGGGCCTGTCGCCCATCATGGTCGAGAAGATTTTCGAGGTGATCCGCAAGGTGTCGTCCGAAGGCATCACGATCTTGCTGGTCGAACAGAATGCCCGCCTGGCCCTGCAGGCGGCGCACCGCGGCTATGTGATGGATTCGGGCTTGCTCACCATGGGCGGCAACGCCGCTGCCATGCTCGACGACCCGCGCGTGAAAGCGGCGTATCTGGGGGAGTAGCGCACCATAAAAAATGCCCCAGCTGGGCTGGGGCATAATGGCATCCGTCGGTGAAGTGCGCGATGGCTGCCTGGAGGAGCTGGTAACTGCTCACAGCGGACCGCCGCAGCGGTCGTGCAATAATTACTTGGCAGCCGTGCGCGGCACGACTTTTTCAGCCGCTTGCGTGAACTGGTTCACGGCCGATGTCAGGTTCGCTTCGATAGTTTCGACGGCTTGCTTGCTGGTTTTCGAGAATTGCTCGTAGCCTGCATTGGCATTGCCGATCGCGCTTTTCAAGATGGCGACGGCGTTTTCCGAACCGGCTGGCGCGTTCTTGGTCACTTCTTCCACCAGCGACAGAACTTTGCGGTTGGTTTCAGCGATTTGCGATTCAGCAGCTTTGCTGAACTCGGCTTGCGTGCCGGAGGTGATGGCTGCCAGGTGACGGCCGTAAGCGATGGCTTTTTCGGCGCTAGGCTGGGCTTGAGCAGTGCTCAGCGAGAAAAATTCTTGTGGATCTTTTGCCGACAGCAATTGCTTGGCGGCGGCGGTCGATTCTTCCAGCGTTGCCTTGGCAGCGGTCAGGTTCAGTTCGACGATCTTTTCGATGCCTTCGAAGGCTTTGCCCGTCAGCGACGAGAACAGGGCGAATTGGGCTTCCAGGTTGGCTTTGGTAGCGGACGAAAATTGCTCAGGAATTGAAAACATATAAATCTCCAAAAATCGAAATCTGGTTAATTTGATGCTGCGTGTACCGTTTGGGAAAGCAGGTGAATCTAAATTTTTCAAGCTGAACAAGAATTGTGCAACGCAACAAACCCTATTCTACGGCGAAAAAAAACGAAGTCAAGCGATTCTTGTGCGTTGCAACAATTGAATAGATTTGCATCAAAAGTCATTGTTTCCAAAGGGAAATATTTCATCTCTGAGTGTCAATGGTTTGCGCGAAAACTACTGTTTCCAGCAGTTGTGGCGGCGATCGCTGCGCAGCATGCTAGACTTTGCTCCCGCACTGGCCTAGCGTCCCGCTGCCGACCCCGTTTGCCGAGTTGATACCATGTCCAAGTTTCCCGCTGCCGCTGGCGCCAGCGGCAAAGCCGCCAAAGCCCCCAAAGCCCCCAAAGCTCCTTTCCTGACGAGACTGGCGCCGGTGGCCTTGCCCGGCTTCTTTGTGTTGTTATGGAGCACAGGCTTTATTGTCGCCAAGTTCGGCCTGCCGTACGCGCCGCCGCTGACCTTCCTGTTGCTGCGCTTCCTGGGCGTGCTGGCGATCCTGCTGCCGCTGGTACTGCTGTTGCGCGCGCCGTGGCCTGTGGGACAGCTGCGCCAGATCGCCGTGGCTGGCATCCTGATGCAGGCCGGCTATCTGGCCGGCGTCTGGTGCGCCATCAAGCTGGGCATGCCGGCCGGTTTGTGCGCACTGATCGTCGGCATGCAGCCCGTGCTGACGGCCTGCGCCGCGCCCCTGATCGGCGAAGTTGTGCGCCCGCGCCAGTGGCTGGGCCTGTTCTTTGGCTTGCTGGGCGTGGCCCTGGTCGTGTATGCCAAGATTAACCGCGTGGGCTTGAGCGTGGAAAGCGTGCTGCTGTGTATTTTCGCGCTGCTGTCGATGACGGCCGGCACCTTGTACCAAAAACGCCACTGTCCCCAATTCGACTTGCGCACTGGCACGCTGGTACAGTTTGCCGCCTCCATCGTGGTGGTATGGCCATTTGCCCTGTATTACGAAGGGCTGGACCTGCATTTCAGCCACGTGGAATGGACGGCACACTTTATCGGCGCCTTGCTGTGGTCGGTACTCGTCTTATCCATCGGCGCCATCTTCTTGCTGTTCGCCCTGATACGCCGCAGTGATGCCACGAAAGTGACGGGCTTGCTGTACCTGACGCCGCCCACGACGGCCGTGATGGCTTGGCTGATGTTTGGCGAAGCCTTTACTATGCTGGGCCTCGCCGGCATGCTGGTGGCCGTGGTCGGCGTGGTGTTTGTCGTCAAGAAATAGCGCATCAGGTAGAGAACAAGTAGATAACGAGCGGGAGAGCAGGGCAGTGAGCAAGCAAACATTTGAAACACCGTCGACGCCGCAAGCGGTGGACGCCGTCATCGTGTCGCGCCGTTCGATCCGCGCCTTTTTGCCCACCCCGGTGGCGCAGCAGGAGATCGCGCGCATCCTGGAAGTGGCTGCGCGCGCGCCCTCGGGCGCCAACATGCAGCCTTGGAAAGTGTATGTATTGTCGGGCGAGGCCCGCCTGCGCCTGTCGCGCCGCATCCTCGACGCCTACGCCGCACAGAAGGTGCCTGGCGCGCCCGCGCGCACGGCGTCGTACACCTATTATCCGCGCCAGTGGACGGCACCGTTCATTGCGCGCCGCCGCAAGATCGGCCTGGACCTGTATCAGCTGCTGGGCCTGGAACGCGGCGACACGGCTGGCATGGCCGCCCAGCATGGACGCAATTTCCAGTTTTTCGATGCGCCCGTCGGCCTGATCTTTACCATTGAGCGTGTGCTGGAACAGGGTTCTTGGCTCGACTATGGCATGTTCTTGCAAAACATCATGCTGGCGGCGCGCGCGCGCGGACTCGATACCTGCCCGCAAGCGGCCTTCATCCACTACCATGACATCATCGGCGCGGAACTGGGCGTGGCGGCCAGTGAAATGGTGGTGTGCGGCATGGCGCTTGGCTACGCCGACCCGGACAAGATCGAGAACCGCTTGCACACCGAACGCGAGCCGCTGGCTGGCTTTGTTCAATTCATGGACAAATAGCGCTTGCCAGCGATGGGCACAGGAAATCGGTGGATGAACGAGCAGTTTGTTTGCTGATCGTCAACGATTTGCATTTCGTTTCTGCAATAAATGCTGTCGCAACTGTTAAATTGGCTTGCGATTACTCTGCATTTCGCTACACTGCCATATGGTAAAAGTTTCACGGGGAATGATCGAATGGCTAAGTTTAAACTTGTGCTGGGTGTCCTGGCTTCCCTGTTGTTTGCGCTCGCACCGGCTGCGGCCGTGCACGCCAAGGACGCGAACGGCAAATCCTCCGCCTCCAAGAAACACAATACCAAGAAATTCAAAGTCGTGTTGCGCAAGGGCGCGACGGCCGCGCCGCGCGACAATACCGTGCGCCGAGTCGTTATGGTGCGCGGCAAACGCAAAGTGATCTATCAAAAAGTCAGCAGCGCGGCCGTACCCATGGCCGCACCGATGGCCACCATGGGCGACTTGGCCGGCCTGAACCTGACGCGTGATCCGCTCGACCTCAAGTCGAGCGTGGCGCTGGTGCTGGACCAGGCCAACTCGGAAGTGCTGTTTGAAAAGAATTCCAACGTGGCCCTGCCCATCGCCTCGATCACCAAGATGATGACGGGTCTGGTCGTGGTCGAAGCGCGCCAGGACATGGAGGAAGTGCTGACGATCACGGACGAGGACGTAGACCGCGCCAAATTCAGCAGCTCACGCCTGAAAGTGGGCTCGCAATTGACGCGCGCCAATATGCTGCATATCGCCCTGATGAGCTCGGAAAACCGCGCCGCTTCGGCGCTGGGCCGCAATTATCCGGGCGGCTTGCCGGCCTTTGTCGAGGCCATGAACAGCAAGGCGCGCCAGCTGGGCATGCTCGATACGCATTACGTCGATTCGAGCGGCTTGTCGAAAATGAACGTGGCCAGCGCGCGTGACTTGGGCAAGCTGGCCATGGCTGCCTTCCACCACCCCTTGCTGCGCGAGTATTCGACGGACCCGAAAGCTATCGTCGAAGCCAGCGGCCAGCCTATGCGGTTTGGCAATACGAATCATCTGGTGGCCAATCCGGGCTGGGAAATCGGCTTGCAAAAGACGGGGTTTATCAACGAGGCGGGACGCTGCTTGATGATGCAGGCTGTCATCGAAGGACGGGCCGTGATCATGGTCTTCCTCGATTCCAAGGGGAAACAGTCGCGCACGGCCGATGCAGGACGCATGCGCAAGTGGCTCGAGGCGCTGAAACCCGCCAATATGAGCCTGCCTGGCGCTTGATTGTCACTAGGCAGTGCTGTTGTATTGCAAACGGTTCAACGCCTGACAAAATCGTGGCGAGCGGCAGTGATTTGTGGCTAAGAAGCGCAACCGTACTTAAGTACGGTGAGCATCGCAGGCCGCAAAGCGCGCCGCGCAGTAGATTTGGTCAGGCGTACTCAGTCAGTCTTGCGGGATATAACCCAAGGTGACGGAAATCTGGTTGGCCGTTTCGACCAGATCGACGAGCCACTCATCTTGCAGGCGGTCGGCGGGGGCGGAAATGGACAGGCCGGCGATCAGCTTGCCCGAGTCGTCGCGGATGCCGGCGGCCATGCAGCGCACGCCCAGTTCCAGCTCTTCATTGTCGCGCGCATAGCCGCGCTCGCGCACCAGGCTCAACTCGCGCTCAAGTTTTTGCAGATCCGTGATGGAATTTTTGTTGTGCCCGGCCAGGCCCGTGCGCGTGGCATAAGCGCGGATGGCTTTCGGCTCATCGACGGAGAGAAATAATTTACCTGTCGAAGTCAGGTGTAGCGGGCCGCGGCCACCGATGGCACGCACCACTTGCATGCCCGAGCGCTCGGAAAAGGCGCGGTCGATGTAGACGATCTCGTCGCCCTGGCGCACCGACAGGTTGATGGTTTGCTGGGTTTTCTTGTGCAGTTGGCGCATGAAGTCGAGCGCCGCTTCACGCACGCTGAGGCGGCTTTTCACCACATTGCCCAGTTCCAGCAGGCGCATGCCCAATCGGTACGTACCCGGTTCGATGCGGTCGACAAAGCGCGTCAGCACCATGTCGTTGAGGATGCGATGCGCTGTCGACGGGTGCAGGCCCGATACCTTGGACAATTCCTTGAGGCTGACCGGGTCGGAATATTTGGCCAGGGCATCGAGCAGGGCGACCATGCGTTCGATTACCTGTATCGTCGTCTTCGGCGCTGCGACCGGTTCAATTTTCATGATGGATTTGGTGCAATGCAGTATTCATGCATCTTTATACCATGATGTGAAAAAATAGTGAAATGTCCCGAGATACTCGGCGAATAAATTGTCACAATTCCCATGCTGGCCGTCATAATTGTCGACTAGACGCACTTTGAATGACCGAAAATTATGCAACCTGTAAATGAATTCAAGAGTAAAAGTGGCTTGAGGCGGATATTTTCCGCCTTTTTTTACTCGCTCGACGGCTTGAAGGCGGCCTGGCGCCATGAACACGCGTTTCGCCAGGAACTGGGTTTGTTCATCATCGGCACGCTCATTGCCTTGCTGCTGCGCATCTCCGCCTTTGAAAAACTGGTGCTGATCGGCGTGCTGCTGCTGGTCTTGATCGTCGAACTGATCAATTCTGCGCTGGAAGCCGTGGTCGACCGTATTTCGCTGGAACGCCATCCACTGTCGAAAAACGCCAAGGACTTTGGCAGCGCCGCCGTGCTGCTGACGTGCATCCTGGCCTTTGCTACCTGGGCGGTCGTCTTGTTTAACCGTTATTATTGACTACTTTATTCGATTGCTTTACCCCTGTTGTGTGTCGTCGATATGCGAAAAATGTATATCAAACGGCGAAACGCTTCGTTCTCTTCGCGGTCGTTGCGGCGTAATCTGGTGGCTCTGAAAGTTCAACCACACGGGGATCTTAGATGCTGTCGAAAAAAATCATCATAGCCGCCGCCCTCAGCGCGTTTGCCATTTTGCAAACGGCACAGGCTGCCGATATCACCTTGCTCAACGTGTCGTATGACCCGACGCGCGAGCTGTACCAGGATGTGAACGCGGCGTTTGCCAAGCAGTGGAAAGGCAAGACGGGCGATAACGTCAAGATCAAGCAATCGCACGGTGGTTCCGGCAAACAGGCGCGCGCCGTCATCGACGGCCTGGAAGCGGACGTGGTGACGCTGGCCCTGGCCTATGACATCGACGCGCTGGCCGAGCACAAGCTGCTGGCCACCGACTGGCAAAAGCGCTTGGCACACAATAGCTCGCCGTACACCTCGACCATCGTGTTTCTCGTACGCAAAGGCAACCCGAAAGGCATCAAGGATTGGAACGACTTGATCAAGCCCGGTGTGTCCGTCATCACGCCGAATCCGAAAACCTCGGGCGGCGCCCGCTGGAACCATTTGGCAGCCTGGGGTTACGCGCTGCGCCAGCCGGGCGGCAACGAAGCGAAGGCCAAGGATTTCGTCGGTAAACTGTACAAGAACGTGCCCGTGCTCGATTCCGGCGCGCGCGGCGCCACCACCACCTTCGTTGAACGCGGCATCGGCGACGTGTTGATCGCCTGGGAAAACGAAGCTTACCTGGCCGTCAAGGAACTGGGCCCGAGCAAGTTTGACATCATCACGCCTTCCGTCAGCATCCTGGCCGAGCCGCCTGTCGCCGTCGTCGACAAGTTCGCCGACAAGCACGGCACGCGCAAGGTGGCCGAGGCTTACCTGAACTACCTGTACACGGATGAAGGGCAAGACATCATCGCCAAGAATTACTACCGTCCAGCAACGGACAGGGCGGCGAAGAAATACGCGTCCCAGTTCGCCAAGGTCAACCTGTTCAGCATCGAGCAAGTAGCCGGCGGCTGGACGGCGGCCCAGAAGGCGCACTTTGCTGACGGCGGCATCTTCGACCAGATCTACCAACCCAAGTAACATCAGATATCAGATGGCAATCGGCAACGATTGCCAGACTGCCAGGCAAAGGGATCCATCATGGCGCTGCGTCGTTTTTCCGATTGCCGGGTACTGATCGTGCCGGGCTTGCATAACAGCGGTCCCGAGCACTGGCAGAGCCGCTGGCAGCGCCTGTATCCGCAATTCGAGCGCGTCGAGCAAGAGAACTGGCATGAACCGGACCTGCGCACCTGGTCGGCGCGCCTGGACCAGGTGCGGCGGCAAGATGCGCGCCCGACCCTGATCGTCGCCCACAGCTTCGGCTGCCTGACGACGGTGCACAGCCTGGCCCGCGACCCGCAGGGCGTGGCCGGCGTGCTGCTGGTGGGGCCGGCCGATCCCGACAAGTTTGGCGTGGCGCAAGCCTTGCCGCAAAAGCGCTTGCCTTGCCCCGGCATATTGATCGCCAGCCAGACGGACCCGTGGATGACGGCCGAACACGCGGCGCAGTGGGCACGACGCTGGAATTGCAAGTATATTGATGGCGGTGCGCTCGGTCATATCAACGCCGAGTCGCGCCTCGGTGACTGGGTTTACGGCCAGGCGCAACTGCAAACGCTGTTTGATCTGGCGCAAAGCGATAAACGCCCGCGTCAGGCAGCCTGATTCAACGCACTCAACGAACATTGCGCAACAGAACTTTTCAAGGAGATCACGATGACTTTACGCCTGGGCGATGTCGCCCCCGATTTTGAACAAGATAGCTCCATCGGCACGCTCAAGTTCCACGAGTGGGCCGGCGACTCCTGGGTAGTGCTGTTTTCCCATCCGGCCGACTTTACCCCTGTGTGCACGACGGAACTAGGCTTGACGGCCAAGCTCAAGCCGGAATTCGACAAGCGCAATGTGAAGGCCATCGCCCTGTCCGTGGACGCAGCCGAGTCGCACAAGATCTGGATCAAGGATATCGAAGAGACGCAAAACACGGTGGTGGGTTTCCCCATCATCGCCGACGTCGACAAGAAGGTGTCGCTGCTGTATGACATGATCCACCCGGAGCAATCCCTGACTGCCACCGTGCGCTCCGTGTTCATCATCGACCCGAACAAGAAAGTTCGGTTGATCCTCACGTATCCGCTCAGCACGGGCCGCAACTTCAATGAAATCCTGCGCGTCCTCGACGCCTTGCAACTGACGGACGGCTATACGGTGGCCACGCCCGGCAACTGGAAAGACGGCGACGACGTCATCATTCCCTTGACCGTGCAAGACCCGGAGCTGATCAAGCAGAAATATCCGAAGGGTTTTACGGCCGCCAAGCCATATTTGCGCCTGACGCCGCAGCCCAACAAGTAAGAGTACCGAAAAAACGTCCATGGCGTTGTTGCATTGCCTCGCCGTACATTCGTACTGTCTTCGGCAACGCGCCTAGCCCTGAACGTTTTATTCGGCACCCTTTCCCCATAAAAACGCACCTCGCCGGTGTAATGCCGTTCAGTTAGTGTGTTAGTGGTGCTATTTTTAGCCCAAGAACCAGGACAGGAGTCGGACCCTGAGGGTCCGACCCCAGCTCTTTGCCTCTGGGGTTAGCAAATTTACTGGCGCTCATAAATCACGCCAAAACCCTTAACTGAACGGCATTACCTCGCCGGTGCGTTTTTTTTCGTCCACCGATTCTGCCAGCAAGTATGCGAAATTCATCTAAGCAAATGAGAAATGGTTAGTTCTTTTTATAACGGATACATGTGATTATTGCACTCCATAACTCAAAAATGTAATAAGAGGGAGTGTCTATGTCTGCAGCATCAGCATCAGCAGCGCCGCCCAAGGCGCGCGGAGCGCCGTTTCGGGTCATGCCGGGGTTTAAGCTGTCGCTCGGCTTCACGCTCTTTTACCTGGCCTTGATCGTCCTCATTCCACTCTCGTCGGTGTTCCTGAAAACGTTCACCATGACGTGGGACGCCTTCTTCAGCGCCGTTACGTCCGACCGCGTGATGGCGTCGTACCGATTGACGTTTGGCGCTTCGCTGATCGCCGCGCTGCTCAATGTGGTGTTCGGCGGCATCCTGGCCTGGGTGCTGGTGCGCTATACCTTCCCCGGCAAGCGCATCATCGACGCGCTGGTCGACTTGCCGTTCGCCTTGCCGACGGCCGTGGCCGGCATCACCCTGACAGCCCTGTACTCGTCGAACGGCTGGTTCGGCCAGTTCATCGAAGGCGTGCTGGGCATCAAGGTGGCGTTCACGCCGCTGGGCGTGGTGGTGGCGCTGACCTTCATCGGCTTGCCGTTTGTGGTGCGCACCGTGCAACCGGTGCTGGAAGACGCGGAAAAAGAATTGGAAGAAGCGGCCGCCAGCCTGGGCGCCAATTCCCTGCAAACGTTTATCCGCGTGATCTTCCCCACGATTCTGCCATCCTTGCTGACGGGCTTTGCGTTGGCCTTTGCGCGCGCCACGGGCGAGTACGGTTCCGTGATCTTTATCGCCGGCAACATGCCGATGGTGTCGGAAATCACGCCGCTGTTCATTATTACCAAGCTGGAGCAATACGATTACGCGGGCGCCACGGCCATTGCCGTGGTGATGCTGGTGGTGTCCTTCCTGCTGCTGTTGACAATTAACCTGCTGCAAGCATGGACGCGCGGAAAGGCGAAAAAATCATGAGTATCAATGTCTCTGCGGTGGCGCAAGTGAAAGATGCGCTGCCAACAGCGCGCCGTTTTGCGCCCAATGTCGGTCCCGTCGTGCTGGAACCGTTGTGGGTGCGCACGGTATTGATCAGCATCGCCTTGCTGTTCCTGACGACGTTCCTGATCGTGCCCCTGGTGGCCGTGTTTGCCGAAGCGTTCAAGAAGGGCTGGGAAGCGTATATCGCCGCCGTCATCGACCCCGACGCGATTTCCGCCATTAAACTGACCCTGATCACGGCGGCCATCGCCGTGCCGCTGAACCTGGTGTTTGGCGTGGCGGCGTCCTGGTGCATCGCCAAGTTTGAGTTTCGCGGCAAGAGCATCCTGCTGACCCTGATCGACTTGCCCTTTTCCGTCTCGCCCGTGATTTCCGGCCTGATCTATGTGCTGATGTTTGGCGCCCAGGGCTGGTTCGGTCCGTGGCTGCAGGCGCACGATATCAAGATTTTGTTTGCCGTGCCTGGCATCGTGCTGGCCACTATCTTCATTACCTTCCCCTTTGTGGCGCGCGAATTGATCCCGCTGATGCAGTCGCAGGGCAGCGAAGAGGAAGAGGCCGCCATCGTGCTGGGCGCCTCGGGCTGGAATACTTTCCGCCGCGTGACCTTGCCCAATATTAAATGGGGTTTGTTGTATGGCGTGATCCTGTGCAATGCGCGCGCCATGGGCGAGTTCGGTGCCGTCTCGGTCGTGTCCGGTCATATTCGCGGAGAAACCAACACCATGCCGCTGCAGGTGGAAATTTTGTACAACGAGTACAACTTCGCCGCCGCGTTTGCCGTCGCCTCCTTGCTGGCCCTGCTGGCCCTGGTGACCCTGGCCTTGAAAGCTTTCATTGAGTGGCGTTTGAACGAGAGCGACGCCGACGATTCCGCCTTACGTTCTACGGAGCACTGATATGACCATCGCAGTTAACAACATCCACAAGCGCTTCGGCGATTTCGTCGCCCTCGACAATATCTCTCTGGATTTTCCAACCGGTGAATTGACTGCACTGCTGGGCCCATCCGGCTGCGGCAAGACAACATTGCTGCGCATTATTGCCGGCCTGGAACACCCGGACAGCGGCCAGGTGCTGCTGGACGGCGAAGATGCGTCTAACCGCCACGTGCGCGAGCGGCAAGTCGGTTTCGTGTTTCAACACTACGCGCTGTTCAAGCACATGACGGTATTTGAAAACGTGGCCTTCGGCTTGCGCGTGAAATCGCGCAGCGAGCGTCCGTCGGAAGACCAGATCCGCCGCAAAGTGAAAGAGTTGCTGGAACTGGTGCAGCTGGACTGGCTGGCCGACCGCTATCCGCCGCAGCTGTCGGGGGGGCAGCGCCAGCGCATCGCCCTGGCGCGCGCCCTCGCTGTCGAGCCGCGCGTGCTGCTGCTCGATGAACCGTTCGGCGCTTTGGATGCCAAGGTGCGCAAGGAATTGCGCCGTTGGCTGCGCCGCCTGCATGACGACTTGCACGTCACCAGCATTTTCGTCACGCATGACCAGGAAGAAGCGCTGGAAGTGGCGGATCAAGTGGTGCTGATGAACAAGGGCACCGTCGAACAACTCGGTTCCCCTGAGCAAGTGTACAACCATCCGGCCTCGCCTTTCGTCTATGGCTTCCTGGGCAACGTCAACCTGTTCCACGGCCGCGTGCATGAAGGCGTAATGGCCACCGGCGACGCCAGCTTCGAGGTGCCCGATTACGCGGGCGTGAGCGATAGCAAGGGCACGGCCTATGTGCGTCCGCATGACCTGGAAATCGACCGCTACACGCAAGGCGCCGAAGGCATTGTAGTGAAACTGAGCCGCGCCCATGCGATTGGCCCGCTGGCCCAGTTGGACTTGCAGCGCCTCGATAACAGCGAGCTGATCGAAGCTGTGATGTCGAACGAGCGTTTTACCCATTTACAGCTAAAGGAAGGCGAGACCTTGGTCGTGCGTCCAAAGCGCTTGCGTGTCTTTGTCGAACCCACCCGAACTTAATATTGGAACGCCATGAACTTTCAACAACTGCGCTCGATCCGCGAAGCGGCCCGCCGCGGCTATAACCTGACGGAAGTGGCGAACGCCCTGTTCACCTCGCAGCCTGGCGTGAGCCGGCAAATTCGCGAACTCGAAGACGAGCTGGGCGTGGTCATCTTCGAGCGCAACGGCAAGCGCTTGACGGGCTTGACCGAGCCGGGAAAGGGTATCCTGAAGATCGTTGACCGCCTCTTGATCGAGGCGGAAAACCTGCAACAGGCCAGCCTCGAATACAGCGGCCAGACCAGCGGTACCTTGTCGGTGGCAGCCACCCACACGCAGGCGCGCTATGCGCTGCCGAAAGTGGTGCAGGGCTTCCGCGCCGCCTATCCCGAGGTGCGTATTGCGCTACAACAAAGCGCGCCCGAGCACATCGCAGAATGGGTGCTGTCTGGCAAGACCGATATCGGCATCGCCACGGAAGGCTTGAGCCAGTTTCCCGATCTGGTATCGTTCCCCTGCTACCGCTGGAGTCATCTGATTGTTGTACCGGACGGCCATCCGCTGCTCGCGCATGCACCCATCGGCCTGGAAGACTTGGCCAAATATCCCTTGATTACCTATGACAAGGGCTTCACGGGACGTGGTCATATCGACGATGCGTTCGCCAAGGCAGGCGTGGCCACCGATATTATTTTGACGGCCATGGATTCCGACGTCATCAAGCAATACGTGGCACTGGGCCTGGGCGTGGGCATTGTGGCGTCGATGGCTTTTGATCATGGCCGCGACAAGGGGCTGCAGGCGGTAGAAGCATCACATTTGTTCGCGATCAATACGACACGCCTGGCCGTGCGCCGCGGCGCTTACCTGCGTGCCTACGCCTACGAGTTCATCCTGCAACTGGCGCCGGACTTGACGCGTGAAGACATCGACCGCGCCATGGCGGGCGAGGAAGCTCTGTAGTCTCTAGACTACGGACGCGCTCTGCGCGCGCGTCAGGCTGGCCCTGGCGCGCGCGTAGCTATCATGCACCGTTCCATCCGCTACACAGCTAAGCCTGATTGAGCATGCATCGCTTCAGGCTTGCCATTGCCGCAGAGCTATATCGTCATCCGGATATATTTTGTACCGATTTACAACAATCCTGTTTGCGGCAGCTGCGCCTGGCCATGGCTGGAATGATGGCACGCCCCACGAGAGACGCTACCGGCAATAAATGGATGGGGTCGATTAAAAATACCAATGGTAAAAGACGTTTCTCTAATTGTATTTGCGTTTCCTTGATGATATCTTTCCCCATGTGCAAGTGAGATAACAAAAAAGATAACTAAGTTACTTTGGTGAAATGAAATCTAGGGGAAGTCTATGAACAAGACGAAACAGGCAGTATTGGGACTATGCCTTAGCGTGTCGGCCGTCCTGGCGCCGCTGGCCAGCGCGGCCAGCTGGGTCGAGATCAGCAACCCGGCCCAGGGCGGCTTCACGGTGGGCGGCACGAGCGTCACCTACGGTCCTGTCGCTGCCGCCAGCGTATGGGTGTACGACGGTGCCAATCCGCCCGGGGCGCAAAGCGCGGCCGCTATCTTGAGCTTGGTCAGCAGCAAATTTGGCTTGCCGTCCAGTGGTACCGGTTCTTTGGTCTTTGCTGCCCAGGGAGACTTGGCCAGCAGCAAGTCCGGTTCGTTCACCGTCAAATCCAGCTTTGACTACCTGGCCGTGCATTATGGCCGTGGCGAACTGTTGTTCCATTGGGCCACGCCGCTTGCCGCCAATACGGTTTTTAGCATTGCCAATCTGCCGCGTGGCCTGAGCAATTTCCGCGCGTTCAACTCCGTCTCGGCAGTACCTGAGCCAGCGACTTACGGCATGCTGATACTGGGCCTTGGCCTGGTCGGTTTTGTCGCGCGCCGTCGCCGCGTCCGAGCCTGACGCGCCTGCGGGAGCAAGATAAGAAAAAAGCCCGGAAACGCGATGCATTCCGGGCTTTTTACATGGCAGAGGGCTGTTTACCAGCTATAACCGGCCTTGGCATAGTAATAGCGGCCGTTGAAGCCGTTTGGCGCGAAGATGCTGTACGGCTGGGTGCCGTTGACGTTCAGGTTGCCCGCGCTTGTCACTTGTGCCGGATAGCGGTTGGTGACGTTGTCGATGCCGGCCACCAGGCGCCAGTTCTTGCCCAGTTTCACGGAAGCGGAGACGTCCAGCACCCATTGCGGGTCATACGTCTGGTCCAGCGTGGCATTGTTTTGCGGCACGGTGAAGCTGCCGTAGCGCGTCACGACGCCGTGCGCATTCCAGATGCCGAAGCTGTAGTCGGCGGCCAGGCTGAATTTATCCTTCGGCGACGCCACCGTGATGCGGTCGATGCTCTGGCGGTCGATCAGTTTCAAGTTGTTGGCCGTCAGGATGGCTGGATTGTCGGCGATTTTCCGTACCGTGCTCTTGTTGTGGTTGTACGCCACCGTGAGGTCCAGGCGATCCTTCTCCTGCAGGTCGATGCGGTAGGTGCTGACGATGTCCACGCCTTCCGTGCGCGTGTCGACGGCGTTGGTGAAGTAGCGCCCCGAGCCCACTGGCGTGCCCTGTGCGGCCAGGACGTTTTTCAACGCATCGCTGAGTACCAAATTGGCCGAGAACAGGATGCGGTTATCGATGTCGATGCGGTAGGCGTCCACCGTCGTCGTGAAGTTGCGGCTCGGTTGGAATTGCAGGCCCAGGCTGTAGTTACGGGCTTTTTCCGGTTTCAGGTCTTGCGCACCGAGTGCGCGCGCCTGCGCCGTGTTGACAGCGAAGGTGCCCGTCTCGATCGGCGTATTGAGGCCGTTGACGACCTGGAAGTTGGTGGTGGTGATGGTGTAGTGTTGCTGCGCCAGCGACGGCGCGCGGAAGCCGCTCGACACGGTGCCGCGCAGCGACAGGGTATCGCTGAACGAGTAGCGGGCCGAACCCTTGGCCGAGGTGGTGCTGCCGAAATCGCTGTAGCGCTCATGGCGCAGGGCCACGCCACCGGACAGCTTCTTCGTCGCTTCCGCTTCCAGGTTCACATAGATCGACTCGTTGTGGCGCGAGTGGCTACCGGCGTTGGCAGGACGGAAGCCGGCAAAGCCTTGTGAGCCGCTACCCGTATACGAGGCCGCGTCGCCGGCGCCGATGCTGTACTTTTCATGGCGTGCTTCGGCGCCCACGGCCACCGTCAGCGGCCCCGTAAAGTAAGCGACGGGAAATTCGCGCGCCGCATCGAGGTTGAACACGGTCTGTTCATTTTTCAGTGAACCGACATAGAAGTGCGTGGGGCTGTTCGCGCCCAGCGACTGGTTGACCGTGTTGTCCAAGTCCAGTTCGAACTTGTTGCTGCCGTAATTGATGCTGGCATCCCAGCGCCAGCCGGCCGCTTCGCCGCGCAAGCCTGTGACGATGGACTGGTCCGTCAGGGTGCTGTTTTGCAGTGGCAAAAAGCCCTCGGGGAAGAGCGGCGTGCGCTGCGAGTAGACCTTGGTGTCTGTGTTCTGTATCAATGCCGTGCGCCAGGTGGCAGCGGCCGAGGTATCGCGCACGCCGTAATTGCCGAAGGCATACCAGTCCACATTGTCATTGATATGGTATTCGCTGTTGATGAAGACGGTGGCCGGCTTGCTTTCCGGGTCGCCATAGCGCTGGTTGACCTTGCCGTAGCGCGGTTCCAGCGGATTGCGGAAATCGGCGCCGGCGCGGTTGGTCGGGTCACGTTCGGCCACTTCGGCCGAGACGCGCACCCAGCCGTCGTCGCCCAGGGCGAAGCCGGCCGAACCTTTGATGGATTTTTGCTTGCCGTCGCGTTCCTGCGTCTGGCCATAGCCCACTTCGATATCGCCGCCGGCCGCGCCTTTTTTCAGGATGATGTTGATCACGCCGGCAATCGCGTCCGAGCCGTACTGCGCCGCCGCGCCATCGCGCAGCACTTCGACGTGGTCGATGGCGGCCAGGGCAATGGCGTTCAGGTCGACGGGCGCCGAGCCGCGGCCCAGCGAGCCATTGACGTTAACGACGGCCGAAGTATAGCGGCGCTTGCCGTTCACCAGTACCAGAGTCTGGTCGGGCGACAGGCCGCGCAGCTGCGCCGGACGCACGGCATCGCTGGCGTCGGCGCCCGTGGCGCGGGCAAAGTTCAACGATGGCAGCAGGCGTGCCAGCACGGTGGCCAATTCGCCCGAACCCGTGCTTTGCAGGTCGCGCGAAGTGAGGATGTCGACCGGCGATTCGGAATCGATGGTGCGGCGGTTCTTGGCGAAGGTGCCAGTGACCACCACCGATTGCAATTCCCCTTCGGCCGGCAGTTCTTGCTGCGCTTGTGCCTGCATCGGCAGGCTGAAGCAGGCGATCAGGCTGGCGGCGATGACGGTTTTCACGGGCAGGGCGCGATGCTGGGAGCGGACGGTACTTGAACTCATCGACAATATCTCTTCGGTTGGTGGATGCGCGGACCATGGCGGTCCGGTGATGCAAGCAGATTAACAGCGGCGACGTGGCGTGCTTACGATTCGTTCTGTCTATCGATATGCAATAAATAGCTTAAGCACGTGAACATGGCGCGAATCGCGCATATCGCCTCGTTTTCAGCATACGACCGGGCATGGCGCGGCTGCAATGGCGCACGTCAGTAAATGGCCCGCTGTTGTATAAATACGACTATGTGTCTGCCTTGCTTGCCTGGCGGCGGCATGCACCGCCAGGCAAGGGGCGTTTATTGCCCCGGATTGGGCGCTCTGGCGTGGATGGCGTCGACGGCCGCCACCAGTTCCGGCGACAAGGTGATTTGCTGCGCGTCGATATTTTGCTGCAATTGCGCCACGCTGGTGGCGCCGATGATGGTCGAGGTGACGAACCAGCGCGAGTAGCACCAGGCCAGCGCCAGTTGCGCCGGCGTCAAGCCGTGCGCGCGGGCCAGCGCCGCATACTCGCTGGCTGCCGCGATGGTGGCAGGGCGCACGTAGCGGGGACTCCAGCCGGCCGGGAAGTGTGTCAGGCGGCCCTTGGCCTGCGGATCGTCGAGGTATTTCGCCGTCAACTGGCCGAAAGCGAGCGGGCTGTAGGCCAGCAAGCCGACGTTTTCGCGGTGACAGGTTTCGTCGAGCAAGCTCGTCTCGAAATGGCGCGCCGTCAGGTTGTACAGGTTCTGGATGGATGCGATGCGTGGCAAGCCTTTCAGCTCGGCCTGCTTAATGAATTCGCACACGCCCCACGACGATTCGTTCGACACGCCGATGTGGCCGATCTTGCCTTCCTCGACCAGCTTGCCCAGCACGGCCAGGGTATCTTCGATGGCCACCGCGGCGTGTTCCTTGCGCGGGTTGTAGACGCTGGCGCCGAAGATGGGCAGGTTGCGGCTGGGCCAGTGCAACTGATACAGGTCGATGTGTTCTGTCTGCAGCCGGCGCAAGCTGTCTTCGACGGCGGCGCGGATATTGACCGCGTCGTGGTCCGTCTTGCCCTTGCGTATCCAGTGCATGCGCGAGTTCGGCCCGGCCACTTTGCTGGCCAGCACAATGTCGGCGCGCCTGCCGCTTTTCTTCAGCCAACTGCCGATATAGCGCTCCGTGCTGCCCTGCGTCTGGGCGCTGGCCATCACCGGGTACATTTCCGCCGTGTCGACGAAGTTGATGCCGCGTTCCAGCGCATAATCGAGCTGGCTGTGCGCTTCGGCTTGCGTGTTCTGTTCGCCGAAGGTCATCGTGCCCAGGCAGATCCGGCTCACTTCCAGGTTGCTCGAACCCAGCTTGATCTTTTCCATGCGCGGTCCTTAGCGGGCTTGCTTGCCGCGCAGCGCGCGGGCGCAATCCTTGATCAGCGCCGGGCCAGCATAAATCAGGCCGCTGTACAACTGCACCAGCTGCGCGCCTGCCTCGAACTTGGCCAAGGCATCCTTGCCCTGCATGATGCCGCCCACGCCGATGATGGGCAAGGCGTCGCCCAGTTCCGCCTTCAGCAGGCGGATGACATTGTTCGACAGCGCAAACACGGGCGCGCCCGACAGGCCGCCCGCTTCCGCGCCGTGCGGCATGCCTTCGACGGCACTGCGCGACAGGGTCGTGTTGGTGGCGATGACGCCGTCGATGCGGTGGCGCGTGAGTGACTCGGCGATGCTTTTGACTTGTTCGCCATCCATGTCCGGTGCGATTTTGAGGGCCAGCGGCACGTAGCGCTTGTGCTTGTCCGCCAGGCGCGCCTGGGCATCTTTGAGCTGCGACAGCAGGGCGTCGAGTTCGGACGCACCTTGCAACTGGCGCAAATTCTTGGTGTTCGGCGAAGAGATGTTCACCGTCACATAGCTGGCGTAAGGGTAGACTTTTTCCAGGCACAGCAGATAGTCGTCGGCCGCCCGCTCGATGGGCGTGTCGGCGTTCTTGCCGATGTTCAGGCCCAGCACGCCGGCGCGCTGCTGGTAAAACTTCGACGCCTGCACGTTGGCCACGAAGGCGTCCACGCCGCCATTGTTAAAGCCCATGCGATTGATGATGCCCTGTGCCTGCGGCAGGCGGAACATGCGCGGTTTCGGATTGCCCGCCTGCGCGCGCGGCGTGACGGTGCCCACTTCGATAGAGCCGAAACCGAGGTCGGCCAGCGCATCGATGTAGGCGCCATCCTTGTCCAGACCGGCGGCCAGGCCCACGGGATTGGGGAAGGTAATGCCCATCACCGTGCGCGGATCGGCAGCGGGCTTTCCGCCCAGCTTCGTCAAGCCCAGCGCGCTAGCGCGTTTCAGGGTGGGCAGGGTGAGATGGTGGGCCGCTTCGGCATCCATCGAAAACAGCAGCGGGCGAGCGAGGGAGTACAGGAATTTTTCAGACATGGGGCGCTTTGAGTTGGTGTGCGCGCTACCGGGACGGGCTGGCGGTGCGCGAAATAAGTGGCGTATTTTACCGTGTTCCGCGCCGCTGCCGGGTGTATAGTTCTTTTTGGTCTGATGCAATATTGCTTCTTTATTCATTCGCATCGGGCTACGGACCTTCCTGTTTTTTCTCTGTTCTGTTGACTTCTATAAGCGAGACACCGATTGAAAAAGACACGCATCTTGACGGCCATCGCCGCCGCCAGCGCACTGCTGCTGAGCCATTCGGCCCTGGCCCTGCCCAATACGCAAGACACCCGCATGCTGAGCGAACCGGCTGTATCGAGCCGCCACATCGCCTTCATTTATGCGGGCGATGTGTGGCTGTCGAACCTCGATGGCGGCGGCGCGCGGCGCCTCACTTCCGACCTGGGGGAAAAGTCCAATCCGGTGTTTTCGCCCGATGGCAGCCAGATCGCGTACAGCGCGAACATTGACGGCAATATCGACGTGTATGTGATCGCGGCGGCGGGCGGCGTGCCGCGCCGCCTGACTTTCCACCCCGGTGCCGATCTGGCGCAATCGTTCACGCCCGATGGCCAGTGCGTGATGTTCACTTCGCCCCGCGCCGCCTTCAACAACCGCTTCCAGAAGCTGTTTACGGTGCCGGTGGCGGGCGGCGTGGAAACCCAGTTGGAGATCCCCAACGCCTCGCGCGCCACCTATTCGCCCGATGGCAAGCGCATCGCCTACAACCCGCTGATGCCTGCCTTCAAGCAGTGGAAGCGCTACCGGGGGGGCACCAACTCCTGGCTGTGGCTGTTTTCCTCCAGCGACAAATCCATCGAAAAAATCCCCCAGCCGAGCACGCGTTCGAATGACGTCGATCCCATCTGGCTGGGGGACACCGTCTACTTCCGTTCCGACCGCAGCGGCGAATTCAACCTGTTTGCCTACGACGTCAAGACGAAAGCCGTGCGCCAGTTGACGCAGCACGCAGATTTCCCCGTGCTGAACGCGGCGGCGGCGAACGGCACGATCGTCTACGAGCAGGCCGGCTACCTGCACGCCTTCGATATCGCCAGCGGCCAGGCGCACAAACTGACCATCGGCGTGGCCAGCGACCTGGGGCAGACGCGCCCGCGCTGGGTGAAGAATGCAAAATACATCCGCGACGCATCGATTTCGCCATCGGGCGCGCGCGTCGCCTTTGAATACCGGGGCGAGATCGTCACCATCCCCGCCGACAAGGGCGACGTGCGCAACCTGACGCAGACGGCCGGCGCCCACGAGCGCACGCCGGTCTGGTCGCCCGATGGCCGCTCGGTCGCGTATTTCTCGGACGAGCCGGGCGAATATGAACTGCATGTGCGCGCGCAGGATGGCAAGGGCGCCGTGAAGAAATTCAAGCTCAATGGCAGCGGCTTTTATGACAACGCGGTCTGGTCGCCCGATAGCAAGAAGATTGCGTTTGCCGACAATGGCTGGAGCATGTATGTGATCGACGTCGGCACGGGCAAGCTGCAAAAGGTCGCCACGGAAGCTATGTATGGCGTGGACAAGAGCATGCGCGCCTCGTGGGCGCCCGATTCGCGGTGGTTGGCCTACACGCTCAATTCGCCTACCTACACGCGCAGCGCCTACATTTATTCCATCGAGCAGAACAAGTCCATGCCGGTGACCGATGGCTTGTCCGACGTGGCCGAACCCGTGTTCGACAAGAGCGGCAAGTACTTGTATTTCTTCGCGTCGACCAATGCGGGGCCCAGTAATAACTGGTTCTCCCAGCAGAACGAAGACAACCTGGTGACGCGCACCGTGTGGATGGCCGTGCTGCGGCGCGATCTGCCGTCGCCCCTGATCAAGGAAAGCGACGAAGAGAAAGCCGCCAGCACAGACGCCAAAAAAGACACGGCGAAGGCAGAACCGGAAGCGAAGAGCGAAGCGAAGGTCGACCCGAAGACGGGCCGCGACGACCCGAAAGTGGCGGTGGCGCCGGTGGCGCCGATAGCCATCGATTTCGACGGCATCGCCACGCGCATCGTCGACTTGCCGTTGCCGGCCGCGCAGTTCTCCAGCCTGGCCGCTGGCGCTGCGGGGCAGATTTTCCTGCTGCGCGAAAGCGATGGCAAGAAGGCCGTACAGCGTTTTGATTTGAAGGAGCGCAAGGCGGAAACCGTGGTGGCGGAGGCAGACGATTTCGAAGTGTCGGCCGACGGCAAGAAGCTGCTGTACCGCCAGAAGGATAACTGGGCCATGGGTAGCGCCACGGGCAAGCTGCTGGCGCCCGGCGAAGGCAAGATCAAGGTCGATGCCATCGAGGTAAAAGCCGATCCGCGCGCCGAGTGGACGCAGATTTTCAACGAGGTCTGGCGTATCAATCGCGATTATTTCTATGACCCGGGCATGCATGGTGTGGACTGGAAGGCCATGCGCGACAAGTACGCCGTCTTCCTGCCCGAGCTGTCGAGCCGCGCCGACCTGAATCGTTTGATCCAGTGGATGTGCAGCGAACTGGCCGTGGGCCACCATCGCAGTGGCGGCGGCGACGATTTTATCGAGGCGAAGAAGGTGCCCGGTGGTTTGCTGGGAGCCGATTACGAAGTGCGCGACGGGCATTACCGCTTCAAGAAGGTGTATGGCGGCTTGAACTGGAACCCGGCCCTGCGCGCGCCGCTGACGGAGCCGGGCCTGAACGTCAAGGCGGGCGAGTACCTGTTGGCCGTCGATAGTCGTCCTTTGCTGCCGCCGACCAATTTGTACAGCGCGTTTGAAAACACGGCCGGCAAGGCCGTCGACCTGACCGTAGGGCCATCGGCCGACGGCAAGGGCGCGCGCACGATCAGCGTGGTGCCGGTGGCGACCGAAGATGCCTTGCGCAACCGCGACTGGATCGAAGGCAATATGCGCAAGGTCCATGCGGCAACCGGCGGCAAAGTGGCGTACGTGTACGTGCCCAATACGGCAAGCCTGGGCCACACCTACTTCAAGCGCTATTTCTTCCCGCAGGCGGACAAGCAGGCCATCATCGTCGACGAGCGTTTCAATGGCGGCGGCAGCGTGGCCGATTACTACATCGAGATCTTGCAAAAGAAGGAAATCGCCTGGTGGACCATGCGCTACGGCGCCGACATGAAGACGCCGTCGGCCTCGATCCAGGGGCCGCGCGCCATGCTGATCGACGAGACGGCCGGCTCGGGCGGCGACCTGCTGCCGTGGATGTTTCGCAAAAATAATATGGGGCCGCTGATCGGCAAGGCGACGTGGGGTGGCCTGGTGGGCGTGCTCGGCTTTCCCGTGTTGATGGACGGCGGCTTCATCACGGCGCCGAACCTGGCGTTCTGGACGCGCGAAAACGGCTGGGGCGTGGAAAACGAAGGCGTGCCGCCCGATATCGAAGTCGAGCAAACGCCGGCCGACGTCATCGCCGGGCGCGATCCGCAGTTGGAAAAGGCGATTCAAGTGATCCAGGCCGAACTGGCGAAGAACCCGCCTGTGCTGCCTGCACGTCCGGCGTTTCCGGACAAGAGCAAGTAGGGTGGCAATTCGACCCCAATAGCAAGGGCCGGGGTCGTACCCTCAGGGTACGACCCCAGTGTCTGCCGTTGGGTTTAATTTACAAGATCACCCACTGCCCCTTGATGCGTGCTTCCAGCGGCTTGAAGTTGATTTTATAGGCCATCTTCGGGCTTTGCGCGATCCAGTAGCCCAGGTAGACATACGGCAGGCCCAGTTCGCGCGCCTGGGCGATTTGCCACAGCACGTTATAGGTGCCGTAGGAGGCGCCCGCCACGTCGGGATCAAAAAAAGTATAGACGGACGACAGGCCATCGGCCAGCACGTCGATGATGCTGACCATGCGCAGCGTGCCGCTAGCATCACGAAATTCCACCAGGCGCGTGTTGACCCGGCTTTGCAGCAGGAATTGCGCGTACTGGTCGCGGCTGTCCTGGTCCATGCCGCCACCGGCGTGGCGCGTGCTCTGGTAGCGCAGATACAGCTCGTAGTGCTCGTCAAGAAAGGACAGGTTGGCCACGCCCGCCTGCAGGTCGGCGTGCCGGCTCCATGCGCGGCGCTGGTTGCGGTTGGGTGTGAAGGACTCCATGACCACGCGCACGGGAATGCAGGCCTGGCAGCCATCGCAATACGGGCGGTAGGTGAAGATGCCGCTGCGGCGAAAGCCGTTGCGCACCAGTTCCGAATACACGTCGCTGTTGATCAGGTGCGAAGGTGTGGCCACCTGTGAGCGCGCCTGGCGCTCGTCGAGGTAGCTGCACGGGTAGGGCGCTGTCGTGTAGAACTGCAGGGTGGCAAACGGTAGTTCGTTCAGGTGCGTCATGCTGATCCTGTCTGGTCTGGCCGCGGCAATGGAGCTCTGCGTGGCGTTATCATAGCTTTTTTACGCTGGCGTTGCAGTCTGCCAATCGGTGATTTGCGCCGCTTCAATGGCGATGCGTACATGCGCCAGGAAGCATGCGCGCGAAATGGGTAGTGCGCCTAGCGAGGCCAGGTGTTTTGTTTCTTGCTGGCAGTCGATCATGGTCACGCCACGCGCTCTCAAAAAACGTACCAGTTGCGCTAGCGCAATCTTCGAGCCATCCGAGACGCGCGCGAACATCGATTCGCCGTAGAACATGCGTCCTATCGACACGCCATATGCGCCGCCCACCAGTTCCCCGTCCAGCCACAGCTCCGACGAATGCGCATAGCCCAGCTTGTGCAAGCCCGTGTAGCCGGCGATGATTTCGTCGGAAATCCAGGTGCCAGGGCCATCCTTGCGTGGTGCGGCGCAGGCGCGCATTACGGCGTCGAAGTCGCTATCGAAGCGCAGTTGCCAGCGTCCGTCCGTGGCGGCGCTGCGCTCGACCTTGCGGATCGCCTTGGCCAGGCTGTCGGAGACCTTGAAGTCCTCCGTCATGAGCACCATGCGCGGGTCGGTGCTCCACCAGAGTATGGGCTGACCTTCGGAAAACCAGGGGAAGATGCCGCGCTTGTAGGCGTCGAGCAGGCGCGCGGGCGACAGGTCGGCGCCGGCCGCCAGCAGACCGGGCGCTTCCTCGGTCAGGGCGCGCGAGACGTCGGGGAACGGGGTGTGGATGTCTAGCCAGGTAATCATGCGGCGGTCAAAGGTGGCAGGTGGTGTAGGCTTACTCGGGAGCTTGCTCTGCATCCGGGCGCGGCATCGGGCGCGTGATGTCGCCCGTATGGAAACCGTAGCTGCCGCCCTCGCGAATGTTTACGCGGTCGGCAAAGAACAGTTCCAGCGTGGTGCGAATGGTGGGGAAGGCCAGGTCATCCCAGGGGATTTGCGCTTGCGTAAATAGCTGCACCTCCAGGCTTTCGATGCCCGGCGCGAAATCGAGGTCGCGCAAGCGCGCCAGGTAGAACAGGTGCACCTGATGCACGCGCTGTACGTTGAGCAGCGAAAACAGCGGGCCCAGCTCGATATTGGCGCCCGCTTCCTCCACCGTTTCGCGCTCGGCCGCGTCGGACGTGGTTTCGTCGTTTTCCATGAAGCCGGCCGGCAGGGTCCAGTAGCCCAGGCGCGGCTCGATGGCCCGCTTGCACAGCAAGATCTGCAACTGGCCATCCTCTTCCCAGACGGGGATGGAGCCGACCACCATTTTCGGGTTCTGGTAATGGATGGCGTCGCAGTTGGCGCAGACATAGCGCAGACGGTTGTCGCCCTCCGGAAGGGAGAGGCTGACAGGATGGGCGCATTCGGAGCAAAATTTCATGGGCGGGCTTGGGATAGGGGTGGCATCGGGGAAGGCTATAGTGTAACGCCTACTGTACACCTATTGCGTGCGCCGTGGCGTGACAGGCCGACACAATGGCAAGCGGCAACTGGCCGCGCCTTTTTACGTACTTTTTGACACACTTTTATTAAATAGCTCTATTGCAGTTTAAGTTGAGATAGCTATTGCCTAAGCTGCCCGTTTGCCCTTATAATTCGTCTGCGGGGTGGAGCAGTCTGGCAGCTCGTCGGGCTCATAACCCGAAGGTCACAGGTTCAAATCCTGTCCCCGCAACCAATACCTGAAAGCCGCTGATTCTTGCAAAAGATCAGCGGCTTTTTTCATTCCTGGCCAAGGGTAAGCTGCGGGACGCGGGGCAGGAGGGGGTAGAATCATTTGTCAAATCTTGCCCTTTACGCCGCGCAACAATCTGGTATATAATTCGAGTGCGGGGTGGAGCAGTCTGGCAGCTCGTCGGGCTCATAACCCGAAGGTCACAGGTTCAAATCCTGTCCCCGCAACCATTTCGAAGCCGCTGATTTCTCGCAAGAGGATCAGCGGTTTTTTCGTTGTGCGCTGCCACTCAGTGACTTGCCTGGCAATGATGTGCCTGGCGCAAATACAGCACCGGCGGCCACCAGCGCCGCCGTGGTAGCCGCCGCCGCGCTGCAGCTGCCTGCCGCGCGGCACTGTTAGGTTTTCTTCGCCAGTTGCATGCCCACGGGCAGGGCGCGGATGCGTTTGCCCGTGGCGGCGAAGATGGCGTTGCACAGGGCCGGCGCGATAGGCGGCGTGGCCGGTTCGCCCACGCCACCCAGTTCCATATCGAGGGTGCCGGGCACCAGGTGCGTATGGATCACGTGCGGCGCATCGGCGGCGCGCAGCACGCTGTAGTCGTGGAAATTGCTTTGCTCGACCCGGCCATTCTTGAAGCTGATTTCGCCGCTCATGGCCAGGGACAGGCCCATGATGCAAGCGCCTTCGATCTGCGAACGCACGCGGTCCGGGTTGATCTGCGGGCCGCAATCCATGGCGATATCGACCCTGGGCACGATGACTTCACCGGCCGCATTGATCTCCACCTCGATCACGGCCGCCACATAGGTGACAAAGCTGTAAGACACGGCCAGCCCCAGCCCCCGGCCCTTGGGCAATTTGCGGCCCCAGCCCGCCTTGGCTGTCGCCAGCTCGATCACGTGGCGCATGCGACCGATGTCGACCGGGTACTTGGCCGGATCTTCGCCATAGTTCCAGCCATCGGACAGGTCGGCCGGGTTGATTTTGCGCGCCGGGCCGAGCAGCGCCAGCAGGTAGTCGCGGTGGTCCTTCTTTGCCGCGTGCGCCAGTTCGGCCGTGAACGACTGTATGGCGAATGCGTGCGGAATATTCGAGACGGAACGGAACCAGCCGATGCGCGTGTGGGCCGGCACTTCGGGTACTTCGACGCGGATGTTTGCAATGGCGAATGGCACGTTGATGGCCGACATGCCCAGCTCGAACGGCGCCTGCTGGTTCGCACCGGCGGCAAAGGTCGAGGCGATGGTGGGTGCGGCCGTGCGGTGCAGCCAGGCCGTCGGCATGCCTTTTGCGTCGAGCGACGCTTCCAGCCGTTCGACCGACACCGTGTGCAGATAGTCATGCTGCAGGTCGTCGTCGCGCGTCCACGTCAGCTTGACGGGCGCGCCATCCATGGCCTTGCACAGCAGCGCCGCCTCGACGGCGAAATCGGGTTTTGATTTGCGCCCGAAACCGCCGCCCAGCAGGGTCACGTGGACGGTCACGTCGTCATACGCCAGACCCAGTGCCGTGGCCACGTTGCTGCGCGTCGCCTGCGGCGCTTGCACGCAGGCCCACACTTCGGCCTTGCCATCGACGATGCGCACGGTGGCGGCGGGCGGCTCCATGGTGGCGTGCGCCAGGTGGGGCAGATAATATTCGGCACTGAGTTTGCGCGTGGCGGCAGTGGCGGTCAGAGTGGCCACCGTCTGGCCCTGGTCGCGCGCCGGCTTGGCCGGCTGGCGCACGGCCGCTTCCAGCGTCTTGCGGAAAGCCTTTGAATCGTAGGTGCCGTTCGGGCCGTCTTCCCACTCCAGCAGCAGCGCTTCGCGGCCCTTGATGGCGGCCCAGGTATTGCTGGCGATGACGGCTACGCCACCGAGCGGATTGAACATGGCTGGTGGCGGACTGCCCGCCAGTTCGACGATGCGCAGCACGCCAGGCACCTTCAGGGCTGCCGTTTTGTCCACGCTTTTCAGCTTGCCGCCAAAGACGGGCGGACGGGCGATGACGGCATACGCCATGCCATCAAGGCGCGTGTCGATGCCGAAGTGGGTGTTGCCGGTGACGATATCGTGCAGGTCAATGCCGCGCGTGCTGGTTTGCCCGATATAGCGCAGTTCGCCGGCTGTTTTCAGGCTGATGCGCGCGCGCGGCGGCACCGGCAGTTTGGCCGCTTGTTCTGCCAGGGCGCCGAACGACAGTGAGCGCCCGCTGGCCGCATGCACGACGGCATGGTTGACGGCCTTGACTTGCGTCACTGGCACGTCCCAGCGCGCGGCGGCAGCTGTTTCCAGCATCAGGCGCGCCGTGGCGCCCACGTGGCGCATGGCACGGAACGAGTGGCGCATGCTGCGCGAACCGTCCGTGTCCTGGCTGCCGTAGCGCGCTTCGTCGGCGGGCGCCTGCTGCACGCGTACCTGTGCCCAGTCGGCGCCCAGTTCGTCGGCCGCCACCATGGGCAAGCTGGTGCGGATGCCCTGGCCCATTTCGGAGCGGTGCGCCACGATGGTGACGATGCCGTCGGCACTGATCGACAGAAATACCAGGGTATCGTCGACCACGCCGCCGGCCATCTTGTCGCCGCCATATTTGACGGCGTCGGCCGCCATCACCAGGCCGGAGGGGCCGGCCACCAGGCTCAAACCGGCCAGCGCGCCGGCCGCCTTGAGCCAGTTGCGCCGTGCAGGCGAGGCGGGGGCACGGTTGTTTTCAGGGATGCTCATTTGGCCGCTCCTTTTGCGTTGATGGCCGCTGCGGCATGCTTGATGGCCGCGTGAATGCGCGTGTAGGTGCCGCAGCGGCAGATATTGCCGCTCATCGCTTCGCGGATCTGCCGGTCGTTCGGCGCTGGCGTCTTGTGCAGCAGGGCCGTGGCCGACATGATCTGGCCGGCTTGGCAATAGCCGCATTGTGGCACGCCGTGTTCTTGCCAGGCATGCTGTAGTGCAAGGCCAACCTTGTCTTCGCCCACCGCTTCGATGGTGGTGATGTTCTTGCCGGCGGCGGCCGATATCGGCGTCACGCAGGAGCGGATAGCCTCGCCATCGAGGTGCACGGTGCAGGCGCCGCACAGGGCCATGCCGCAGCCGAATTTGGTACCGGTCATGCCCAGTTCGTCGCGCAGGGCCCACAGCAGGGGCGTATCTTCAGGCAGGGCAAGCGCGTGCTGCTTGCCATTGATGCTCAGGGTCGTCATGTGTATTCCTCGGGGTGGGGATGGTTTGGGCAAGCGTGACGGTCGTCCGGCAGACGGATCAGCGCATCAGTGCATCAGTGCATCAGCGTGCGATGGTAGCACCAGCTGCCATGTGCTGCAGCGCAAGGCTTGCCGTGCCTATCGGCCCCTGGCTTGCTGCTGTTTTTAGCGGCTGCAATAGCGCTTAGGCGTAGTTCAGCGCTGCGTTTCGAGCTGCGCATATACGGCGCCGGCGATCTTGCCCAACTCGGTTTTTGGCAGCCTGGCCGAGAGAGCGTAGCCCATCTGGCCATCGATCCAGTAAAACACGCCCAGTTCCTGCTCCTGCGTATAGCGGAAGGCCGTTTCGCGCCTGCCGGCCCGTTCCTTGGCCACGTACAGGGTCAGGCGCTTGCCAGTGCTTTCTTCGTACATGAATTGTGCCACGGGACCATCGCCGTCGCCGGGCAGCAGGCGCCCGCCGATCAGGTGATAGCCGAGCGTCGACAGCACGGGTGGCTGCAAGGTGCTACCCAGGCGTTTCGATAGCCATTGCACCAGGTGCGCCTCTTGTTCCACGCCCACTTCCACCGGGTGGCGCACTTCGGGCGTGTAGACGGCATGGGCGATGGCGGCGCTACGCGCCAGGGCCAGGGGGCTGGCGCTGGCGGCCTGCATGTCAGCGGCGGCGCCGGCATCGCCGCGCAGCAGCCAGCCGCTCATGGCGCCGGCGAACACCAGCACGACAGCCGCTGCCGCCTGCATGGCGCGGTGGTGCCGGACGTAATTGGCTGCCGGCGGGGCAGCAGCCTGCAGTAGCGCCCGTGGCAGCGCTTCCTGCTGCAGCGGATCGAACAGGGCACGCAATTGCCGGTTCTGCTCGCGCCAGGCAGCCACCCTGGCGGCGTCTTGCGGGTGCGCGCGCAGGTGGGCGTCGATGGCCGCGTGCTGCTCCTCGGGCAGGATGCCGTCGGCCGCGGCATGCAATTGCGCTTCGCTGATGGCTGGCGTTGTCATTTCACGACTTTCAGGGTGGGTGGGCCGCTGCCCTGGCTGCCAGCAGGGCGGCCATCGAGCAGGGTGCGCAGTTTGTCGCGTCCGCGTGACAGGCGCGACATGACAGTGCCGACGGGGATGTCCAGAGTGGCCGCCACCTGTTCGTAGGCCATCTGCTCGAGCGCGACGAGCAGGATGACTTCGCGCTGTCCCAGCGGCAAGCTGGCCAGCGCCGCATCCATTTCACCGATGGCGATCGCTTGCCCCGGCGCGCGTTCCGGTGCGGGCAGCACGCTGTCGTCGTCGAGCTCCTCCAGGGACAGGCCGGGGCGGCGTAATTGATCGACGTGCAGGTTGTGCATGATAGAAAACAGCCAGGGCCGCATCTCACCGCCGCGCTGCCATTGATCCAGCCTGCGCCAGGCACGCTCCACGGTGTCCTGCACCAGGTCGTCCCCGTGCAGGGCGCCCACCAGCGCGCGCGCATAGCGGCGCAGGCTGGGCAGGCACGCTTGCAGCTGTCGACTGTCCTCTGGCGTGGTCATCGCGGCGGCGGGAATGGCTGCTTACGGCTTGACGACGTGCCACACATTCTTGAAGTTGTCGCCGGCCATGTCGCCCGCCTTCTTGTCTTCCTTGTACAGGTACAGGGGCTTGCCATTGTAGGTCAGCTGCATGGCGCCATTGTCTTCGCGCTTGATGCTGCCATACGGCGCGGCGGGCGCCGCTTCGGTGGCGATGACGGCGGGCCAGGCGACCAGGCAGCCACCACTGCAGGCGCTCTTGCCGCTGTCAGCGACATCCTTGTCGAATACATACACTGTCATGCCTGTGGCGTTGACCAGCATGCCGTTGGCGGGCATGACGTCGGCGGCGAAGGCCAGCGGGGCGGACAACAGGGTGGCGAGGGCGAAGCTGGTAGCGGTAAGCTGAGTAAAGCGCATGATGGTCTCCTTGAGTTTTTTGGGGCTTGCAAGGGATAGACGCAAGGTGCTCCCTGTTTATTCCGCCGCTGGTGGAATATTTTTTGCATGCAGGCTGGCCCACAGGTGGGCGGCGGCCATGCTGCGGTGCGGCGCATACTGGCGCAGCCAGTGCTGCGTGCGCGCCATGTCCGGTTTCGTCACCTCGCCGAGCAGTTTTTGCAGGGCGGCGCGTATCGCCACGTCGCCATGCAACGAGCAATCGGCGTAGCCGTAGCCGCGCAGCAGCGCATAATTGACGCTCCACGGGCCGATGCCCTTCACGGCCAGCAGCGCCTGCGAGATGGCCGTCACGTCGCCGCAAGGCGGCAGCGCCAGCGACAATTCTCCCTCGTTGACCAGGCGCGCCAGGCGCAGCACGGTTTCCGCCTTGGCGCGCGAGAATTTGCGGCTGGTCAGTTCTTCCACCGACAGCCGCGCCACGTCGCGCGCCTCCGGGTAGCACCACACACCGCTGCTGTGCGCGCGCCCTGCCTGCAAGATGAAGCTGCGGCGCAGCGCAATGGCGAACGGCAAATTGATCTGCTGGCCGATGATGGCCCAGGTCAGCGCCTCGAAGGGGCTGGCCGACTGCACGATGCGTAAGCCCGGATTGCTGCGAATTAAAGGCGCCAGTAGCGGATCGCTGGCAGCGAGCAGGGCGAACGGCTGCGGATCGATGCGCAGGCCGACGATGTTTAGCAGCGCGTCGTGCAGGTGCGTTTGAAGTGCGGTGACGGTATTGTCATTGCCGTCGATGTCGGCCTGGCAGACGGCGCCGTCGTGCGTGAACGCCACATCGAGCACGACAGGCAGGCCTTGCAGCACGATGCCCTTGCGCAGCCCGTTTGCTGTGACCTGTTCGGCCACGCCTTGCGCATCGCGGCTGTGGAAGGCGATGACATCATCGCGGCGGTAGCCGGCAGGCAGGGGCAGGGTCCAGTGCAGCAGGGTCATGGTGGGCCAAAGTGAAGGAAGGTAGCAGGCAGGCGAGGCGGGCGCAGCGCGTTTCTTGCTTTTTGCCTTTAGCGCGCGCAGATCTCGGTGCCAGCTGGGCTGAGGGCTGCCGCGTGCTGGATTTGCAGGGCGTCGGGCACGCCGTTCTTCACGGCCGTCAGCTCGGCCAGGATGGAAATGGCGATTTCGGCCGGCGTCTTGCTGCCGATGTACAGGCCGATCGGCGCATGCAGGCGGGCCAGTTGTTGCGCGCTGACGTCGAACTGCAGCAGCCGCTCGCGGCGCTTGGCATTGTTGGCGCGCGAGCCGATGGCGCCCACGTAAAAAGCCGGTGATTTGAGTGCTTCCATCAGGGCCAGGTCGTCGAGCTTGGGATCGTGGGTGAGGGCGACGACGGCGCTGCGGCTGTCGAGCTTCAATTCGAGCACGAGATCGTCCGGCATGGCGTGCAGCAGGGGCACGCCGGGCACGTTCCAGCCATCCCGGTATTGCTCGCGCGGGTCGCAGACGATGACGTGGTAATCCATGGCCGTGGCGATCTGCGCCACGAAGCGCGACAACTGGCTGGCGCCGATGATCAGCAGGCGCCAGCGTGGGCCATGCTGCGTGGTGAGCACGGCGTCTTCCAGGGTCAGGGCGGCACCCGGCACGGCGCTTTGCAGGGTGACGCTGCCAGTGCGCAGGTCGAGGCGGCGTTCGACCAGTTCATGCGCTTCCAGGCGCGCCAGCAGTTCGGCCACGCGGCTGTGCGCATGCAGCGGCTCGATGGCCAGTTCGATGGTGCCGCCGCAGGGCAGGCCGAAACGGTGCGCCTCGTCTGCGCTGATGCCGTAGCTGACGATTTCTGGCAGCGCGCGCACGATGCCGTGCACGCGGACGGTGTCGATCAAGTCATCCTCGATGCAGCCGCCGGAGACGGAGCCGACCACCGTGCCGTCGTCGCAGATGGCCAGGGTGGCGCCCACCGGACGGGGGCTGGAGCCCCAGGTCTTGATGACGGTGACGAGTTCGCAACGGTGGCCGGCGGCCAGCCAGGCGGCGCTGGTTTTCAGAACTTCAAGATCGATGCTGTCCATGGAGTGCCAGAGTTGCATGCCGCATGTCTGCGACAAAGTATGGAATAGGTTTCAAGATTGTGGATATACTACCTGTTCCACCACCGTGCGGAGAATTTTCATGTCAAATGAAGTCAAGACGCAAGAAGAGGGTATTCCCAAGTTCGGCAAGCTGCTCATTGCCCTGTTTTTTGCCGTGGTGTTCTGCGGTGCCCTGACCTGGATCATGGGCACCTATTTCCCGAATTTCCCCGGCGGCTGAACAATGCTGCTGCTCCTTGCGCTTTGCGGCCTGCGATGCTCACCGTGCCAGAGCACGCTTGCGCTGCTTAGCCACAAATCACTGCCGCTCGCGACGGTTTTGTCAGGCGCCTCCTTTGCTCATCAGGCTTAAGGCTTGAGCGGCTTCTTTGCCGCCTGCTTGGCGCGCACCTCCGTCACGGCGCGGTTGATGGCCGCCATGCGCGCGTTGGTGCCAGGATGCAGCGCCGTGTAGCCGTTGGCCAGCGTGGCCGGTACTTGCGTGGCCAGGCGCTGCCAGAAGAGGGCGGCGTTGTCGATATTGTAGCCGGCGCGCGCCAGCAGGTAGATGGCGAGGGTGTCGGCTTGCGCATCGAGTTCCTGCGGCATGGCCTTGATGCCGGCGCCGCCCGTCAGCATCGACACGTCGGGCTGTACGGCGCCGAGGCTGTCGATGATGCTGCTGGCCGTACCGGCCGTGCGCTGGCTGCGCGCATGATCGAGGATGTTATGCGCCATTTCGCGCGCGATCACGAAGGCGATACCTTCGTCGTTTTGTGCTGCATTGACCATGCCGCGCGTGAGCATGATGCTCGCGCCATCCGAATAGGCGTTGATATTGTCTGCATTGCCCAGGGTAACGCGGAAGGCGCAGGCACGCGTGACGGGAATCTTCAGATCCTGCTGCTGGCCGTCGCGGGCGATGGTCATGTTCAGGCTGGCGCTTTTCGAGACCAATGGGCCAACGATGGCGCCGAACGGAGCTTCCGCCTTGGGGCCGGCGGGTAGCGGCTTGCCTTCGGCAGCGAGCAAGGCGTCGCCCTTGCGCAAGCCGGCGCGCGCGGCGCCGCTGCCTGGCAGCACGCCCGACACTTGCATCTGCTCGCCGTAGCCGAGGGCTGCCTGGGCCGCGTCGGCATAGACGCCCGGGTACGAGTATTTGTTCTGGGCCGTGAAGCCCAGCAGCTTGCGTGCATGCGTCTTGCACAGGTCCGCATTGTTGATCAGCAGGGGCGCCGACACTTTCGACAGGCGATCCTGCTGCGCCACCATCTTCACCAGTTCTTCCTGCTCCGCCTTTTTCTCCGCCGTCAGGGCCGGTGCGTCGGGCGCCGCGACGACATTGAACGGGCCGCTGACATTCGTCGCCGGCGCGGTGCAGCCGGCCAGAATGGCTGCGCCGGCCAACAGGAGAGGAGTGGCCAGGCGGCGCAGCGAAGTCGAAATCAGATGGCGGAAACCTGGCATAAATTAGTCCTTAATGTTTGCCGGTGCTGCCGAAACCGCCAACACCGCGTTCGCTGTCGCCGAATTCCTCGACGACGTTAAAGCCCACTTGCAGCACCGGTACGATAATCAGTTGCGCCAGGCGTTCCATGGGATTGAGCGTGAAAGCACTCTGGCCCCGGTTCCAGGTCGATACCATCAGCTGGCCCTGGTAATCGGAGTCGATCAAGCCTACCAGATTGCCCAATACGATGCCGTTCTTGTGGCCCATGCCGCTGCGCGGCAAGATCATGGCTGCATACGACGGGTCGCTGATATGGATGGCCAGGCCGGTCGCAATGAGTACCGTCTGGCCAGCTTCGATGGTGATGGCCTCGTCTATGCAGGCGCGCAAGTCCAGGCCTGCGCTGCCGGGCGTGGCGTAGGCTGGCAGCAGTTCTTTCATGCGGGCGTCGAGGATCTTGATGTCGATATTTTTCATTAATCTGATTAACTAAGCTAAGTCGTATAAAAAAGGTTTATTTGAGCAGCGAATTGTTGGCGAGTCGCTTTGAGATTTCCGAAATCAGCTGGCGCGCCAGGTTCAGTTTCGAGGCGCGCGGCAGCACGGTATGGCCTTCTTCATCGAACAGGATGATGGTGTTGTCATCCTGACCGAAGGTGTTCTGGCCGATATTGCCGACCAGCAAAGGAATGCCCTTTTTTTCGCGCTTGATCGAACCAAATTCCACCAGGTTTTCCGATTCGGCGGCAAAGCCCACGCAATACGGATAGCCGGCCAGGTTGGTGCGTGCCGCCACGCTGGCCAGGATGTCGGGATTTTGCGTGAACTGCAGTTCGGGCACGGAGCCGTCGGCCTGCTTTTTCATCTTCTGCTCGCTGGCGTTGGTCACGCGCCAGTCGGCCACGGCGGCCACGGCGACAAAGACATGCTGGCCGTCGACGTGGGCCAGTACCGCATCATGCATTTGCTGTGCGCTTTGCACATCGATGCGGCGCACGCCGAAGGGCGCGTCGAGGGCAGTCGGACCTGAAATGAGCAGCACTTCGGCGCCCGCTTCGCGCGCCGCGCGCGCCACCGCATAGCCCATCTTGCCCGAGGACAGATTGGTAATGCCGCGCACGGGGTCGATGGCTTCGAAGGTGGGGCCGGCCGTGACCAGCACGCGCTTGCCTGCCAAGACTTTCGGCTGGAAGGCGGCGATCAGCTCCGTCAGCAGCTGTTCCGGTTCCAGCATGCGGCCCAGGCCCACTTCACCGCATGCCTGTTCCCCGGCGGCGGGGCCGAACAGCTTGATGCCATCATCGCGCAGCTGTTGCACATTGCGCTGCGTGGCGGGGTTCTGCCACATTTCCACGTTCATGGCCGGCGCTACCAGCAAAGGCAGGTGCGCCGGGCGGGCCAGGCACAGCGTCGACAGCAGGTCGTCGCACACGCCGTGCGCCAGTTTGCGCAGAAAATCGGCCGAACACGGTGCGATCAGGATGGCGTCCGCATGGCGCGTCAAATCGATATGCGCCATGTTGTTGGCGATGCGCGCATCCCACTGGCTGGTGTGTACGGGATGGCCCGAGAGCGCCTGCATCGTCACGGCCGTGATGAAATGGCTGGCCGCATCGGTCATCACCACTTGCACCGAGGCGCCAGCCTTGCTCAGGGCGCGGCACAGTTCTGCCGCCTTGTAGCAGGCGACGCCGCCGGTAAGTCCCAGGACAATTTTTTTGCCGGACAATTCCATGCCGTTCTCCTGCTGGTTTATTTGTTTACCCGGCGCAGTTCATCGATGATGAACAGGGCCGCGCCGATGCAGATGGCGCTGTCGGCAATATTGAAGGCGGGGAAGTGGCCCCAGCTTTTCCAGTGGAAGTCGAGGAAGTCGACTACATGGCCGTAAATCAGGCGGTCGATGGCGTTGCCCAGCGCGCCGCCAAGGATCAGCGCCAGAGCCCAGCAAAACATGCGCTGGCCGGCGTGCTTTTTCAGTAAGTAAATGATGTAGATGGCCGCCGCGAGGGCGATGCCGGTGAAGAAATAGCGTTGCCAGCCGCCCTGGTCGGACAGGAAACTGAACGCCGCACCTTTGTTAAACGCGAGCACCAGGTTGAAATACGAAGTGATGACCATTTCCTGCGCATAGTGGAACGTCTTCAGGATCGTGATCTTGGTGATCTGGTCGAACAGAATGACAACGGCGGCAATGCCCAGCCAGGGCACGAGCGAGGATGAGGAGGACGATTTCGATGAAAAACGGTTTTTAGTGGCCATATTTTTCCAGGGAAGATAAAGCCGCCGCTACTCTTGCGGGCAGCGGCGGTGGGAAGCGGCGCACTGGGTCTGTATTCCAGTCGCGCGCCGTTGTTAGGCGAAGCGGCGAACTTCGCCCTTGCCAAACAGGTTGCTGACGCAGCGGCCGCACAGGGTGGCATGCGCGGCGTCCGTGCCCACGTCGCTGCGGTAGTGCCAGCAGCGCTCGCACTTCGGCGCCGTGGACGCGGCCACGACCACCTCTTCGGCCGCCTCCTCAGGCACTTCGACAACGCTAGCCTGGGAGGTGATGAAGACGAATTTCAAGTCGTCGCCCAGGGTTGTCAACAGCTTGTACTTCATCGGCGCAGCCTTGATCGTCAGTTCCGCCTGCAGCGAGGAGCCGATGGCGCCCGAGGTGCGCAAGTCTTCCAGCTGTTTTGTGACGTCCGTGCGCACGGCGCGCAGGGCCGTGTATTTCTCCAGCAGGTCGGCCGCATCCGATACTTCCGGCAACTGCCACCAGGTTTGCGTGAAGATGGTTTCATCGCTGGCGGCGTAGGCTTCGCTGCCGGCAAAGACGACCCATGCTTCTTCGGCCGTGAACGACAGGGCCGGCGCCATCAGGCGCAGCAGGCTTTGCGTGATATGCCACAGTGCCGTTTGCGCGGAACGGCGCGCTTGCGAGCTCAAGCCGGAGGTGTACAGACGGTCCTTCAGGATGTCCAGGTAGAAGCCACCGAGGTCTTCCGAGCAGTACGTCTGCAGCTTCGACACCACCGGCTGGAACTCGTAGCGCGCGTAATTGTTCTCGATCTGCGTTTGCAGCGAGGCCATGTTGGCCAGCGCATAGCGGTCGATCTCGAACATCTGCGCCACCGGCACGGCATCCGTGGCCGGATTGAAGTCCGAGGTGTTGGCCAGCAGGAAGCGCAGGGTGTTGCGGATACGGCGGTACGCTTCTGTCACGCGCTTGAGGATTTCGTCGGAGATCGACAGCTCGCCCGTGTAGTCGGTCGAGGCGATCCACAGGCGCAGGATGTCGGCGCCCAGGGTGTCCGAGATTTTTTGCGGTGCCAGGGTATTTCCCAGCGACTTGGACATCTTCTTGCCTTCGCCATCGACCGTGAAACCGTGCGTCAGCAGGGCTTTATACGGCGGACGGCCGTTCAGCATGGACGACACCAGCAGGGACGAGTGGAACCAGCCGCGATGCTGGTCCGAGCCTTCCAGGTATAGATCGGCCGGGAATTGCAGCTGCGTTGAATGCGAGCCGTGCGCTTGCGGGCCGCCCAGCACCGTCTGGTGCGTGGCGCCGGAATCGAACCATACGTCCAGGGTATCTTTGTTCTTGGCGTAGATGGCCGCTTCGTCGCCGATCAGGTCTTGCAAGTCCAGCGCCTGCCATGCTTCGATGCCGTTCTTTTCGATCAGCTTGGCCACTTGTTCCAGCAAGTCCGGCGTGCGCGGATGCAGGTCGCCCGTTTCCTTGTGCACGATAAAGGCCATCGGCACGCCCCACTGGCGCTGGCGCGAGAGGGTCCAGTCAGGACGGTTGGCGATCATGCCGTGCAGACGCGCCTGGCCCCAGTCCGGGAAGAACTCGGTGTCGGCGATGCCTTTCAAGGCCGTCTCGCGCAGGGTTGCGCCGCCGTCTTTCGGCGTCACGTCCATGCCGGCGAACCACTGCGAGGTGGCGCGGTAGATGATCGGCGTCTTATGGCGCCAGCAATGCATATAGCTGTGGTCGAACATCTTCACTTCGAACAGCGCGCCCGCTTCGCGCAGGGCGTTGCAGATCGGCTTCGACGCTTCCCAGATGCTCATGCCGCCGAACAGGGGCAGGGTCGAGGCGAACTTGCCATCACCCATGACGGGCTTGATGATGTCGTCGTCCTTCATGCCGTGCGCCTTGCACGAGATGAAGTCGTCCAGGCCGTACGCTGGCGCCGAGTGCACCACGCCCGTGCCGCTTTCCGTGGTCACGTATTCGGCCAGGTAGAGCGGCGACAAACGGTCATAGAAAGCGTCGGTCGCATGCAGCGGATGGCGGAAGCTGATGCCGGCCAGGGCCGCGCCGTCGCAGGTGGCGATCGTCGTGCCATCGAGCTTGAAGCGCGCCAGGCTGGACTCGACCAAGTCTTGTGCCAGGATCAGCAGCAATGGCTGGCCATCGCGCTCGGCCATTACCAGCGCGTAGGTGACTTCCGGGTGCACGTTCAGCGCCTGGTTCGACGGGATGGTCCACGGCGTGGTGGTCCAGATGACGATGAAACCGTTATTCGTCGGCAAGGAAGGCAAGCCGAAGGCGCTCGCCAGTTTTTCCGGTTCGGCGAACTTGAAGCCGACATCGATGGCGGGATCGCGTTTTTCCGCGTATTCCACTTCCGCCTCGGCCAGCGCCGACTGGCAGTCGAAGCACCAGTTGACAGGCTTCAGGCCGCGGTAAACGTAGCCTTTTTCCAGCAGCTTGCCCAGCGCGCGCAGTTCGTCCGCCTCATTGCCATGCGCCATGGTCAGGTAAGGATTGTCCCACTCGCCCAGCACGCCCAGGCGGATGAAGTCCTTTTTCTGACGCTCCACCTGCACATTCGCGTAGGCGCGGGCCTTTTCCAGCACGTCGGCTGTCGGCAGGTTCTTGCCATGCAGTTTCTCGATCTGGATCTCGATCGGCATGCCGTGGCAATCCCAGCCCGGCACATAGGGTGCGTCGAAGCCGGCCAGCGAACGCGACTTGATGACCATGTCCTTCAGGATCTTGTTGACAGCGTGGCCCAGGTGGATATCGCCATTCGCATACGGCGGGCCGTCATGCAGGATGAATTTCGGACGGCCGGCGGCAGCCTTGCGCACGCGTTCGTAAATTTTCTTGTCTTGCCATTGCTGTACCCATTGCGGCTCGCGCTTGGCCATGTCGCCGCGCATCGGGAATGGCGTTTCCGTCATGTTAACCGGGTATTTGCTTTCAGGCTTCTTGTTCTGCTTGGGCGTGGCTGGCTTGTTTTGATCGGACATAATCTTCTTTAATGGTGTGGAGTCTATTTTTGCAGCGGGTTTGCGGTGGCAAATGCCGCCAGGCGGCGGAGTTGGCCGGCGTCAAATTCGGTCGGTAGCGGTAATGGCGCTGCGGTGCCGCGCAAAATAAGCGCGCGCCTGGTTTGAATCGCGCTCGATGGCGGCGGTCAGGGTGGGCAGGTCGTTATACTTTTCTTCGTCGCGCAGCTTTTGCAAAAACTCCACGCGTACCAGCTTGCCGTAGCAGGACTGGGCGAAATCAAATAGATGTACTTCCAGCAAGACGCGGCCGCTGTCGTCAACGGTAGGGCGCACGCCCAGGCTGGCCACGGCGGGCAGTGGCTGTGGCGCCAGGCCATGGACTTGCACGATGAAGATGCCGGACAGGGCGGGGCGGTGCGCCACGCGCAGGTTCAAGGTGGGGAAGCCCAGGGTGCGGCCCAGTTTCTGGCCGTGGATCACATGGCCGGAAATGGCGTACGGGTGACCGAGCAACTGCGTGGCGAGAGGGAAATCGCCGGCGGCCAGGGCCAGGCGCACGGCAGACGATGAGATGCGTGTGCTGCCATTCATGACCGTTGGCAAAGTTTCCACATGAAAACCATATTCGCGGCCCGCTTGCTGCAGCATGGCGACATTGCCCGCACGCCGGGCGCCATAGCAGAAATCGTCGCCAACCATCAGCCATTTCACGTGCAAGCCGTCGACCAGGACTTGTTCCGTGAATTGCTGCGGCGTCAAGGCGGCAAATTGCGCGCTGAAGTGCTCGACGACGACTCGGTCGATGTTGGCGTCGTCCAGCGATTGCAGCTTGTCGCGCAGGTTGGCGATGCGCTGCGGCGCCTTCGACAGGTCGCCTGCGCGCTGCGCAAAGAATTCGCGCGGGTGCGGTTCGAACGTCATCACGGCCGCTTCAATGCCGAGTTCGGTCGCCGCGCCGCGCACGCGGGCCAGCAAGGCTTGATGGCCGATGTGGACACCGTCAAAATTGCCGATGGTCAGAGCGCAAGGCGCTCGCGCCTCGGCATTGGGAAGTCCGCGGAATACCTTCATAGGAATCTGATGAAAACTGTGCCAAAAGAGCGATTATACGGACTGTTTCAGGGATGCACACCCGGCAGTGGCGGCACAGCGGTAATTTCCCTGCTGAAATGCTAAAAAGCGTTGCCAGCAAGTGTACTGGCAACGCTTTGGTATTGATTCAATGCACTCTCAACGTCGAAGCCAAGCGCAGCGAGCCGGTGAGCATCACAGACTGCAAAGTGCGACGCGCATTGGCTTGGGTTCGATGTCAATTACTTGTTCATCAAGGTCCAGTAACGGGCCAGGTCAGCTGCGCCATCCGTGCCCTTGACGGCTTTGAGTGCCGTCGTTGCATTGGACTTCTTGCCGGCGTGGATGTAGGCGATGCCCAGATGCAGCTTGGCTTCTTCGGCGTACTTGGCGCTGCCCATTTTTACGGCGTCATTCATCAGGCCCAAGCCCTTTTCTGCTTGGCCATCGTAGACCAGGGCAAAGCCCAGCTTGCTCAAGCTGTCGGCGTCCTTGTTCTTGACGTATTCCGCTTCCGACTTGGCGGCGCTGGCTTTCAGGTCAGCCTGGGTTTTCAGGGCCAGGTCTTTCAGGCGCTGGTGACGGGCGGCATCGGTGCCGGTGCCCAGCACGCCTTTTTTGTAGCCCTGCTCGATGATGCTCAACGCTTCGCCAGGATTGCCTGCCTGCAAGGCCAACTGGCTGATTTCCATGTATTCGGACGGCTTGGAGAACAGGCCGTTGGCCAGGCGCAGACGCTGGACATCGAGGCCCAGGCGCTGCGAGAAGCCAGGCTTGCCCGAGACGCGGTTCAGCAGGTCAGCCCAGTAGCTGGTCTTTGGATAGCTGCCGGCCAGTTTTTCCAGGGTGGCAACATAGCCAGCCTTGTCGTTTTGCTTCAACTGGATGTTGGCCAGCATTTGCAGGTTCGCTTCCGAGTTGCCGCCGCGTGCTTGCAGTTCCTTGGCCGCTTCGGCGTAGTTGCCGCTCACGTAGTAGGTCTGGATCAGCAGTTCGCGCATCTGCGCATCGTCGCGGTCTTTCAGCGAGCGCTTGATCCAGGTGATGGTGTTGGGCCAGTCCTTGGCGCGGTAGTACATGCCGGCCAGTGCTTGCGTGAATTTGGGCGCTTCGGCGGCGCTCAGGCGGCCGGAATTGATGACGGCTTCGAAAGCCTTGATGGCGGTGCCATTATCGCCGGCAGCAGCAGCGGCCGAGGCGCGCACGCGCTCGATCTGGTAGCTTTCAAAGGCGGTCTTGCCGCCGACGCTGTCAGCTTCGCGCAGCTTGGCCAGCGCTTCCTTGTTTTTGCCGCTGCTAGCGAGTTTTTGCGCTTCTTGCAATGGCTTGCCCACTTCGGCACGCACGGTGTCCGCGGCGTATGCCAGCGAGCCCAAGCCGATTACGGGAGTTGCTGCGGTAAAACCGATAGCGGCCATGACGAGGCCGAGATGAGCGAGACGAAACTTGGACATGAGAAAGTCTTTCAGTAAAAAGCGAATAGGCAGGAAGGCCTGCCTATTCGGATGTAAAGAGAACCTGATTGCTGCAGCTTACTGGAATTGCTCGTTGCCGACCAGACCGATTTTGGTCACGCCCAGACGCTGCGCCGACGCCATCACACCGGCGACGACTTTGTATTCCACCAGCTTGTTCGGACGCAGATGCACTTCCGGCTGGTCTGCTTGCGCAGCAACGTTGCTCAGCTTGGCTTCCAGCGTAGCGCGGTCAGGAACGACCTGGTTATCCCACAAGACCGTACCGTCAAAATCGACATCGATCGTGACGACCACTGGTTCGGTTGTCGGTGGCGGCGGGGTGCCGACCGGCATGTTCAAGTTCACCGAGTGGTTTTGCTTAGGAATCGTGATGATCAACATGATAATCAGCACCAGCATCACGTCGATGAGGGGCGTCATGTTCAGTTCCATCATTGGTTCCGGATCCGCGCCTGCTGCGCTTCCAGAACCGACATTCATACTCATAGTGTTTCCTTTAAGAAGTCCAACGAAGCACCGGGCGAAACTGCCGCCCGGTCAGCTTCCGGCAGCGGCACCCCGATGTTGCCGGGACGCCGCTGCCGGCCGCTATCAGCCCTTGTCAGGTGGTTCGGTGATGAAGCCGACCTTCTGGATCCCGGCACGTTGGGTCGTGTAAATAACCCGGCCGATCGATTCGTAGCGTGTTTCTTGGTCGCCACGAACGTGTACTTCCGGCTGCGGTACTTTCACTGCTTCAACTTTAAGATAGTCGAACAATTCGTTCGTGTCTTTCAGTCTGGTCTGGCCCAGGTAGATCTCGCCATCCTTGTTAACAACGATGTTAACGTTCTCTGGCTTGGTTTGCAGGGCTTGATTGGTCTCAATCGGCAGATCGATTTTCTGCAGCTTGAGGACAACCGGACTCGTAATCAAGAAAATGATCAGCAAAACCAACATGATGTCGACGAGCGGCGTCGTGTTGATTTCTGACATTACTTGATCTTCATCTCCGTTGTCGGAGCCGACGGACATCGACATGATTCTTATCCGATCTTTTTAGCGCCGGCGGCACGGCCGGCTTCGCTGGTCGACATGACGCCGGAAACCAGAACCGAGTGAACGTCGGCGCTGAACGAGCGGATGTCTTCCATTGCGGATTTGTTACGACGAACCAGCCAGTTGTAACCCAGAACGGCAGGAACAGCGACCAGCAGACCGAAAGCGGTCATGATCAGTGCTTCACCAACTGGACCTGCCACTTTGTCGATCGATGCGTTACCGGTCATGCCGATAGCGGTCAGCGCGCCGTAAATACCCCAAACGGTACCGAACAGACCGATAAACGGTGCGGTCGAACCAACGGTTGCCAGGAACGACAGGCCATCTTGCAGACGCGATTGGACTTTGTCCGAAGCGCGCTGGATCGACATCGTCACCCAGGTCGACAGATCGATTTGTTCCAGCAGGGCGCCGTCATGGTGTGCGGTTGCCTTGGTGCCCGATTCAGCGATGAAGCGGAATGGCGAGCCTTCGGTCAACGTAGCCGAACCAGCAGCGATCGAAGGTGCTTTCCAGAATTTGGAAGCGGCTTCTTTAGCTTGCTTGAAGATCTTCATTTGATCGAGCAGCTTGGTGATGATGATGTACCAGCTGCCGATCGACATGATGGACAGGATGATCAAGGTGGCGCGTGGCACGAAGCCGCCGTCCCAGACTGCGGACAGGCCGAACGGGTTGTGCACTTCTTCGGTTTTCGCTGGAGCGGCTGCATCAGCTGCTGGAGCGGCTGCATCTGCGGCAACTGGTGCTGGTGCTGCTGCAGCGTCTGCCGCAGGTGCCGAAGCGGCAGCCGATGCCGGCGCGTCAGCGAATGCCGGAGCTGCTACCAGTGCGGTAGTAGCGGTAACGGACAACAGAACCGCGGCAAAAAATGCGGACAAACGGGTATTCTTAAACATGCTTCCTCCAAAATTAAAAATAACAGATCGCTGAACGTAATGACAACGAAATCATAGTGTGAAACAGGGGATAACTGTCTCGGGTTTTAATCCAGCGACCAAACGTATTGCATTTGCTGCCAGCCTTGTTCCGGCTTGCCGTCAACTGTTGCCGGCTTGAATGTACAGCGGCTGATACCTTGCACTGCGGCTTTGTCCAAGTCTCTGAAGCCGCTGGACTTCACGATCTTCGAATCAGCGACCTTGCCGTCTACACCGATCAGGAACGACAGTGTCACGACACCGGTTTCCTCATTGCGCTGCGACGACTTTGGATAAGCCGGTTTTTCGCAGACGCTGAAGTCAACCACGGCCGGCGTACGCACCGATTTGGCTGGTCCAGGAGTTGGCGCAGGCTGTGCAGGCGGTGATGGCGGCGTCAATACATTCGTGGCCGGCTTCACGGCAGTCGCGTTTGCAATCACGTTCTGCTGTGGTGGCGGCTGCTGCACGTTCACCTCGACCGGCGGAATGAATGGCGGCGGTGGCGCTTTCATTTCGGGCGGCGGTGGTGGCGGTGGAAGATCCTTCGGTGGAGGCGGTTTGACTTCCTCGATAATCTTGGTTTCAACCGGTTCCATCATTTTGGTCACCAAGCGCTTGCCCAAGCCCGTCGCTATCCCGTAAGCCGCGAGAACGTGCAGCAGGACAACGACAGTGATGCCTGTGTAGTTCTTGGGACTTTTCTCGTTCGAAAAATTCATGCCTGCTTTCTCCAAATACCATCTCTTGTCTTGCAACTGAACCCCAAAATGACGACACAAAGCTCCAGCCGTATCCGGGACGTCGCCGAATTATACATACGAATTCTTTATTTTACACAGATTTTTAACGCCTAAAACCGGTTAAATTTTTGCCGCTTTTGCGCCCCGGAAACGTACTTGCTTATGTCATCTTTGCACGCTTTCGGACATAAAAAAAGGCGGTCCTATTTGTTTTCCAGGGGTGTTTTGGGTGACCATTGCTAAGTTCTTCGATGTGGCAATATCGCGAAATTATATTTCGCGTTATTCAATATCGAAACCGCTAAATTTGGAGGGGAATATTTCTTTTAGGAATTATTTTTCTATGGAACCAGACCACTTCCTCTTGCCTGCGCACCAATCGGGTGCGAAAGTAACTTTACCGAGGTCAAAAAAGACGCTCTGGCGACCGTTTCGACGTCGCCAGGCCATACGCAATTCCTATGCAGGCATAGGATAATCTTATGTGCTTGCTAAAATGCTTGTCAATAGGATCATTTATGGCCGAGCCGGTCCATCGTCGCGTCGGTTGCGCTTCTCGCGCCGGCAATTCAGGGTGCCCATGACGGCGCCCTGTGGATCGACCGTATCGAGGTGGACATCGAAGCCCCACAGCCGCGCCACGTGCTTGAGTACTTCAGCGGCCTGCTGGTTCAGCGGGCGGCGCTGGAATTGCGTGTGGCGCAAGGTCAAGGCGCGGTCGTCGCGTGTATTGACGCTCCAGACCTGGATATTGGGCTCGCGGTTGCCAAGGTTGTATTGCTCGGCCAGCTGCTGGCGCACGTAGCGGTAGCCGGCATCGTTATGGATGGCGGAAACGGCCAGTTTTTCATTCTTGTCATCGTCGAGGACGGCAAAGAAATGGAATTCGCGGATCAGCCGCGGCGACAAATACTGGGCGATGAAACTTTCATCCTTGAAATTACGCATGGCAAAGTCCAGGCTCTTGCGCCAGTCGCTGCCGGCAATGTCGGGGAACCAGGCGCGGTCTTCGTCGGTCGGATGCTCGCAGATCCGGCGAATGTCGCTCATCATGGCAAAACCCAGCGCATACGGGTTGATGCCGCTGTAATACGGGCTGTCGATGGGCGGCTGGTAGACCACGTTGGTATGGCTTTTCAAAAACTCCATCATGAAGCCGTCGCCCACCACGCCTTCGTCATATAACTGATTCAATATCGTGTAGTGCCAGAAGGTGGCCCAGCCCTCGTTCATCACCTGGGTTTGCCGCTGCGGATAGAAATACTGGGAAATCTTGCGCACGATGCGCACCATCTCGCGCTGCCATGGCTCCAGCAGCGGCGCGTACTTCTCTATAAAGTACAGCAGGTTTTCCTCGGGTTCGGGTGGAAAGCGGGCGGCAGCCTTGCGCTGGTCTTCGTCGTCCTCGTCCTCCTCGCGCCGGGGCAGGGTGCGCCACAGCTGGTTGATCTGCGACTGCACATAGGCTTCACGCTCTTTCTGGCGCGCATATTCCTTTGCCATCGACAGTTTCGCCGGGCGCTTGTAGCGGTCCACGCCATAGTTTTGGATAGCGTGGCACGAGTCGAGCAGCAATTCCACCGCATCGACGCCATGGCGCTGCTCGCATTCGGCGATGTAATTCTTGGCAAACACCATATAGTCGATGATGGCGTCCGCATCGGTCCAGGCACGGAACAGATAGTTGCCTTTAAAGAAGGAGTTGTGGCCATACGCCGCATGCGCGATCACCAGCGATTGCATGGTCAGGCTGTTTTCCTCCATTAAATAGGCGATGCACGGGTTCGAATTGATGACGATCTCGTAGGCCAGGCCCATCTGGCCGCGCTTGTAGCTTTTCTCTGTGGAAAGAAAATGCTTGCCGAACGACCAGTGGTTGTAGGAGACGGGCATGCCGACCGAGGTATAGGCATCCATCATTTGCTCGGCCGTGATGATTTCCAGCTGGTTCGGATAGGTGTCCAGGCCAAACTGCTTGGCCACGCGGCGGATTTCCTCGTGGATTTGCTCGATCAGTTCGAACGTCCATTCCGATTGTTCAGGCAGGGCGTTCGGGTGGCGCAGGCGCATCTGCGGTTCGCCCGGGGTGTTGCTGGCGCGATCAAAGGCTGCACTCATCATTTCACCTGTTTCTTGAACAGTTCGCGGAAGACCGGGTAGATATCGGCCGGCGTGACGATCTTTTGCATGGCGAAATGGGCGTGATGCTCGAGCACGCCCGCATATTGCTCCCACAGGTTTTGCTGCGGACCGTCGGTAATTTCGACATAAGTGTAGTACTGCACCTTGGGCATGATGGTATTGATCAGCAACTGGCGGCACAGCACGGAATCGTTGTCCCAGTTGTCGCCGTCGGACGCCTGTGCCACGTAGCTATTCCATTGGCCCGCGCCATAGCGCTCGTCGATGATGGTATTGAGCAAATGCAGGGCGGAAGACACCACGGTGCCACCCGACTCGCGCGAATTGAAGAATTCATGCTCGTCCACTTCCGCCGCCGCCGTATGGTGGCGGATGAAGACGACCTCGATCTTGTCGTAGGCGCGCTTGAGAAATAGATATAAGAGGATGAAGAAGCGCTTGGCCGTGTCCTTGCGCGACTCGTCCATGGAGCCCGAGACATCCATGATGCAAAACATGACGGCTTGCGTCATCGGTTTGGGCACCTTGACGCGGTTGCTGTAGCGCAAGTCGAACGGGTCGATGAAGGGGATCGCCAGCAAGCGCGTATGCAGGTGCTGGATCAGGCGGCGCAGCTCGACTAGCAGCGGGTCGCTGTCGGGCAAGCCTTCGTGCAGCAGCCCGGCCAGGTCTTCTTCGGCCTGCGCCAGCTGTTTGCGGGCGCCACCGCCGACGGCGATGCGCCGCCCCAGCGCACCGCGCAGGGAACGCAGCACATGGATATTCGATGGCGTACCCGACATATTGTAGCCGGCGCGCTGGTTTTTGAATTCCGTGGTGGCCGTCAGCTGGGTTTTCACCATATGCGGCAATTCCAAGTCTTCGAAGAAGTAATTCATGAATTCTTCGCGCGACAATTCAAAGATGAAGTCGTCTTCCGTCTTCTCTTCGCTATTGCCCGCCTTGCCGCGACCACCGCCACCGCCGCCTTTGGGCCGGGTGATCTGGTCGCCCTTCAGGTATTCCTTGTTGCCAGGATTGACCACTTCCCATACGCCGCCATGCGCGTGGCCAAACGATGGTTCGCCCACGTCCTTGACGGGGATGCTGACCTTCTCGCCATTCTCGACGTCCGTGATCGAGCGCCCCTTGATGGCGCGTCCCACGGCATCCTTGATCTGGCCCTTGTAACGCCGCAGGAAACGCTCGCGGTTGACGGCGGATTTATTCTTGCTTTGCAAGCGCCTGTCGATGAGGTATGTCAAAGCGTGCCTCCTTGCCTCTCGTCTTGCGCGTCCCGCCAGTCACCGGGCGGGAGCGCGCCTCCGCTGTCCGCGCTACGATGACTTGCGTACGCGCAAGTACCATTCGCATAACAGGCGTACCTGTTTGGCCGTGTAGCCTTTTTCCACCATGCGGGCCACGAAGTCGGCGTGCTTGTTGGCATCGTCGGCGCTGGCCTTGGCATTGAAGGAAATCACCGGCAGCAATTCCTCCGTATTCGAGAACATTTTCTTTTCGATCACGGTGCGGAATTTTTCATAACTGGTCCAGGCCGGATTCTTGCCGCCGTTCGAGGCCCGCGCGCGCAGGCCGAAATTGACGATTTCATTGCGGAAGTCCTTCGGATTGGAAATGCCGGCCGGCTTTTCGATCTTCTCGAGTTCATTGTTCAGCGATTCGCGGTCGAAGCTCTCGCCGGTGTCCGGATCGCGGTATTCCTGATCCTGTATCCAGAAGTCGGCAAACGTCACGTAACGGTCGAAAATGTTTTGGCCGTATTCCGAATAGCTTTCCAGGTAAGCCGTCTGGATCTCCTTGCCGATGAATTCCACGTAGCGTTGCGCCAGGTGCTCTTTAATATACGAGAAGTAGCGCTGTTCGAGTTCCGGCGCGAACTGCTCGCGCTCGACTTGCTGTTCCAGTACATATAATAAGTGCACGGGATTGGCGGCCACTTCGGAATTGTCAAAGTTGAACACTTTCGACAGGATCTTGAAGGCAAAGCGCGTCGACAGGCCGTTCATGCCTTCGTCTACGCCCGCATAGTCGACGTATTCATGCATGGACTTGGCCTTCGGATCCGTATCCTTGAGGTTTTCGCCATCGTAGACGAGCATCTTCGAAAAAATGCTGGAGTTTTCCGGATCTTTCAGGCGCGACAGGATGGCGAACTGCGCCATCATGCGCAAGGTGCCGGGTGCACACGGTGCCTTGACGAGCGAGGAATTGGCCACCAGCTTGTCGTAGATCTTGATTTCATCGGTCACGCGCAGGCAGTACGGCACCTTGACTATATAGATACGGTCAAGAAACGCCTCGTTGTTGCGGTTGTTTTTAAACGCTTTCCATTCCGACTCGTTCGAGTGGGCCAGGATGATGCCGTCAAATGGAATCGCGCCGAAACCCTCGGTGCCCTTGTAATTGCCTTCCTGCGTGGCCGTCAGCAGCGGATGCAGTACCTTGATGGGAGCCTTGAACATTTCCACAAATTCCATCAGGCCCTGGTTGGCCAGGCACAGGCCGCCCGAGTAACTGTAGGCGTCCGGGTCGTCCTGGGCGTAGTCTTCCAGTTTGCGGATATCGACCTTGCCCACCAGCGAGGAAATATCCTGGTTGTTTTCGTCGCCCGGCTCCGTTTTCGAGATGGCGATCTGTTTCAGTACGGAAGGGTAGCGCTTGACGACGCGAAACTGGTTGATATCACCATTGTATTCATGCAGGCGCTTGACGGCCCACGGACTGGGGATGTTGCGCAGGTAGCGGCGCGCGATGCCGTAATCCTCTTCCAGGATGGTGCCGTCCTCTTCCTCGTTGAACAGGCCCAGCGGTGATTCGTTGACGGGCGAACCTTTCAGGCAATAGAAGGGCACGTGCTCCATCAGCGACTTGAGTTTTTCCGCGATGGACGACTTGCCGCCGCCGACCGGCCCCAGCAGATACAGGATCTGTTTGCGTTCTTCCAGGCCTTGCGCCGCATGGCGGAAATACGCGACGACTTGCTCGATGACTTCCTCGGTGCCGTAGAACTCGCGGAAGGCGGGATAGATCTTGATGACCTTGTTGGCGAAGATGCGCGACAAGCGCGTGTCGTTGCGCGTGTCGACCAGTTGCGGCTCGCCGATGGCGGCCAGCATGCGTTCGGGCGCGCTGGCATACGTCAGCTTGTCCTTCTTGCACAGGGCCAGGTATTCGGTGAGCGACATTTCCTCTTCGCGGGTGCGCTCGTAGCGTGCTGCATAGTTATCAAAAATGGTCATGTCAATGTCCTTTAATGTAAACCTGAACTGCCAGTCACCATGGCCACCCGCCTGGCATTCGCCTGGGCTTGCCGCCTGAACTTTTGCTATACCGCGTGCCGATTTTTATTCTTGTTTCAAGCCCGGCTGTCTTTGCGAGTCCGGATTGCCCGGACCAAAAAACTGGCGCTTGCTGCCTTGCGCTGACGTGGCCAGCCGGCTTTTTTTTACTCTTGATAGCGCTGCTTGCACCTAGCTGTAAGCGATGAAATTAATTATTGCTCTAAAGGATCAGGAAGTCAAAAGATATGTCAGTAATTTCGTAATACTTGTTTGTAAATTATTGATTTAATTGAGAAAATTGCTAGACTTCGCATCGTTTTGAATGCGATTTTTTATTCCTCCAAGATCATCATACGACAATTTTCCAGTGCGTGCCGGTGCCGGCCATGACGCTGCTGTCAGCGCCGTCATGTTGGCCGGGCGTCGGTGCGGCCGGCCATCTTGCGCTAAGATGCTCGCATGTCTGATGGCTCCGCCTAACGCGTGTGCGCGTGCGCGAGCCAGCACTTTTATCGCCACCTTACAAGGAACACCCATGATGAACCCCCAATTGCGTGCGCTCGTGCGCGGCATGCCGAAGGCCGAACTGCATATCCATATCGAAGGCTCGCTGGAGCCAGAACTGATTTTCGCACTGGCCGAGCGCAATGGCGTGCCACTCGGCTATGAATCGGTAGAGCACTTGCGCAGCGCCTATGCTTTTACGGATTTGCAGTCATTTCTCGACATTTATTACGCTGGCGCAAGCGTGCTCTTGAAAGAGCAGGATTTCTATGACATGACGCAAGCCTACCTGCGCCGCGCAGAAGCCGATAACGTGTTGCACACGGAAATTTTCTTCGACCCGCAAACGCACACGGCGCGCGGCGTGCCGATGGCCGATGTGGTCAATGGTATTTACCGTGCCTGCCAGGACAGCCCCGTCAGCGCGGCCCTGATCCTGTGCTTCCTGCGCCACCTGAGCGAGGAAGAAGCATTCGTCACCCTGGCAGACGCCTTGCCGCACCGCGACAAATTCATCGGCATCGGCCTCGACTCCTCGGAAGTGGGCAACCCGCCCGAGAAATTCTCGCGCGTGTTTGCCCGTTGCCGCGAACTGGGCTTGCACTTGGTTGCCCACGCGGGGGAGGAAGGTCCGCCAGCCTACATCCGCACGGCACTCGACGACTTGAAAGTCGAGCGCATCGACCATGGCGTGCGCTGCCTGGAAGACGCGGAACTGACGGCCCGCCTGGCGCGCGAACAAATCGCGCTCACCGTCTGCCCATTGTCGAACACCAAGCTGCGCGTGTTTGACCAGATGCATGAGCATAACCTGGTGCAATTGCTCGACGCTGGCTTGCTGGTGACGGTGAACTCGGACGATCCTGCGTATTTCGGCGGCTATATGAATGACAATTTCGACGCCATTTTCGACGCCTTGCCACTCGGCCTGTCGCACGCGCAGCGCCTGGCGCGCAACGGTTTCATCGCCGCCTTCCTGCCGCAGGCGCAAAAAGACGCTTTCCTCGCGACAGTCGATGCGTATTTTGCACGGCATGCCGCCGCCCACGGCGCAGCGCAATAACCGATACTTTGCATAAAGACCCGCCGCCCATGCTCCGCCTCTCCCTGAAAATGACCGGCCGTGACTGGCGCGCCGGGCAACTGCGTTTCTTGCTCGTCGCCCTGATCGTGGCCGTGGCTGCTCTCTCGGCCGTGGGCTTCTTTGTCGACCGTTTGCGCGCCGGCCTGAACCGCGACGCGCATCAGTTGCTGGGGGCCGATCTGGTCATCAGCGCCGACCAGCCCGTCAATGCGGCCTGGCGCGCCGAAGCGCTCAAGCGCGGTTTTACTTTGGCCGATACGGTGACCTTCCCCAGCATGGCGCAGGCAGGCGAGGGCGAACAGTCGACCTCGCAGCTGGCCTCCATCAAGGCCGTCTCGCCCGGCTACCCGCAGCGCGGCAAGCTGAAAATCACCACCAGCAGCAGTGAAGCGCACGATGCCGTGGGCCAGCCGACCAGCCTGGTGCCGGCGCCCGGCACCCTGTGGGTCGACGCGGCGATGCTGTCCGGCCTGAACGCCAAGTTGGGCGACACCTTGACCTTGGGCGACAAGGCATTTACCGTCACGCAACTGATCGCCAGCGAGCCGGACCGGGGCGCTTCGTTCTTGAACTTTGCCCCGCGCGTGATGTTGTCCTTGAGCGATCTTGCCGCTACGGCACTGGTGCAGAACGGCTCGCGCGTGTCGTACCGCCTGCTGCTGTCGGCGCCGCCAGCCAAGGCGGCCGAGCTGGCGCAATATCAGGTGTGGCTGGAAGGCCAGATCAAGACGCAGGCCATCAAGGGCGTGCGCATCGAGTCGCTCGAATCGGGCAGCCCGCAGATGCAATCGACCCTCGACCGCGCCGACCGCTTCCTGTCCCTGGTCGGCCTGTTATCGGCCATGCTGGCGGCTGTCGCCGTGGCGATGGCGGCGCGCCGCTTCATGCTGCGCCACCTCGATGCCTGCGCCATGCTGCGCTGCCTGGGCTTGACGCAGAACCAGGTTACAGCCATGTATGTGATCGAATTTTTGCTCGTCGGCCTGGCCGGCAGCGCGGTGGGCGTGGCCGTCGGCTTCGGCGGCCATTTGGTGCTGCTGGAGTTGCTGGGCAAACTGGTACAGAGCGATTTGCCGCCCGTCTCCCTGCTGCCGGCCCTGCAGGGCGTGGCCACCGGCATGTTATTGCTGCTGGGCTTTGCGCTGCCGCCGATTTTACAGTTGCGCAATGTGCCGCATAACAGGGTGATCCGCCGCGAGCAAGAGCCGCCTCAGGCGCTGGCCCTGGCCACCTACGGCCTCGGTATTGCCGCCTTCGTCTTGCTACTCTTGTGGCAGGCGGGCGACGTGAAACTGGCACTGTTGACGGCGGCCGGCTTCCTGGGCGGCTTTGCCCTGTTCGGCCTGGCTGGCTGGCTGGGCCTCAAAGCGCTGAAATCGCTGCGCGGCGCTTTCAACCATCAGGGCTGGCGCTTCGCCGTCACGTCCTTGCAGCGCCGTCCCGGTGCCACCGTCATCCAGGTGGTGTCGCTGGCGCTGGGCCTGATGGCCTTGCTGCTGCTGACGGTGGTGCGCGGCGACTTGATGCTGGCCTGGCGCAACGCCACGCCACCCGATGCGCCGAACCGTTTCATGATCAATATCTTGCCCGAACAAAAAGACCCGATCGCCGCGCGGCTGGTCCAGGCCGGGGTGAGCAATGCACCGTTATATCCGATGATACGCGGGCGCCTGGTGGCCGTGAATGGCAACGCCATCACGCAAGAAACTTACCAGGATGACCGTGCCAAGGGCTTGGCCGAGCGCGAATTTAATCTCTCGACGATGGCCACCATGCAGGAAGAAAACAAGCTCGTGGCCGGCAAGTGGTTCAGCAATGCGCCTGGCGCGCCGGCTGAGGCGTCGGTGGAAGAGGGCATCGCCAAGACGCTCAAGCTCAAGCTTGGCGACAAGCTGCGCTTCGATATCGCCGGCCAGCCGGTGGAGGCGACGATCACCAGCTTGCGCAAGCTGGAATGGGGCTCGATGCGCGTCAATTTCTTTGTCATCATCAACCCGGCCGCCATGGCGGACACGCCGCAGACGTGGATCACGGCCTTCCACTTGCCTACCGCGCCCGCGTCCGCGTCCGCGCAGCCGGACCTCGGCAATGCCTTGCTGCGCGCCTACCCGAACCTGACGCTGGTCGACGTGGGCGGCGTGCTGAAACAGATCCAGGGCGTGCTCGACCAAGTGGTGACGGCGGTCGAATTCCTGTTCGCCTTCACCCTGGCCTCGGGCTTGCTGGTGCTGTATGCAGCGCTGATGGGTTCGCAAGACGAGCGCACGCGTGAAGCGGGGCTGCTGCGCGCGCTGGGGGCCACGCGGCGTCAACTGGCGCAGGCGCAGCTGATCGAGTTTTCGCTGGTGGGCGCGCTGGCCGGCTTGCTGGCGGCCACAGGCGCAGCGACCATGGGCTGGGCCCTGGCCACCTACCAGTTCAAGTTCGCCTGGAGCTTTGCCCCGGGCGTGTGGGTTTTCGGCTTGCTGGCCGGCGCCCTGTGCGCCATCGCCGGCGGCTGGCTGGGCTTGCGCAATGTCTTGAAACATCCGCCGCTGCAAACGCTGCGGGAAAGCTAGGCGCTCACGCTGTCGCCCGCCTGTGCGCGTAAAAATTGCGCGAAAGACACGACCGGCTGCCGCAACTGGTGCGGCGGCACGTCGAACAGGGCCCAGAAATACCTCACGCGGCCCAGGCAGATGGTGGGCGCGGCGCAGTAGCGGAACCAGTTTTCACCGATGTGCGCCGCATACATGCCGTCGCTGTCGGCGTCCGAAAAGTAAGGGATCACGCGCATTTCCAGCAGGGCCAGCAGCAAGGACGCCGGTGCGTCGCTGTCGCGCGCCATTTCGTACTGCGTGTGCAGGCTGCGCTCGGTCTCGATGATCATCAGCCTGGCGTGGCCATCGCGCGTAAAGAACAGGATGCCGCTGGGATTGGGGAAGATGTAAAACTCGACGAAGCCATGGCGCTGGCATAGCGCGTCCACGACGGCGGCGATGGCTTCGTCTTGCAGGAAAGCATAGTCGTGTAGCAATAGCAAGTCGCGCACGGTGTCCGATTGCTGCAGGAAAAACGCGCGCTGCAGCGCATGCACTTCCTGTTCCAGGATATCGAGCGCATCGTCGTCGCTCTTCTTGATGTAGCGGTCGATCAAGCCCCGGTTGAAGGCTGTCACGGCCACTTTTTCATCGGCCGCCCCCGTAAATAAGATCTTCTTGCAAGGCAGGTCGTGCACGGCCTGGCAAAATTCCAGGCCATTCATCTGCGGCATCGAGTAATCGATCACCAGCACCGAGGGCACGGCGAAGCGCTGCGCCTGGCCGCTGATGCGCCAGATGCTATCGAGATCGAGCGCCACGTTGCACTGGTCGGGCGGCAGGTTTTGCGTGTCGAAATTGACGTGCAGTGGCGTCTCGCCCAATTGCGTGCTGTGGCGCAGCCAGTCCAGCGCGCTGCTGGTGTCGTGGAAAGTCTTGCGCGCCAGGCCAGGATCGAGCTGGAATGCCAGGCTTTTCAGGAAGGAATCGCTGTCGTCGATCAAGACGGTCAGGGTCGGATGGGTGTAGACGGGCAGTAGCATGCGTCACCTTGCGGGAGAAGAGGGTGCGACAGAAGAGGGGTGGAAGCGGGCAGGCACGGGCTGGGGAAATTCCAGGATGAAAATTGCATACGCATGCTCGCGCGAGACGCAGCCGATGCGCGCCTGCCAGGCGCTGACGATCTGCCGGCACAGGGCGAGGCCGATGCCGATGCCGTTATGCACGGGATAGGAATAAAATCGCTCGAAGATCAGCGGCAGGCGGTTCTTCGCGATGCCGCAGCCGGTGTCGATGAACAGCAGCCTGGGCACAGGGCGGGCGCCGTCGATGATGATGCGCACGCGGCCCTTGCCGGCCCGCTGGATGGCCTTCAGCGCATTTCTCAGCAGGTTCAGCAAGATCACCACGCACAGCTCGTCCTGTCCCGCAAACTGGAAGTCGGCGCGCACGTCCAGCGTGACGCTGGCACGCTGTAGCTTGCCGGTAAATGGGTAGCGCTTGAGCACGGTGTCCACCATCGCCAGCATCGAGAGCGACTGGCGAGGTTGCAAGTTGCGGTTCACGGCACTGGCGCTCATCAGGAACAAATCGATCATGTGCTGCATGTGGCGCACTTCGAACTGGATACGCGACATGGCATCTTGCAGCGGCGCCATGTCGTCCGCCTGGCCAGCGAGCTGCGGTAGCAGCCGGCGCATGCCCCGCACATTCGCTTCCACGCTGGTCAGCGGCGTGCGCAACTCGTGCGCCACGGAACCGAGCCCGGCCGCCATGCCCGCCAGCCGTTCCCGTTCCAGCACCTTGCGGCCCACTTTCACCACACACAAGGCGGTGATGGTGAACCAGTGCAAGGGCAATTGCTGCAGCACTTCACGCTGCAGCAGGTAGGCGCCTTCCCCTTGCAAGATAACGGCCAGGCAGGCGGCGCCCGTGCCGATCAGGTAGGCGCGGCAGGCCAGTCCCGTTTCGAAATGAAACAGCACCACCAGGCCGATCAGCAGCGATTGGCTCCAGATGTACGAGGCATGGTTCATCAAAAACATAAAGGTGAAGAAGAAGGGCAGGATGTAGCTGAGCGCGAACAGCAGGTAGCGCGACAGCCAGCGCACCGAGAAGCGGCGCGCAAACAGGCCTGCCACGCAGATGGCCACGCCCGTCAGGCGCAAGGTCAGGTTTTCATAGGATTGCGGGAAAAAAAATTGCCATAGCAGGTAGTACAGCGGCATCGCCAGCGTGCCCACGGCGGCCAGCATGGCGACGCGGCAAGCCAGGTTTTCGTGCGGCAGGCGTTCATGGAGCAGCGCATGGAGCAGGCGCCTGCGCCAGTGTGTCCATCCTGTTTGCCATTGTTGCGTCATGACGCTGCCTTGATCATTGTCAGAACATTATCATCGCGCAATTCTTTTGGCTTGTACGCTTATTTTGCCCGACATTGATATACGTCAATGGGGGGGATGGCGACACGGTGAAGGCTTGAGTTTTGCAGCAAACCGTCCCTAGGAGAAAGCCCATGACCCTCGCCACTAGCTTGCACGCCCCATCCTTCGCCCGCGCCGAACACTGCCTGCCCGACTACATCGGGCGGCGCATGGATGCGCATCACATCGGGCGCATTGAAAAACTACTGGGCGGCCAGCATCCGCATGCATGGCAAGCGATACCAGCGCATGCCATTTTTCTGGCCGGTAATGACTATCTTTCCATCGCCGCCGAGCCGGCGCTGGTGGCGGCCCAGGTGGCTTGCCTGCGGGCGCACGCGGGCGGCATGCTGATGTCGGCCGTGTACTTGCAGGAAGGCAGTAAGCAGCACCGGCTGGAAAGCCGTCTGGCCCGCTTCATGGGCTGCGAAGACGGCATCCTGGCGCAGTCCGGCATGGCGGCCAATATTGGCTTGCTGCAGTGTATCGCTGGCCCCGGCATCCCCGTCTACCTGGACATGCAGGCCCACGCTTCTCTGTGGGAAGGCGTGCTGTCGGCGCAGGCCCGCGCCGTCGCCTTCTTGCACAACGACATGGCGCACCTGCGGCGGCAAGTGGAAAAACATGGCCGCGGCGTGATCGTCGTCGATGCCTTGTACAGTACTAACGGCAGCCTGGCGCCGCTGCTGGAACTGCTCGACATCGCCGAGCGCAGCGATTGCGTGGTGGTGGTTGACGAGTCTCACTCGCTGGGCACGCATGGCCCGCAAGGCGCAGGCCTGGTGCAAGCCTGGGACCTGGGTCATCGCGTGCATTTCCGCACGGCGTCACTGGCCAAGGCCTTTGCGGGGCGCGCCGGTTTCATCAGTTGTTCGAGCCGCTTCAAGGGATATTTTTTGTCCGAATCGCGTCCCGCCATCTTCAGCTCCTGCCTGCTGGCCCACGAGTTGGCATGGCTGGACGCGGCGCTCGATTTCATCATGGCCGCCGATGCGCGCCGCGCCATTTTGCGGCGTCACACGGTGCAGGTGCGCGAGGGCTTGAGCGCACTCGGCTACAACGTCGGCGACGGCAGCGAGCAGATCGTGGCGCTGGAAGCGGGCGGCGAACCGGCCACCCTGGCGCTGCGCCAGGCGCTCGAGCGGCATGGCATTTACGGCGCCATGTTTTGTGCCCCGGCAACGGCAAAGAATCGTGCCCTCGTGCGGCTGACCCTCAATGCAGGACTCGACGAGGCGGGCATCGCCCGGCTGCTGGCGGCCTGCGCGGCGGTGCGCGCCGAAGTGGGCGTGGACCACTGGCCGTCGACGCGGCGCCTGCGCAAGCTGGCACTCGTGTAGCATTGTCAGCGCACTGCGCGTGGGGAAGCGGCGCTTGCGCTATCATGGCGGGCATGACTGATACCACTGCCCCCACCCTGTACGAGACCATCGGCGGCGCCCCCGTGCTGCGCGACATGGTCGACCGTTTTTATGATCTGATGGAACTTGAACCCGAGTTCGCCGGCATCCGCGTGATGCATCCGCCTTCCACGGACGGCTCGCGTGACAAGTTGTATTTCTTCCTCACGGGCTGGATGGGCGGCCCGGATTTGTATATCGAGAAATTCGGCCACCCGCGCCTGCGTGCGCGTCACTTGCCCTACGCCATCGGCACCAGCGAGCGCGACCAGTGGCTGCGCGCCATGGCCTGGGCCATGGAAGACACGGGCATCGAAGAGTCCTTGCGCGTGCGCCTGATGGAATCGTTCTATCAGACAGCCGACTGGATGCGCAACAAGCCGGACTGACACCCATGAGCCCTATCGAGTTTTACAGCCTGCTGGGCAGCGCCGCCGTCGTCATCGTGTTGCTGATCTTGCTGCTGCTGCGTCCGCGCGGCGCTGGCGGCGATGGCGCCACTACGCTGGCGCTGGTGCAGCAACACCAGCAGCAAAGCCTGGAGCGCATCGACCGCGTTGAGCGCGAAGTGCGGCTGCAACTGCAGGCGTCGGCGCAGGCGACGCGGCAAGACCTGGCCGCTGGCCTGGCGCAATTCCAGGCGGCAACCCTGCAACAGCTCGACAGCCTGCGCATGCAGATGCAGGCGCAGGGGAAAGTCGGGCGCGAAGAGCAGGCGCAGAGCCTGGCGCGCTTCGCCGACAGCACGAATCAAACCCTGGCCCAGCTCACGGAGTCGAATGCGCAGCGCATGCTGGAAGTGCGCGCCACGCTGGAAAGCAAGATCCGTGACTTGCAGGCTGACAATGGTGCGCGCCTGGAAGAGATGCGCAAGACGGTCGATGAAAAACTCCATGCGACGCTCGAGACGCGCCTTTCGGCCTCGTTCCAGCAAGTGTCGGAGCGGCTGGAAAAAGTCCACCAGGGCCTCGGTGAAATGCAGCAGCTGGCGCTGGGCGTGGGCGACTTGAAGCGGGTACTCACCAACGTCAAGACGCGCGGAACGTGGGGCGAAGTGCAGCTGGAAATGCTGCTTGAGCAGGTACTTACTGTCGACCAGTACGCCAAGAACGTGGAAACGCTGCCCGGTAGCGGCGCGCGTGTGGAATTTGCCCTGAAGTTGCCGGGCATGGTAGATGGCGGTCCGCCCGTGTGGATGCCTATCGACGCGAAATTTCCCAAGGAACAGTACGAGCGCTTGGTCGACGCGGCCGAGCGGGCCGATGCCGACGGCGTGGCCCTGGCCGGACGCGAGCTCGAACGTGCCGTGCGCGGCGAAGCGAAAACCATCGCCGAGAAATACCTGGCGCCGCCACAGACCACCGACTTTGCCATCCTCTTCCTGCCCACGGAAGGCTTGTATGCGGAAGTGCTGCGCCGGCCAGGATTGGCCGACGAATTGCAGCGCGTGCACCGCGTCAGCATCGCCGGGCCATCGACCCTGACGGCTTTGCTCAATAGCCTGCAGATGGGTTTTCGCACCCTGGCGCTGGAAAAGCGTTCGTCCGAAGTGTGGCAAGTGCTGGGCGCCGTCAAGACCGAGTTCGGCAAGTTCGGCGACGTGCTGTCGCAAACCCGGCTGACGCTGGAAAAGGCGGCGAAGAATATCGAAAGCGCGGAAGTGCGCAGCCGGCAGATGGCGCGCAAATTAAAATCCGTGGAAGCCTTGCCGGGCGAAGCGGCCGCCTTGCTGCTGGGGAGCGCCGAGGCGGACGGTGAATAGCGCTAGCTGGCTTGCCGCAGCGAGCGGCTAGGTGGACTGTTCCTGCTGGTCCTGGTCCATCCGGTGTTTGACGATGGCAGTGATGATGCTGCCTGGCGCATCGAGTTCGCGCTGCGCCAGCGCGCGCATGGCGTCATTCGCCAGGCCAGCGAGCAAGTCGGCGCACAGCGCGTCGGCCTTGGCGGCTTGGTCCTGGCCGCGCAGTACGGCAGCGGCGATCCGCACGTCTTTCACAAGATTCGTCAACTCCGCTGCCAGGCGCGGTGCAGCGCCCGCGGCAGGAAACAGGGGCTCGCTGGCAGCGAGGGTATTGAGCATGCCGAGATGGGCGAGCGGCGCCGTCAGATAACGCTCCGCCAGCGCGAAATTGCCCGCCTCGACGACGGCTGGCAAGGCTAGCCCAGCGTTCTGGCGCGCCAGTTCGGGGGCGCTGGCGTCCAGCTGGGCGAACAGGGCGGCGGTGGAACGGGCATCATCGAGTGTCTCATTCATCTCGACGATCAGCGAAAAGCGCGATGTGCGCCAGAACCTGTCGGCTGTCTGCGGCGCGCCGCCGTCATCGCGTCGCTGAAAAGGTGCATCTGCGCGTAGTCGCCGTATTTGCTCGTCACGCTCGACCCTCAGAGCAAGTTGCGCGGGTGCATGCAGCTCGGCCAAGAATTTCCATTCCAGCATGAGCATGAAGTAGCCTGTGCGGGCCGCAGTAATGGTCTGTTCCGCTTCCGCAAATAGCTGTTGTAAAAGCACGAGCGCATCCGCATGCTGGCCTTCTTCGCGCAGTGCAATCAGACGTGTCAAACGGATGTCGATGTCGGGCATGGCGGTCCTTGTCTGGAATGCAGCATAGTAACAAGTGCGCACCTGGCTCGCTACGCCTCAGGCGCCATGCTTGTCGGCAGCGATTTTTCGCGCGCGGCAGACCCGCAACGCCAGTCCTGCCAGCAGCCTGGCCGGTGCTGCCGCATCAGGTCAGGCCATGGAACAGCACGATATCGACCAGGTCGCCGGCCGCCACCTGGCCTTGCGCTTCATCTAGCACGATCATGCAATTGGCTTGCGTCATCGAACGCAGGATGCCGGAGCCTTGCGCCCCCGTCACGCGCACGTGCTGGCGCCCGTCCGCGCCCCGCTCGACGATGCCGCGCTGGTATTCCGTGCGGCCCGGCTTCTTGCGTATCGGTGCTTGCGCCGCCACTTGCAGCAGCGGCAGGGTGGCAGTGTCCGCATCGGCGCCCATCAGGCGCAGCAAGGTCGGGCGGGCGAGGAAATAAAACGCCGCCATCACGGCCACCGGGTTGCCGGGCAACCCCAGCAGCAAGGCCGTCTCGCCCTGGCTGGAAATCTGCCCAAAGGCCATCGGGCGGCCCGGGCGCATGTTGATCTGCCAAAAGGCCACGTCGCCGAGGCGCGCCAGGATCTCGCGCGTAAAATCGGCCGCACCGCTGGAGACGCCACCCGAGGTGATGATGACGTCAGCTTTGGCGCAGGCGCTGCGCAGGGCCGCTTCCAGCGCTTGTGGCTGGTCCTTGACGATGCCCATGTCGAGCACCTCGCAGCCCAGACGCGTCAGCATGCCCAACAAGGTGTAGCGGTTGCTGTCGTAAATGCAAGCGGCATCGAGTTGCTCGCCGATCGCGCGCAATTCGTCGCCCGTGGAAAAGACGGCCACGCGCACGCGGCGCCGCACGGGCACCGTGGCGATGCCCAGCGAGGCCAGCAGCCCCAGTTCGGCCGGCCCCAATCGCTTGCCTTGCAGCAGGGCCGGTTGGCCTTGCATCAAGTCTTCACCCTTAAAACGGCGGTTGTCGCCGGGGCGGATGCAGTCAGGTGCCAGCGTAATGCTGCTTGCACTGGCCTGCCGCACCAGTTCCTGCGGCACCACGCTGTCGCAGCCGTCCGGCATGACAGCGCCCGTCATGATGCGCGCGCATTGGCCGCGCCCGACGTTGACCGTGCCGGGGCGCCCGGCCAGGATGGTATCGACCACGGTCAGGGTCAGTGGCACGCTGCCGCCCAGGTCGGCCCCGTGCAGCGCATAGCCATCCATGGCGGAATTGTCATGCGCGGGCACGCTGATGGGCGAGATGATGTCGGCCGCCAAAATACGCGCTAACGCTTGCTGCAGCGCCAATGTTTCGATCTCTGCCACGGGGCCGACGGCGTCCCCCAGGATAGCTTGCGCCATCGGCACGGACAGGCCCTGCGCCTGCAGGGCGGCCAGCTGGTCCGGGGTGTTGATGTTGCCGAACGCACCACTATTTTCGAACAGTACCTCGGCCAGTTTCAAGTCGCCGTGCCAGCTGCGCATGCGCCGTTCGCCGGCGGCCAGGTAGGCGTCCAGTTGGGACAGGGCGGATGTTTTCACCAGGCAAAAGACGGGATGCGCACGGCGCACAGGCGATCCCGTCGCCGCGTCGACTTCCTCGGTGACAGCGATGGCCAGGTCGGCATTGTTCTGCGTCAAGCCAGCGGCCAGGCGCGCTGCCAGGTCGGGCGGCAGCAGCGGCGAGTCGCACGGTACGCACAGCAGGTAAGGCGTGCTGGCGTGCCGCATGCCGCTGTGCAAGCCCGCTAGCGGACCCAATTGGCCCGGCAGCACGTCCGGCCAGACCGGCAGGCCGAAGCGCGCATAGTCGCCGCCATGCGCGTGGACACTGATGGCCAGCTGGCCCACTTGCGCAGACAGGCGCTGCAGCACATGGCGCACCAGTGGCTGGCCGTGCAAAGGCAGCATGCCCTTGTCGCGCTGGCCCATGCGCGTGCCGAGGCCGCCGGCCAGGATCAGGCCGGTAATGTCTTGTTTGTTGATCATGTCAGGTAGAAAAATGGGTGCATGCGCCATGGTAGCAGCGGCGGGCCTGCGCCGCGCCTGATTCAGCCGCCGATATACGACATTTCTACTTTCTTTTTGCCATCCTCAAGCGTACCGCCCGTCAAATCCGTCTGGCTGGTGCGCAATTGCGAATAGCGGTCAGCGCGACCGCGCCACAACTGCGCTACTGCCGACGAGATTTCTGCGTCACTGCGGCCGCCGCGCAGCAGGCTGCGCAAATCGTGGCCGCTGCTGGCGAACAAGCAGGTGTACAGCTTGCCCTCGGTCGAGAGGCGGGCGCGGCTGCAGTCGGCGCAGAACGCTTGCGTGACGCTGGAAATGAGGCCGATTTCGCCGCTGCCATCGGCATAGCGCCAGCGCGCCGCCGTCTCGCCCGTGTAGTTGGGGTTGATGGGCAGCAAGGGCAGGTGCGCGGCGATGCGCCGCACGACGTCCGCCGATGGGATGACTTCCTGCAAGTTCCAGCCATTTGAGGCGCCCACGTCCATGTATTCGATGAAGCGCAAGATGTAGGGCGTGCCCTTGAAATGGCGTGCCATCGGCACGATTTCTTGCTCGTTCATGCCGGCCTTGACGACCATGTTGATCTTGATCGGCCCCAGGCCCGCCGCATGTGCTGCATCGATGCCTTGCAGCACATCGGCCACGGCGAAATCGACGTCGTTCATGCGCTTGAAGGTGGCGTCGTCGAGCGAATCGAGCGACACGGTGACGCGGTTCAGGCCTGCATCTTTGAGCGCCTGCGCCTTTCTTGCCAGCAAGGAGCCGTTGGTCGTCAGGGTCAGGTCCAGCGGCTGGCCCGATGGCGTGCGCAGTTCGGCCAGCATGGCGATGAGCCTTTCGATATTCTTGCGCAGCAGCGGTTCTCCGCCCGTCAGGCGGATTTTTTCCACGCCGTGCGCCACAAACAGGCGCGCGATGCGCGTGATTTCCTCGAACGACAGCAAATCGGTGTGCGGCAAATAGACGTGGTCCTTGTCGAATACGTCCTTCGGCATGCAATACACGCAACGGAAATTGCAGCGGTCGGTAATCGAGATGCGCAGGTCGTGCAGGGGCCTGCCCAGGCTATCGGCCACGTTGCCGCTGGGACTTTCCAGCACTGCGGGGATCACCAAAGCCGCATTGCGGGCCTCGGCAAGGTAGATAATCTTGTCAGCCATGAAAGGTAATGCCAAACGTAAAGTCGGTTAAGGCAGCTACGATAGCACGAGGCCGAAGATGGCACAGGCGAGCAGCAATTTGATGCTGCCAATTTGATACTTGAGCAGCGCCACGCCGGCCGCCAGCGCGATGGCGATGGCCAGCATGTCCCAGTGTGGCAGCGTATTTGCTTGCCAAAAGACATGGCGGCCAAAAAACAGGCCCAGGCTGGCAATGACGCCCACCACGGCCGCCGAAATGGCCGTCAGGGGCGCACTCAGGCGCAGGTTGCCGCGTGACGCTTCGAGCAGCGGCGCGCCACCCAGGATGAAGATGAACGAGGGCAGGAAGGTGAACCAGCTGGCGACAAGCGCACCGCATACGCCCGCCAGCCACAGATGTTCCCCTGCCACGGCGTGGCTCCAGCCGCCCACAAAGCCGATGAAAGCGACGATCATGATCAGCGGACCGGGCGTGGTTTCGCCCAGCGCCAGGCCATCCATCATCTGCGCGTTGCTGATCCAGTGGTAATGCTCGACGGCGCCCTGCACCAGGTAGGGCAGCACGGCATACGCGCCGCCGAAGGTCAGCAGGGCGGCCTTGCTGAAAAACACGCCCATCTGCGCCAGCGGCTGCTCGCGTCCGCCCAGCAGGGCCAGACCCAGCCAGCTGGTGAAAGCCAGCGCCAGACCCAGCGCGCACGTGACCAGCAGGCGCGGCCAGCTGAAACGCGCATGCAGCGGCGTGGGCGTGTCGTCATCGATCAGGGCCGCGCCAAAGCGGGCTGCGCTGTCATGCGGCGTAGCGCCGGCATGGAAGTGGGCCGGTAAGTAGCGCCCGCCCGCCATGCCCAGCAGGGCTGCGGCGAACACAATCAGCGGAAATGGCAGCCGTAGCAGGGCGATGGCGATGAATGCACTGGCCGCAATGGCTAGCAGGGCGGGGCTGCGCAAGGTGCGCCGGCCCAGGCGCCAAGCGGCCGCCAGCACGATGGCGACGACGGCCGGCTTGATGCCGTACAGGATGCCGGCGATGGCGGCCACGTGGCCATATGCCATGTAGAGCCAGGACAGGACGATCAGCACCCCCAGCGAGGGCAGCAGGAATAGCAGGCCCGCCACCAAGGCGCCGCGCGTGCGGTGCATCAGCCAGCCGATGTAGATGGCCAGCTGGGTCGCTTCCGGTCCTGGCAGCAGCATGCAGTAATTGAGGGCGTGCAGGAAACGCTGCTCGGAAATCCAGCGCCGCTTTTCCACCAGCTCGGCATGCATCATGGCGATTTGCCCGGCCGGACCGCCAAAGCTGACGCAGCCCAGCTTGAGCCAGTACCAGAACGCGCTGCGCAGGCTGACGGGGGCGGGGCGGGGAAGCTTGCTATCGTTGTGCATGGCGGCTCGCTGGCAAAGCGCGTGGACTTGACAAAAAAAGGGGGAGCCTGAGCTCCCCCTTTCATCATTGGCGGCTGGGCGAACCCGGCGCGCTTACGGACGTTGCGTGTTGACCTGGACCAACGGCTCATCCGATTGCGGCGGCAGTGGCTTGCGTTCGCGTGGCTTGCGCACCGGGGCGACTGCCTTGGCGGCCGCTTCCTGCGCCAGGCGCAGTTTTTCCGGATCGGTGGCAGCCAGGGTCAGGCCGGCCGAACCGAGCACCGCGCTCAAGTCCAGCGGCGCGGTGACTGGTGCGGCAACTGGTGCAGCAGCGACAGGAGCGGCCACAGGCGCTGGCGCTGGCGTTGGAGCAGGAGCAGGAGCAGGAGCAGGAGCAGCTTCGGCGACCACCGGGGCCGCTTCCACCACAAGCGGCGCCACTTCGGCTACTGGCGCTGCTTGCGCCACGGCGACGGTTTCCGCGACAGCAGGCGTTTCCACCACTGGCGCGGCTTCGACGATGACTTCCGCTGGTGCTGGCTCAGCTTGCACTTTCTCGGCAAAGCTGTACTCGGCCGCTGGTGCTGGTTCGGCGGCGGCTGGCTCAGCTTGCGCTACAGCGACGACGGCTACGGCTACGGCAGGTGCTGCCGGCACGATCACTTCAGCCATAGCCACGGGTGCAGCGTCAGCGGCAGGAGCGGCTTCTTCCACCTTGGCAATGTCCACGACCTTGCTCACTTCAGTCACCTCGGCCACGTCCGCGACAGCAGCTTCGACTGGCGCTGCAGCGACGGCGACGACAGTGGCGCTAGGCACCACGGCAACCGGGGCTGCATCAGCGACGACAGCGGCACCAGCTTCCGGCGCCGGAGCGACCGTGAAGCTGATCACGGGCGCGTCCTGGCCATCATTGTCGCCATTTGCCGACTCAATCAGCTCGCCCGTTTCGCGGTCGCGGCGGTTGCGGTTGCGGCCACCACGACGACGACGGCGGCGCGGTTCTTCGCCTTCCACGTCGCTTTCCATCTCTTCGCCTTCAGGACCGGCATTCGCCGGGGCTTTCAGCAAGTTCGCCGGTGCGGCGTCGGATTCCGGGCCAGCGGACGCTACGACGACGTTGATGGCGCTGGCGCTAGCGCCTGCCAGGGCCAGTTCGTCAGCTTTCACTTCAGCAACAACAGCCTTGTCGGCGCGTGGCTCGCGGCCTTCGCGTGGCTGGCGTGGCGGACGTTCGGCACGTTCCGGGCGTTCGGCGCGCTCTTGACGTTCGGCGCGCTCTGGACGTTCACCGCGCTCGCGTGGTGCCGCCGTTGCATCGCCAGCCTCGCGCACTTCACGCGGTTCGCGTGGCGGACGCGGTGGACGTGGCGGACGGGCCGCCTTTTCCAGTGCTTCGGCTTCCTTGGCCGCATCGTCTTGGACCGGACGGCCCTGGCCCGGTTCGCGTTCTTCGCGGCCAGGCTTGCCATTGCGGCCACGGCCACGCGGGCCACGGCTGTTGCGGTCGCCACGCTCGGCGCCGGCCGGCTTGGCTGGGGTGACCGCGGCAGGTGCCGCTACCACCGGTGCCGGTGCGCCTGTGAAGAAGCTGATGATCTTGGCGAGCAGGCCTTGCGGCGCGGCTGGTGCCGCCACCGGAGCTGGTTTCGCTTCGACGGGCTTGCGCTCGACCAGCGGTGCCGGCTGGTCAGGCGTGATCGTCTTGACGACGGCTTCCTGGCGCGGCTTGGCTTCTTCCTTCTGGCGCTTGCTGTAAGCCATGTCGGTTTCCGCGTTTTCGGCCAGGTTGTAGCTGGCCTGGCTGTCTTCCAGACGCGGATCGTCGTGCTTGATGCGTTCGAGCTTGTAGTGCGGCGTTTCCAGGTGCTTGTTCGGGATCAGGATCACGGCGATGCGGTGGCGGTTCTCGATTTTCAGTACTTCGCCGCGCTTTTCGTTGAGCAGGAAAGCGCCCACGTCGACGGGCACTTGCACGTGGATGGTGGCCGAGTTTTCCTTCATCGCTTCTTCCTGGATGATGCGCAGCACCTGCAGGGCGGACGATTCGGTATCGCGGATGTGGCCGGTGCCGGAGCAGCGCGGGCAAGTCACGTGCGAGCCTTCGGACAGCGAAGGGCGCAGGCGCTGGCGCGACAATTCCATCAGGCCAAAACGGGAAATTTTGCCCATTTGTACACGTGCACGGTCATGGTGCAGCGCATCTTTCAGGCGCTGTTCTACTTCGCGCTGATTTTTTGCCACTTCCATGTCGATGAAGTCGATGACGATCAAGCCACCCAAGTCGCGCAGGCGCAGCTGGCGGGCTACTTCTTCGGCCGCTTCGCAGTTGGTGTTGAAGGCGGTCGTCTCGATGTCCGAGCCGCGCGTGGCGCGGGCCGAGTTGACGTCGACGGACACCAGCGCTTCGGTATGGTCGATCACGATGGCGCCGCCTGATGGCAGCGGCACGGTGCGGCTGTACGCCGTTTCAATCTGGTGTTCGATCTGGAAGCGCGAGAACAGCGGCACGTCGTCGCTGTAGCGTTTTACACGGTGCACCATGTCGGGCATCACGTGGCTCATGAACTGGTGCGCCTGGTCGTAGATCTCGTCGGTGTCGATCAGGATCTCGCCGATGTCGGGCTGGAAGTAGTCGCGGATGGCGCGGATGACGAGCGAGGATTCCTGGTAAATCAGGAAAGCGCCATTGGCCGACTTGCCAGCGCCTTCGATGGCGCGCCACAGTTGCATCAGGTAATTCAAGTCCCACTGCAGTTCATCGACGTTGCGGCCGATGCCGGCGGTGCGGGCAATGACGGACATGCCAGCAGGCAAGTCCAGTTTATCCATGGTTTCGCGCAATTCCTGGCGCTCTTCACCTTCCACGCGGCGCGATACACCACCGCCACGCGGGTTGTTCGGCATCAAGACCAGGTAACGGCCGGCCAGCGAAACGAAGGAGGTCAGCGCAGCGCCCTTGTTGCCACGCTCTTCCTTTTCCACCTGGACCATGATTTCCTGGCCTTCGCGCAGCGCTTCCTTGACGGAAGCGTTACGCACATCGACGCCTTCGCGGAAATACGTGCGCGCAACTTCCTTGAAAGGCAGGAAGCCGTGGCGGTCTTCACCATAGCTGACGAAGCACGCTTCGAGCGAAGGCTCGATGCGCGTGATCACGCCCTTGTAGATGTTCGATTTGCGCTGTTCGCGCCCGGCTGTCTCGATATCGATGTCGATCAGTTTCTGTCCGTCGACAATCGCTACGCGCAGTTCTTCTTGCTGCGTGGCATTAAACAACATGCGTTTCATTTTTATAACTCCGCGACCCGTAGGCCATCTCAAGGCCGCTTCCTGGGAAGCGGCGAAAGTACAGGGATATATGCGAGAACGGGAGTGTTGGCGGGGGAAATGCCTAGGCGTGCGGAGCAACAACGCGTACGAGGTATACGTTACGGCCGCAACAGGCGCGGTGAGGTCAATCGTCATGCCGAGTGCACAGGACACCTGCAACTCATCTGAAACAGCCCGGATGAGAATGAACTGCATCGGGGGCAGAGAATGCAAGTGGTCAGCAAATTCAGAGCCAAAATCGTTAGCCGGCTCATTACAGGGATCGCGATGGCGAGGCTTGGCCTCAGCCTATCATCGACAACCCTCAGTATTTGGCCACATACGGGGTTTGGCGAAAACGGCAAGCGTTATCAACTTCATCAACCCGCGAGCCCGACTCGATAAGTCGCGCTAACGGGTACTTATCCTTATAATCCCACACTCACTTCTGCATCTCCACGCCTTATCCGATTACAACTACGGTGCAACCTTGATTCGCGCGGCGATGGTGCATATACATTTTTTTCCACCGAATTTGCAATTTGGCGAGGCCGGTGGAGACGCCCCTGTGTAAAATGTGCTTTTATTCTTACACTCGCAGCAGCCAGGGCCGCAGCAAAAACAATTATATATTCAAAATGAAGGACTTAGAGAGATTTCTGGGAAGACATAGTAAATGAAGAGTCAAAATGATGTTGTTCCCCCTTCAACACCCCCGGTTCAGCCGCAAGCCCAATTCGTAACGATCGCCGAGGAAGAAGCAGGCCAGCGCATCGACAACTACTTATTAAGAGTGTGCAAGGGAGTGCCTAAAAGCCACATCTACCGGATCTTGCGATCGGGAGAAGTGCGGGTTAATAAAGGCCGTATCGATCAGTTGTACCGCCTCGCCGCTGGCGACGTGGTGCGCATTCCACCGGTGCGCGTGGCCGAAAAGGCGCCCACGGGCGCGCCGGCCGCCGAATTCAAGATCATCTTCGAAGATGCGCAACTGCTGGTCATCGACAAGCCGGCCGGCGTGGCCGTGCATGGCGGCTCGGGCGTCTCGTTTGGCGTGATCGAGCAGTTGCGCGCTTCGCGTCCGGACGCCAAGTTCCTGGAATTGGTGCACCGTCTGGATCGCGACACGTCCGGCTTGTTGTTGCTGGCAAAGAAACGCACTGCGCTGACGAATTTGCATGAACAGATGCGTGACGGCGTCACGGACAAGCGCTATCTGGTGCTGGTCGCTGGCGACTGGAAGAATGCGCGTCAGCATATCAAGCTGCCGCTGCATAAATATACGACGGCCGAAGGCGAGCGCCGGGTGGCCGTGCAGGCCGATGGCCTGGCTTCCCACACGGTGTTCTCATTGTTGCATAAATATCACAACTTCGCCTTGCTGGAAGCGGAACTGAAGACCGGACGCACGCACCAGATCCGCGTGCACCTGTCTTCGTCCGGCTTCCCCATCGCCGGCGACGATAAATATGGCGACTTTGCCCTCAACCGTGCCTTGTTGAAAGCCGATAGCACGCGCGGCGCCCTGAAGCGCATGTTCTTGCACGCGCACCAGATCACGTTTACGCATCCGGAGACGGGCAAGGCGATGACCCTGAACGCGCCGCTGGCTGCCGAATGTGAGCGTTTCTTGGTAAGCTTGGGCAAACCATTGGCCGTTGCCGCACGCTAAATAGTTATCGCGTGCGCGCGACACGACTCAACAGGCAGTCAGTCGCCATCATTCATTCTCAAGGAGCCGGCGGCTTTGCCGCCGGGAAATATGGCAAGAAAGCAATTTGATCTGATCGTCTTCGATTGGGACGGTACGCTGATAGACAGTACCTCGACCATCGTCAAGTGCATCCAGGCGTCGGCCAAAGACCTGGGCTTGCCAATTCCCACCGATTTGCTGGCCTCGCATGTGATCGGCCTGGGCTTGCAGGAAGCCATGCGGCTGGTGATGCCCGACGTCGAGCCGAAATACCATGCGCGCATGGCGGAGCGTTACCGCTATCACTATCTGTCGCGCGACCATGAGCTGACCCTGTTTCCCGGTGTGCAAGAAATGCTGCAGGAACTCTCGCAGCAAGCGTACTTTCTGGCCGTCGCCACGGGCAAGAGCCGTGTCGGCCTGAACCGTTCGCTCAATGCCGTCAAGCTGCTGTCTCTGTTCGATGCGACGCGCTGCGCCGATGAAACGTTCTCCAAGCCCCACCCGGCCATGCTGCAGGAGTTGACGCGCGAACTGGGGCAGGATATGCGTCGCACAGTGATGATCGGCGACACCAGTCATGATTTGTTGATGGCAAGTAATGCCGGCGCGGCCGGTATTGCCGTAGAGTATGGTGCGCATCCAGTGGAGCAGTTGCAGGTTTGCAATCCTCTGTATTCGGCCGCGACGGTGGCCGATCTGCACCAATGGCTGAGCGAGCACGCATGATGACCGATGTTGCGCAAGTATTCATCTGTGCCGCCGACGCGCTGGCCGAGGGGGGCAAGGGCGTGCGCTTTGCCGTTTCGGCCGGTGGCGAAGCGGGCACCGGCTTTGTCGTGCGCCACGGCGGCAAGGCGTATGGCTACCTGAACCGCTGCGCCCACGTGCCGATCGAACTGGACTGGGCCGAAGGCGAGTTTTTCGAATCGAGCGGCTTGTACCTGATGTGTTCGACGCATGGCGCCATCTATGTGCCGGAGAGCGGCTACTGCGCGGGCGGTCCCTGCAAGGGCGGCCGCTTGCGTCCGATTGCCGTGACCGAGCGCGACGGGCAACTGTACTGGCAGCCCGATGAGTATGTTCAGCCGCTGTCGGTCTGAAGCCGGATCCAGGAATGATTGCAATTTAAACAAAGTGAACCATGAGCGATAACACGAATGACACGGCGGGCAGCAGCGCGCCCGCAGCCGGCCAGCTTGCCCCTGCCGGTAACTGGGAGCGCGATGTGCTGGAAAAGCTGGTATTTGCCACCTTGCAAGAGCAACGTGCACACCGCCGCTGGAGCATCTTTTTCAAGGTCTTCAGCCTGCTGATCGTGCTGTTCGCCCTATGGGTGTTTTATGACTACAACACGGCCGACGACAGCCAGACCCTGGGGCGCCACACGGCTCTGATCGACATCAGCGGCGCCATCGAGTCCGAAGGCAGTGGCTCGGCCGCCGTCGTCATCCCCGCGCTGGACAAGGCGTTTTCCGACGCCGGCTCCGTGGCCGTCGTGCTGCATATGAATAGTCCGGGCGGCAGTCCCGTGCAGGCCGGCATGATCGTCGACGAGATGCAGCGCCTGCGCAAGGGCTATCCGGACAAGCCCTTGTATGTGGTGGTCGATGAAATGTGTGCCTCGGGCGGCTATTACATCGCTGCCGCCGCCGACCGCATCTATGTCAACAAGGCCAGCGTGGTCGGTTCCATCGGCGTGCTGATGGATGGCTTCGGCTTTACGGGCGTGATGGAAAAAGTGGGCGTCGAGCGGCGCCTGCTGACGGCGGGAGAGAACAAGGCTTTCATGGACCCGTACAGTCCCTTGAGCGACAAACACAAGGCGTATGCGCAAGGCATGCTCAATGAAATCCACCAGCAATTCATCGACGTGGTGCGCACGGGGCGGGGCAAGCGCCTGAAGGAAACGGCCGATACCTTCTCCGGCCTGTACTGGACGGGTGCGAAAGCCGTGGAAATGGGCCTGGCCGACGATTTTGGCACGGTCGACAGCGTGGCGCGCGATATCATCAAGGCGGAAGACATCGTCGACTACACGCAACATGAAGGTTTACCGGAACGGGTGCTGAAGAAATTTGGCGCTGCCATGGGCGCCGGCGCCATGAAGGCGGCCGTGCAGCAGTCGCAACCGTCGTTACGCTGATGACGGCAGTACTGCATGACACGCGAGTCAGCCGAGAATAATTTTTAGTAAAGTGGTAGTTTGGCTTGAAAAACGCGCTGCTTGGGCTATATTGAAAGTGTAGTTCTTTTCAAGGAGGGGCGATATATCAACTATGTTGTCAGTACTAACTTGATTGGCAGGTCTTGGAACTACTCGCCGCATCGCAGATGTGGTTTTGAGTGAATTCACATTCCTCACTAAAGTCCCGTTGGGGCTTGGAACGGCGGCGCAATGCCGTCGTTTCCTTTTGTGCGTGTTGTGCGCGATGGCGATGGCGGGGGCTGGCGTCGCGGCCGGTGGCTGCGCGGTCCGGGCTGGCTGGCAAGGCAGGCAAGGCAAGGCAAGGTAAGGTGAGGCAAGGCAACGTAAGGTGAGGCAAGGCAAGGCAACGTAAGGTGAGGCAAGACAAGGCAAAGCAACGTAAGGCAAGGTGAGGCAAGGCAAGGTGAGGCAAGGCAGGCATGCGGGGGCTGGGCATGGCCGGTCTTGTGGCGGCGCGCTCAGGCGGCGCAGTTGTTGCAGTGCTCGGGCACGGGGGCTTCGGTCGCTGGCCGCATTGTCACTGTGCCAGTGCCAGAGTTATTGCTGGTGCCGCTGGTGCCGCTACTATTGCTCGTGCCGGTGTCGGGCGGCGTGTGCGCCATGGCGGGTGTGTTCAGCTTGCCGGCTGCGGCATGCATATCGGTATCCCTATCCGCATCCGCATCCGCACGCATCCCCACAACCGCGTACGCAAAACCGCCCAGTTCGAGCCAGCGCATGAAATGGCATTGCGCCTCGGCATGCCAGTGCGTCTGGCTCGCTGGCAACGGCGGCGCGTCCGTATCGGCCGCAGGGGCGTTGCGCCAGCGCGCCACGCCAAGCTGAACCCTGTGCATGGCCGCCTGTCTCGCAGCGATGTGCTGGCGCATGTCGGTGATGCTGCCTCGTAAGGCGATGGTATCGGTCTGCTTCATACGATGTCCTTATGCTGTGTGGCCACTGCCACAATTCCTAAACGACATTAGGCGGATTCCTAATGGAATTTCAGTGTATCAATGCGATATTCCGAGCGCTTGACATATCTCAAAGGAATGGGCCGTCCATATCGAAATCTCACCTTGTGCTTTGTCGTATCTGTGCGTGTCCAAGTCGGGCGCGCGCTGCGCTGTCAGGCGCAGACGTCGCGCGTCGCTGCTTCACGCTGCCAGCCGCTTCTGGTAAAGTCACGCCCATGAGTAAATTATCCCTAGACCGCATCCTGCAATCGCAGGGTTTTGGCACCCGTAAATATTGTCGTTCCCTTATCGAGGATGGCGATGTCGTCATCGATGGCGTCACCCAGACCAATTACCGCACCACCGTCGAGACCGAAGGCCTGGTGTTGCATGTTTTTGAAGAAGAGTGGGTCTACCGCGCGCAACTGTACCTGGCGCTGAACAAGCCCGCCAACTTCGAATGCTCGCGCAAGCCCAGCCATCACCCTGGCGTGCTGACCTTGCTGCCGGAACAGTTTACCTGGCGCGAAGTCCAGCCCGTCGGCCGGCTCGACCACGATACGACCGGTATGCTGCTGATGTCTGATGATGGCGCATTTATCCATGCACAATCGTCGCCGAAGCGTCACGTTCCCAAGATTTACCAGGCGACCACGCAAGAACCCGTGAGCGATGAACTGGTGGCGCAGCTCTTGGCTGGCGTCCAACTGCACGACGAGCCATCCCCGCTGGCCGCCCTGGTCTGCGTCCAGCGCGGACCATTCCAGCTCGAAATCGTGCTTGAGCAAGGCAAATACCACCAGGTCAAGCGCATGCTGGTCGCCGCCGGCAACCATTGCAACGCGCTGCACCGTTCCGCCATCGGTAGCCTGACGCTGGAGTCGCTGGGCATCGCCGAAGGCGAGTGGTGCTATCTGACGCCAGAGCAGATCGCGCTGCTGGCGTAATAACACCAGGCCAAACCTACTGCGCGTCGTGCTTTGCAGCCTGTGATGCTCACCGTGCTTTAGCACGGCTGCGCTTCTCGGCCGCAAATCACTGCCGCTCGCTACGGTTTTGTCTGGTGTTGCACCTCTCTTCTTGATCGCCAAATATCGGTATTTCCCGGCTTTTTGGCGTCTTTAGCCTCTATTGCCTGCATTTGACGAAGTTTTCCCTACATGAAATTAGCTACCCTGAAGGATGGCACGCGCGATGGCCAACTCGCTGTCGTCTCGCGCGACCTGAAAACGGCCCATCTGGCCGATGGTATTGCCTCTACCTTGCAAAAGGCGCTCGACGACTGGAGTTTCATCGCGCCACAGCTCGATTTGCTGTACCAAACCATCAATAGCGGTCGCGGCCATCGCGCCTTCGAGTTTGATCCCGCCAATTGCATGGCGCCCTTGCCGCGCAGCAGCCTGCGCGTCGCTGGTGCATCCTACCTGCAGCAGATCGAGCGCGCCTGCAAGGCTGCGGGCGTTGACGTGCCCGCCAACTTGCGCGAGGCGCCGCGCCTGTACCAGGGCGCCAGCGACGATTTCCGCGGCGCCCACGACGATATCAGCGTGGCGCACGAGCAGTGGGGCATCGATTACGAGGCCGGCATCGCCGCCATCACGGACGATGTCTTCATGGGCTCCACGCCGGACCAGGCACACCTGAACATTAAGCTGTTGATGCTGGTCAACGACATTACCCTGCGCAAGTTGGTGCCTGACGAACAGGCCAGTGGCTATGGCTTGCTGCAGGCGAAGCCGGCCATGGCGTGCTCTCCTGTCGCCATCACGCCGGACGAACTGGGCGATGCCTGGCGCGGCGGCAAGGTGCATTACGCGCTACGCTGCAGCCTGAATGGAAAATTGACGGGCCAGCCGCAGGCGGGCGCCGACATGACCTTCAATTACCCGCAATTGCTCGCGCACTTGTGTCAGACGCGCAATGCGCGCGCCGGTAGCGTGGTCAGCGCGGGCGGTGTTGCCAACAAGGAAGTCAAGAAGGGATTTTCGAGTATTTTTGAGCGACGTAACCAGGAGATGATTGCCGATGGTGTTGCCAGTACGCCCTATTTGCTGTTCGGCGATGTGCTTCGATTGGATATGCAGGGGGATGACGGGAAATCGCTGTTTGGTGCCATCGAACAGACTGTCAAACAGGCGCAAGCAAGCAAAAGCCGTTAGGCCACCTCTGGTTAGGCTACCTCTGGAATGGGCGCCTGCGGCGCCTTGTTTTCTATAGGCAAAGGAAAAGCAGGGGATTAGCCCTCCTTTTCCCTCGATGAGATTGACGCACTTGAATCGATAATGTGCCATGCCCAGTCCGTATTGTGCCTAACCAGGCTGCAGGACTTCACCGGAGTTGATTGATGTCGGATGACAGCGACGCAGAAAAGACCGAAGCCGCGTCACCGAAGCGCCTCGAGCAGGCGCGTGAGGAAGGCGACGTTCCGCGATCGCGTGAAGTGGCAACGTTTACGGTGCTGATGGCGTCCGGCTGCTGCCTGTGGTTTGCCGGCGACGCCATCGTGCGCCGTCTGACGGCCGTCATGGTGTCTGGCTTGACCCTGGAGCGCGAGCAAATCCTCAATCCCGATGCGATGATGCTGCGCATCGGCTACGACGTGGGCTCGGTCTTGCTGACTTGCCTGCCGTACGCGCTGGCCATCATGCTCGTCGCCCTGGCCTCGCCCGTGCTGGTGGGCGGTTGGCTGTTCAGTTCCAAGGCATTCGCCCCCAATTTTGGCAAGCTCAACCCGATTCGCGGCCTGGGCAATATGTTTTCGAAGAATGCGCTGGTGGAATTGCTCAAGGCCGTTGCCAAGACCATCGTCGTCGGTGTCGTTGCCTGGATGGTGATGCAGCACCAGAAAGATGCCGTGCTGGGCCTGTCGGTCGAATCCTTGCGCTCCGGTTCGGCCCATCTGATCAGCCTGCTGATCACGGCTTTTTTGCTGATCGTCGGCGCGCTGGGCCTGATCGCCGCCATCGACGGTCCGTACCAGATGTGGCACTACGCCAACAAGATGAAAATGTCCTTGCAGGAAGTCAAGCAAGAGGCCAAGGAGTCGGACGGCAATCCGCAGATCAAGGCCAAGATTCGCCAGATGCAGCATGAAATGTCACGCCGCCGCATGATGGCCGACGTACCCACCGCCGATGTGGTGGTGACCAATCCTACTCACTACGCGGTAGCCTTGAAGTATGGCGAGAATTCGCGCGGCGCGCCGCAGGTGGTGGCCAAGGGTATCGACGAGGTGGCCGCGAAGATACGTGAGCTGGCCGGCGAACACAAGGTCGCCATCCTGGAAGCGCCGGCCCTGGCGCGTGCGCTGTATCAGCACACGGACATCGGCGACGAGATTCCCGAGGCGCTGTATGGCGCCGTGGCCGAAGTGCTGGCATATGTGTTCCAGCTGCGCAGCTACGGCAGTGGCCATGGCCAGCGCCCGGACAAGCCGAAAAAACTCGACGTGCCGCCCGAGCTCGATCCGCTCGATCCCGCATCGCAGGTCAAAACCGCAGCAGACAAGAATAAAGGAAGTACACCATGAACGGCCTGAGATTGCCAGCCTGGCTCAGCGGAATGGGGGGCAACGCCAGCAAGGGCATCGCCGCGCCTATCATCATCATCATGCTGTTGTCGATGATGGTGCTGCCATTGCCGGCCTTCATTCTCGACATTTTCTTCAGTTTCAATATCGCGCTGTCCATCATCGTGCTGCTGACGGCGCTGTACACGGTCAAGCCGCTCGACTTCATGGCGTTTCCGACCATCTTGCTGGTGTCGACCATGCTGCGCCTGTCGCTCAACGTGGCCTCCACGCGCGTGGTGCTGACGGAAGGCCATACGGGCGCCGATGCGGCCGGTAAGGTGATTGAAGCGTTCGGTCACTTCCTGATCGGTGGCAACTACACGGTCGGTATCGTGGTGTTCATCATTTTGACGATCATCAACTTTACCGTGGTGACCAAGGGTGCCGGGCGTATCGCCGAGGTGGGTGCCCGTTTCGCGCTGGACGCCATGCCCGGTAAGCAGATGGCCATCGATGCCGACTTGAACGCCGGCCTGATCGGCGAAGATGAAGCGCGCCGCCGCCGCACGGAAGTGGCGCAGGAAGCGGAATTCTATGGCGCCATGGACGGTGCCAGCAAATACGTGCGCGGCGACGCCATCGCCGGCATCATGGTCACCGTCATCAATATCGTCGGCGGCCTGCTGGTGGGCTTGCTGCAGCACGACATGGGCTTTGCTGATGCGCTCAAGAACTACACCCTGCTGGCCATCGGCGACGGCCTGGTGGCGCAGATTCCATCGCTGATCATTTCCACGGCAGCCGGTATTGTCGTCTCGCGCGTGGCCAGTGATCAGGATATCGGCACCCAGTTGGTGGGGCAATTGTTTGCGAAACCGCAAGTGCTGTATATTACCGCGGCCATTATCGGCGGCATGGGCTTGATTCCCGGCATGCCGAACATGGTCTTCCTCCTGCTGGCGTCATTGCTGGGCGGTTCCGCGTATTTGATCAGCAAGAAGCGCCTGCAGGAAAAAGCGGCGGCCGAGAGGCCGGCCGAAGTGCCGCAAGCGACCGTGGCACCCGAGCAGGAAGAAGCGAGCTGGCAAGACATCATGCCCGTCGATACCCTGGGCCTGGAAGTGGGCTACCGCCTGATTCCCCTGGTCGACAAGACGCAGGGTGGCGAATTGCTCAAGCGCATCAAAGGCATCCGCAAGAAATTTGCCCAGGAAGTAGGCTTTCTGGCGCCGCCCGTGCATATTCGCGACAACCTGGAGTTGAAACCGTCCGCCTACCGCATCACCCTCAAGGGCGTGGAAGTGGGGGTGGGTGAGGCTTACAACGGCCAGTTCCTGGCGATCAATCCCGGCATGGCCAGCGGCACTTTACCCGGCCTGGTCACCAGCGACCCTGCGTTTGGCTTGCCCGCTACCTGGATCGACGCGAGCTTGCGCGACCAGGCGCAATCGATGGGCTACACGGTAGTCGATGCGGGCACCGTGGTGGCCACGCATTTGAATCACCTGATCACCTCGCACGCTTCCGAACTGCTGGGGCGCGCGGAAGTGCAATCGCTGCTCGATCACCTGGGCAAAGATGCGCCGCGCCTGGTGGAAGACCTGGTGCCGAAGATGCTGTCGCTGTCGGCTTTGCAAAAAGTGCTGCAAAATCTGCTGGCCGAGGGTGTGCATATCCGCGATATGCGCAGCATCATCGAAACCCTGGCCGAGCATACGGTCAATACGCAAGACCCGAACGAGCTGACGGCGCTGGTGCGCGTGGCCCTGGGCCGCGCCATCGTGCAACAACTGTTCCCTGGCGCTGCCGAACTGTCCGTGATGACCCTGGACAGCCGCCTGGAGCGCCTGCTGCTGCAAGCGATGGGCAATGGCGGCGATGGCGCCGGCATCGAGCCGGGCTTGGCCGACACCATCGCGCACCAGGCGGGCCTGGCTGCGCAGCAACAGGAAGCCTTGGGCCTGACGCCGGTGCTGCTGGTGCCGGCACCATTGCGCGCTCTGCTGTCGCGCTTTCTGCGCCGCGCCTTGCCTCAGCTGAAAGTGTTGTCGCATGCCGAAGTGCCGGAAACCAAGACTATCCGCGTCACCAGCCTGGTCGGTGCGCAATAGTTGACAGCATCGGCATCGGGGTCAGCCCCCCTCCAGCGTGAGCGCCGAGCTTTGCGTTAGCCGAATACCGGGGTCAGACCCCCTGCAGCGTTAGCGCTGAGCTTTGCGTTAGCGTCAGTGGGGGTCTGACCCCAGCCTTTGCTGAGCCCTTGCCTTTGGTCAAATAAACATCAATTTCCTGCTGGCAAACTGAATAACGGGTACTTTCCCGTCCTGTTCCTTCGATCATTTCTTCCAAGCATCGCTAATAATAGAAACTGTCCGGGTGATCTGTGTCCATGTGGAAGACAGCACCCAAGCAACAGGAGTCGATGATGGTCACACAGTTCAGCCAGTATTGCGCTACCCCCGCCCAGGGAGGCCGATCATGAATGTGAAAAAATTTACCGGTGCCTCGTCGCGCGATGCCTTGCGCAAGGTGCGTGAAGCGCTGGGCCCCGATGCCGTGATCTTGTCGAACCGCCAGGCCGATGGCGTGGTGGAAATCCTGGCGCTGGCCAATGACGATGCCGCTTCGCTGGCGTCGCCGCCGGCGGCGTCCGAAATGTCCCAGCCGCGGCCCCAGTTGCAGACCCAGTTCGCCACGCCGCAGCGTCAGCCCGCCCCGGCCCAACGCCCGGCTGCGCCACGTCCTGCCGCACCGCGCCAAGCAGCCGGCGAGCCAGTGGACATGGCCCGCATGCAGCAGATGATGGCCAGCGCGTTGGCGCACGTGAAAGAGAATGCCGCCGCCGAGATGAGCGGCATGATGAATGAAATTCGCGCCATGCGCGGCATGATGGAAACCCAGTTGGCGGAAATTTCGTGGGGCTCGACGCAGCAGCGCGAGCCGCAAAAAGCCGTGGTGCTGCGTGAAATGCTGGCCGCCGGTTTCTCGGCCAGCCTGGCGCGCTACCTGATCGACAAGCTGCCCGCCGGCCTGGATGGCGCGCAAAGCATGCGCTGGATCAAGACCGTCCTCAGCCGCAACCTCAATACAGTCGCCAACGAAGACGCCATGCTGGAGCAGGGCGGCGTGTTTGCGCTGGTGGGCCCGACCGGTGTTGGCAAGACCACCAGCACGGCCAAGCTGGCGGCCCGCTGCGTGATGCGCCACGGCCCGGAAAAGCTGGCCCTGATCACCACCGATGCCTATCGTATCGGCGCGCATGAACAGCTGCGCATCTACGGCAAGATTCTCGGCGTGATGGTGCATTCGGTGAAGGATGAGGCGGACTTGCGCATCGCCTTGAAGGAATTGAAAAACAAGCACACGGTGCTGATCGATACGGTGGGCGTGAGCCAGCGCGACCAGATGGTGACCGAACAGGTGGCCATGCTGTCTGGCGCCGGCGCCGACGTGAAACGCCTGCTGTGCCTGAACTCCACGGCCACGCAGGAAACCTTGAACGAAGTGGTGCGCGCCTACCAGGGCAGCGGCCTGGCTGGCTGCATCATGACCAAGCTCGATGAAGCGGCCTCGATCGGCAATGTGCTCGACGTGGTGATCCGCCAGAAACTGAACCTGTTTTATGTGTCGAATGGCCAGCGCGTGCCGGAAGACTTGTACCTGGCCGACCGTGGCTACCTGATCGACCGCGCTTTCAAGCTCAAGCGTGATGCCGCGGCGACACAGTTTTCCGATGCCGAACTGCCGCTGTTGATGGCACAGGCGGCGTCGCGCAACAATGAAGCGCGCGGGGTGCACCTTGGCTAATTTTGATTTCGACCAGGCCGAAGGCTTGCGCCGCATGTTGGCCGGCCCGCAGCCGCGCGTCATGACGTTCTTGTCGGCCACGCCGCAAGACGACAAGGGCGCCATGCTGGTCAACCTTGGGGCCTCGCTGGTGTACGGCGGCAATGACGTGCTGCTGCTCGACGCCAGCGGCGGCAGCGACGGCGTCGCTGCCCGCCTGGGACTGGCGCACGGCGCCAGCCTGCGCGACGTGGCACGCCAGCAGTGCGCCTTGAACCAGGTCATCCATCAAGTGCCGCAAGGCTTCGGCGTGGCCAGCCTGGGCGCGCGCAACCATCTGATGGATAGCTTGGACTATGCTGGCGAGGAAGAACTGCGCCGCCTAGGCAAGACCTTCGAGGTGCTGGCGCGCCAGAGCGGCATCGTGCTGGTCGACGGCGTCATGGCCGACGCGGGCGACTGCTTCCCCGTGCCGCTGATGGCCTCATCCGACATCGTGGTGCAGGTCTCGACCAGCGCCACCTCGATCAAGGCCGCTTACTGCCTCATCAAGCGCCTGAGCCAGGAACTGGGACGGCGTCCGTTTGGCATTCTTGTTACCGGCGCTTCCGAATCTGAGGCAAAAGTGGTGTACGATAATATGGCGCAGGCGGCGAGCCGTTATCTGGCCGTGAAATTGACCTCGATGGGGTCGGTGCCTGCCGACGAGTATCTACACCGCGCGGCGCGTCTGGGACGCAGCGTGGTCGATGCCTTTCCATTGGCGGGGGCCTCGGTGGCGTTTCGCGGACTGGCCGAGCGGCTGGCCCGTTCGGCGGCGCCAGTGCTCGGCGGCACCTTGTACCAGACGGGGAGCCTGCACCAGTTCAGCGCCTGATTCCATTATCAGCACTCGATAGCAGTTAAAACAATAAGCAGCCTATGTACACGGTCAAAGGGAAATCGAACAAGGACTATTTGCTGACGGAGCATATTCCGTTGGTAAAGCGTCTGGCGCACCATATGAAGGCGAAATTGCCGCCTTCGGTCGAGGTCGATGACCTGATCCAGGCCGGCATGATCGGCCTGCTCGACGCTATCAGTCGCTACGAAGAGACGCATGGCGCGCAGTTCGAGACGTATGCCGTGCTGCGCATCCGAGGTGCCATGCTCGACGAATTGCGCACCAGCGACTGGCTGCCGCGCAGCATGCGCCAGAACATGCGCAAGATCGAAGAGGCGATGAGTACCTTGCAGCAGCGCCTCGGTCATCCGCCGACCGAGTCGGAAGTGGCCAAGCTGCTCAAAATGTCGCTCACGGACTACCAGGAAATGCTGGGCGATGGCGGTGGGCACCAGTTGGTGTACTACGAAGACTTTCATGACCCGGACGGCAATGACAGCTTCCTTGACCGCCATTGCGTGGACGAGGATAGCGATCCTTTGCGTTCCCTGCTCGATACCGATTTCCGGCAATCCGTGATCGATGCCATCGACGCGCTGCCGCCACGCGAGAAAATACTCATGGGCCTGTATTACGAAGAAGAGCTGAACCTGAAGGAAATCGGTGCGGTGATGGGCGTGTCCGAATCGCGCGTCTCGCAATTGCATACCCAGGCCGTCGCGCGCCTGCGCGCAACTTTGAGGGAGCAGGCGTGGACTGGTCCAGCGTAATCGGGCTGGCGCTGGCGCTGGCGGGCCTGCTGGTCGGCCAGACACTGGAAGGCGGCAAGATGGCCTCCCTGCTGCAGCCGGCCGCCTTTGCCATCGTCATCGTCGGCACCTTTGGTGCCGTGCTGCTGCAAACGCGGCTGCGCACCTTCGCGCGCGGCATGCAAATGCTGCGCTGGGTCTTCCTGCCGCCCGCCGATACGCGCGCCGCGCTGGCGCGCGATATCGGGCAATGGAGTTTGACGGCGCGTCGCGACGGCACGCTGGCGCTTGAGCGCCTGATGGAAGACACGACCGACCGCTTCAATGCCAAGGGCTTGAGGATGATCGTCGATGGCATTGCGCCCGACAAGCTGCGCCAGGTGCTCGATGTGGAAATCTCTGCCTACGAAATGGCCGAGCGCCAGGCCGTCAAGGTGTGGGAATCGGCGGCCGGCTATTCGCCCACCATCGGTATCGTGGGCGCCGTACTGGGCTTGATCCACGTCATGGAAAACCTGACCGACCCGAGCAAATTGGGCAGTGGCATTGCCGTGGCGTTTGTCTCGACCATCTACGGCGTGGGGCTGGCCAACCTGCTGTTCCTGCCGGTGGCGAATAAACTCAAGGCCATCGTGTCGCGCCGCGTGCTGCAGTACGAGATCACGGCCGCCGTGCTGTACGACATCGCCACGGGCGACCATACGCGCATCATCGAAGAGCGCGTGGCCAGCCTGTTGCACGAGCACTGAGCATGATGCGGCGCGCGCGCAGGAAGTATGACGAGGAAGCGGATAACCAGGACCGCTGGCTGATTTCGTACGCCGACTTCATTACCTTGCTGTTCGCCTTTTTCGTTGTCATGTATGCGATTTCGCAAGTCAACGAAGGTAAGTACCGCGTCTTCCAGAATGCCATCGGCGAGGCCTTCAGCCTGGAAAAGGGCGCGCCGCCCATCATCATGGAAGCGCCGCAAGCCATCGCGCTGCCGAACCCCGCCCTGAAACGCCGCGCCGAAGCCATCCGCCGCGAGCGCGAACACATGACGCGCCTGGCGCAGGACCTCACATCGACGCTGGCGCCGCTGGTCAAGGAAGGCAAAGTGAGGGTCACGCAGACGAGCCGCGGCGTGAGCGTGGAAATCAACGCCAGCGTGCTGTTCGATCCGGGCGCTGCCGGCTTGACGACGGAGTCGGACCAGGCCTTGCGCGCCGTGGCCGTGCTGCTCAAGGACGATACGCACGACGTGCAGGTGGAAGGGCATACGGATGTACAGCCGATCAGCAATTCAAATTTTGCCTCGAACTGGGAATTGTCGGCCGCGCGCGCCAGCGCCGTGGTGCGCCTGTTCATCGCCAGCGGTGTGCAAGCGTCGCGCCTGTCGGCCGTGGGACACGCCGACAACATCCCGGTGGCGCCAAACGCCACGCCGGAAGGACGCGCGCGCAACCGCAGGGTCGCCGTGACGATCCTCTCCGGCATCCCCGAGACGGTGATGGAGGTGCCGACGGCGCCGGTGTCGCCAGCGCCGGCACCGGCCAACTGACTGGCGGGGTCAGCCCCGTCGGCTCTGACCCCGGTATTGCTTGGTACAATCGCGGCCTTCTCCCTTATTCTCTCTCCATCATGAAAAGCAGTTCCGCAGGCGCTCTCGTATATTCCACCGAAACGGGCCGTATGTGCCCCGCATGCCGCCAGCCGCTGGCGCAATGCGCATGCAAGGCGCAAGCCAAGGCGGTGCCGGCGGGCGATGGCGTGGTGCGCGTGTCGCGCCAGACCAAGGGGCGCGGCGGCAAGAGCGTCACCGTAGTGAAAGGCTTGGCGCTCGACGCCATCGCGCTGGCCCTGCTGGGCAAGCAGTTGCGCACGCAGTGCGGCTCGGGCGGCACGGTCAAGGATGGCGTGATCGAAGTGCAGGGCGACCATGTCGATACCATCGTGGCCGCGCTGGCCAAGCTGGGCCACCAGCCTAAAAAGGCTGGCGCTTAGCTTTGACGTGCGCGCGTGCGCGTGGGCTAGCGTCCCGACGATCCGCTGGTCCAGCGGCGAAGGGGCAGGTCATCGCAGCGAAATGTCGCCAGCATGAATGTCGCCAGCATGCGCGGCGTGCTGCGCATGGTTGACGCTGCAAGGCTGCTGCGTCTTGGTGTGATGGTGTGGTGTTGGGACAGTTAGCCGATGACGACGCGTCGGCTGGCCGTGTTCGTCATCGCTTGGCCGCTGGGGCCGTAGAAATTGCCACTCTGGGCCGTGGGGCGCATGGCGTTCAGGGCGCCTTGCGTATGCAGCATGTGCCTGTTGACCAGCAGGCTGTTCAGCCGGTTTTGTTCCTTGGCTTCGCGCGTGATATCGAGCAGGGCTTTCCACAGGGGCGCCGCTTCGGCTTCGCTGGCACCGACCAGCCAGTCTTCCATGCCAGCTTCTGCAGCCGTGAAGCCAGCTGCCGCCAGCGCCTTGTGGCGTTGCGCCGCCAGTTGGCTCAATTGTCCTACGAGTGCCGTCTTGCGCGCCGTCAACTCCGTGATTGCATCGATGTCAGCGGCAACCAGATGCCGCTGTTCTTCTTTCATCAATGCCAGCAATGTGGTCATGAGCTGTTGCTCGTCGCGCAGGCTGGAAAACGGAGTCACTGATTGCATGAGGGAACCTATCTATTGCGTGAGTGCAGCAAGTCCTTGACTGTGTCGAGGAGACCGTCTGCCACTTTTTCAGAGTTGACCTGGAACTGGCCGTCGGCGATCGCCAGCTTGATGCGTTCGACTTTTTTCGTGTCGAACACGGCGCTGCTGCCGGCAGTTGCACTGGCCGCTAACGCCTGTCCTTGCGGCGACAGGCGTACATTGTCCGACGTCGTCGGTGTTGCCTGGGCTTTCTCGGCATTGCGGGCGCCGGAGGTACTCGCGGGCGACACCGGCAGGCCGGGATTGCTTTTAATAGTGTTGTCGGTAATTTTCACAGCGTGATCCTCGTCTGGTCGAAGTCAATAAACTCCGGGATATAGCTCTTTATCGGCACCTTCTTCCGAAACTTTAGTGCGCCAGACCAGAATATCGCTGTGCATCGCTGTTCTTCGCTGTTTAAAAGGCGACCTCCACCATGCCGCCAGCGCGCGCCACGCCGCTGATCTGCTGGCCGCTCTGCGTGCGTACTTGCACCGTCTGGCCATCGCCGGCGCTGCCGATGGCGCGTCCTTCTGATGCTACCTGAAAACCATTACCGCTGGAAACGACGCGCACCAGCTGGCCCTGCATCACCACTGGCTTGCGGCGCAGGGTGTCGAGGCGCATCGGCGTGCCTGGTGGCAAGGAAATATTCGTGCTCGCGCCCACGACCTGGGCCATGTCCGTGGCGATGCCTGCTGGCAATGCGGCCAAGTCACCCTGCATCGTCACCAGTTGGCTGGCGTCGATGGCTTGCCCTTGCGCCAGCGGCACGGCGCTGGCCACGTAATCGCCGACGACGGCTACGTTGGCTTGCAGATAAATGCTCCAGTTACTCGGCGCCGTGCAGCGCACGCCCACGGTGGTCTTGCCCCAGGCGCGGGCGCCCGGCGCCATGAATGCTTGCGGTGCGGGGCACGCCGCCAGATTCAGGCGCGGATCGACGGCGCCGACGCTGATCGTCACCTTGCCCGGCAAGCCCTTGCTTTGTACCTGCAGGAATTGTTCCACGCTGTTGCGCAGCGCTTCCGGCGTTTGCCGGCCGGCGTTTTGCGCCTGCGTCAGCGGTGGCAGGGCGGCAAGAGCGAGTAAGAGTGCAAGCGGTGTTTTCATGGTGATAGGCCTCTGGAATAGTGCCATGATAGTGCGCGCCGCCCTGATCGAAGCGTCGATTAAGGGGTAAAAGTATGGTCTGATCCGGCGATGGCCTTGCCGGTGCGCGCCGTACTATGTTTCCTGTCATCACTATACCGCCATCCTTCCGCCATCTCAGGCGCCAGTGGCAGATTTTTCCGGAGCCTGACATGATAGGGAAACTCGACGATTACATGCGCTTCAACGAGACGGCGCTGAGCCTGCGCTCGACGCGCCAGGAATTGCTCGCCTCGAATATCGCCAATGCCGACACGCCCAACTACAAGGCGCGCGATGTCGATTTCGCCAGCGCCTTGAAGGGGGCGATGGCGCGCAAGGATGGCGTGCCGCCGGCCCTCAAGGGCACGGCGCCGCAGCATATGCCGGGCAAGGGCTTAGCCGCTGGCGCAGGCAGCAGCACGGGCGGCAAGGTCGACGCGCTGGCCGACGGCACGCCGCTGCTGTACCGCGCACCGGCCCAGGGCGCCGTCGATGGCAATACGGTGGACATGGATCTCGAACGCAATGCCTTTGCCGACAACGCCATCCGCTACGAGGCAGCCGTGACGTTCCTCAACTCGCAGATCAAGGGCATGTTGACGGCCATCCAGGGAGGACAATAATTATGTCGCTGTTTAATATTTTCAATGTGTCCGGTTCGGCCATGAGCGCCCAGGCGCAGCGCCTGAACACGGTAGCGAGCAATCTGGCCAATGCCGACAGCGCCACCAGCGCCAGTGGCGAGGCTTACCGCGCCAAGCAAGTGGTGTTCGAGGCCGTGCCCCTGGCCAACGGCGCCACCGCCGTCAAGGTGCAGAAGGTGATCGAAGACCCGTCGCCGATGAAGCTGGTCTACGACCCGAAGAACCCGCTGGCCGACGAGAAGGGCTACGTCACCATGCCGAACGTGAATACGGTCGACGAGATGGTCAACATGCTGTCGGCTTCGCGCTCCTACCAGACCAATGTGGAAACCATGAATGCGGCCAAGTCGCTGCTCCTGAAAACCCTTACGCTCGGCCAATAAGGCTGACTGACTATTATGGCAACCATCGATACCAGCTCTGCCACCGTCACCGACTTGATGGCGACAATGAATCCGAAGAAGACGACGGCCGCGAAGGGCAGCGTCGAGGAAGAAACGAATAAATTCCTGACGTTGCTGGTGACCCAGCTGAAAAATCAGGACCCGATGAACCCGCTGGACAATGCGCAGCTGACCAGCCAGCTGGCCCAGCTGTCGACGGTGACGGGCGTCAACAAGCTCAATACCACGCTGGAAACGCTGAAAACCAGTTACCAGCAGGCCGAATCCATGCAGGCGGCCAATATCATCGGTCATGGCGTGCTGACGGCAGGCAAGAACATCACCCTGAGCAAGAGCGCGGCCTTGCTGGGCGTGGAGTTGGCGACGCCGGCCGACAGCGTCAAGGTCCTCATTTACAACGGTGCGGGCAAGCAAGTCCATTCCATCGACCTGGGCCCGCAGGATGCGGGTACCTTGCCCTTGGGCTGGAATGGCGCCACTGCCGACCTCGACAAGGATGGCAAGCCGATCGTGCTGGCCGACGGTGCCTACACCTTCTCGGTGGAAGCAACGCGCGGCGGTAGCAAACTCACCGATGCAGCGGCGCTGATGTTCGGTTCGGTCGCCAGCGTATCGACGGGCGCCGCTGGCGTGAAATTGAATGTGCCGGGCGTGGGCAGCATCACCATGGCCGATGTGAAACAAATTTTGTAAGCCGCTCATTTGTAGCGTAGACCCTCTACACCTCATTTCTACCAGGAGAATACAATGTCTTTCCAACAAGGCCTGAGCGGCTTGAACGGCGCCGCCAAATCGCTGGACGTCATCGGCAACAACATCGCCAACTCGGCCACCGTAGGTTTCAAGCAATCGCAGGCGCAGTTCGCCGATATCTATGCCAACTCGCTGTATGGCGTGGGCGGCAACCAGCCTGGCATCGGTGTTTCCGTATCGCAAGTAGCGCAGCTGTTTAACCAGGGTAACCTGGAGAGTTCGTCCAATCCGCTCGACATCGCCATCAATGGCGGCGGTTTCTTCCGCACCAGTGTCAACGGCACCATCCAGTATTCGCGCAACGGCCAGTTCCAGGTCGACAAGAGCGGCTTCATCATCAATGCACAGAAAGCCCAGCTGACCGGCTATCCGGCCGATGTGAACGGCAAGATCTTAGCTGGCGCCACCGTGCCCCTGCAGATCGACCCGGCCGACATGGCGCCGCAGGCGACCAGCAAGGTCGATACCCAGGTCAACCTCGATTCCAATTCGGAGATGCCGACCGTGGTGCCGTTCAGCGTGAGCGAGCAGAAATCGTGGACCAAGCAGTTCCCCGTGCCGGTCTTCGATTCGCTCGGCAATTCGCACACCATGTCCAATTTCTACGTCAAGACCGGCACCAATTCCTGGGATGTCTACACAGCCACTGACGGCATGGAAATCACCAGCGCGAAAGTGGCGTCGACGGCGCAGACCGATGCCGCCTCGCTCGCTGCGCGCGCCGCCTATCAGGCCGCCGCCACGGCCGTGCCGCTGGTGCCGGCCAATATTACGGCTGCCGCCGTCGCCTATGGCAACGCCGCCGGCGCTGCCGTGCGCGCCGCAGCCGCCACGGCCGGCGCCAGCCCCGCCCAGCTGGCCGCCATCAGCGCCACCTATGGCAGCGCCGTGCCCAACGGCATCAATTCGAGCCTGACGCCAGATCAGATCGACAGTAATATCGCTAAGGTGACGCAAGTGCCCGCCGTGAGGTCGGCTTCGCTGGTGTTCAACAGCGTCGGCAGCCTGGACAAGGCAGCCATGCTGGCCCTGACGCCGCCGCAAACCTTGCCGGTGACGGTCAACCTGCCTGTGTTCCCCGCCACAGGCGCGAACTCGAACCTGGCGATCAAGGTCGACTTCAGCAATTCCACCCAGCTCAGTTCGTCCACCAGCGAAAAGCGGACCGTGGCCGATGGCTATGCGGCTGGCCAGTTGAGCCGTTTCGTCGTGGGCACCGATGGCGTGATTCAGGGCCAGTACAACAATGGCAAGACGCGTGACCTGGGGCAGGTGGTGCTGACCAAGTTTGCCAATCCGAATGGCCTTGAGCCGCTGGGCAACAATGCCTGGGCGGAAAGCTCGACCTCGGGCAGCCCCATGACGGGCGAGCCGAGCTCGGGTGGCCTGGGTGACTTGCGCGCCTCGTCGGTGGAAGTGTCGAACGTGGACTTGACGGCCGAACTGGTCAACATGATCACTGCCCAGCGCGCCTATCAGGCGAACGCGCAGACCATCAAGACGCAGGATTCGGTCTTGCAAACACTCGTCAACCTGCGTTAAGTGTAAGGGGAGCAGTTCTTTCGGACTGCTCCCGGCTTTCGTTTTGCACGGAGAAAAAACATGGACCGTCTCATCTACACCGCCGGCTCGGGCGCCAAGCACATCCTGGACAAGCAGGCCACTACCGCGAATAATCTGGCGAACGCCACCAGCACGGGTTTCCGTGCCCAGCTCGACTCGTTTCGCGCCGTGCCCGTCGTGGCCGATGGCATGATGCCGACACGTGCTTTCGTTGTCGATTCGACCGTTGGTTCCGATTTCACGCAAGGACCCATGCAGCACACGGGTCGCGCGCTCGATGTGGCCGTGGAAAACAGCGGCTGGATCGCGGTACAGTCGACCGACGGTTCCGAAGCCTATACGCGCAATGGCGCTTTCAAGCTCAATGAAAACGGTATGCTGCAGACGCAATCGGGCCTGATGATACAGGGCGACACGGGCCCGCTGGCCGTTCCACCGGGCGTGACAGTGACTATTGCCGGCGATGGCACGGTGGGTACGATTTCCACCGACGTGCCGCCAGGGCCGTCCACGGTGCTGGGGCGCATCAAGCTGGTCAACCCGCCCGAGCAGCAACTGGTGCGCGGCGATGACGGCCTGTTCCGCTTGAAGGATGGCACGCTGGCGCAGGCCGACCAGGCCGTCAAATTGACCACGGGCGCGCTGGAGGGCAGCAATGTCAGCCCCGTCGAATCGATGGTCAGCATGATCGCTCTGGCGCGCCAGTTCGAAACCCAAATGAGCTTGTTGAAGAATGCCGAGAATAACGCGGCGAAAGCCACCCAGATCCTCGCTTTGAATTGATAGAGCCGGTCGCATAATGGTTACATAGAAATAGCTTACAGGGCTGGCAAGCGCTGTTATTGGAGAAAAAACATGATTCGTTCCCTTTGGATAGCCAAGACCGGCCTGGAAGCGCAGCAGACGCAGATGGACGTGATCGCCAATAACCTGGCCAACGTCAGCACCACCGGCTTCAAGAAGTCGCGCGCCGTGTTTGAAGACTTGCTGTATCAAAATGTGCGCCAGCCGGGCGCGCAATCGTCGCAGCAAACCCAGCTGCCTTCGGGTCTGCAGATCGGCACCGGCGTGCGTACCGTGGCTACCGAGCGCATCCATACCCAGGGCAATCCCCAGGCGTCGGGCAATTCGCGCGATGTGATGGTCAATGGCACCGGTTTCTTCCAGGTGCTGCTGCCCGATGGCGCCACCGCCTACACGCGCGACGGCTCCTTCCAGACCGATGCCAACGGCCAGCTCGTCACTTCCGAAGGCTTCGTCATCCAGCCCGCCATCACCGTGCCGACGAACGCGCTGAGCCTGACAGTGGCGCGCGACGGCACCGTCTCCGTTACCCTGCCCAATACGGTGGCGCCATCGCAGATCGGTTCGCTGCAGCTGACCACCTTCGTCAATCCGGCTGGCCTCGAATCGAAGGGTGAAAACCTGTACATGGAAACGGGCGCTTCCGGCGTGGCGCAGACCAATACCCCGGGCACGAATGGCGCGGGGGTGCTGATGCAGGGTTATATTGAAAGCTCGAATGTCAACGTGGCCGAGGAAATGGTCAACATGATCCAGACGCAGCGCGCCTACGAGATCAACAGCAAGGCCATCACCACATCCGATCAAATGCTGCAGAAATTGTCGCAACTCTAATGTTCATCGTCGTCCTGCCATCCGCCAACGGATGGCCGCGGAGGTTCCTCATGCAATACCCCATCATCGCCCTGTTGTCTGCAGTCCTGTTGTCTGGCTGCGCCATTACGCCCACCTCGATCGTGCAATACCCTACCACCACGCGCGCGCCGATGCCCGAACCGGTGGTCGTCAGCAACGGTTCCATCTACCAGCCATCGACCTACCGTCCCGCCTTCGAAGATCGCCGCGCGCGCCACGTGGGCGACATCATGATCATTGCCATTACCGAGCGCACCAATGCCGTCAAGGCGGGCGCCAGTTCCGGCAACAAGTCCGGCAGCGTGGGCTTCAGCACGCCCGGCCTGGCCCAGGGCCGTCTGGGCGGCACCGTCTCGGCAAATGGCGCAACGAAATTTGCCGATGGCGACAACCAATCCGCCAGCAACACCTTTTCCGGCACGATCGGCGTGACGGTGATCGAGGTGCTGCCAAACGGCAACCTTATCGTGGCTGGCGAAAAACAGATCGCCATGAACAAGGGCACGGAATTCATCCGCTTCTCGGGCATGGTCAATCCCGACACCATCGGCATCGGCAACGTCGTGCCATCGACGCAGGTAGCCGACGCGCGCGTCGAATACCGCACCAACAGCCAGATCGACCGCGCCGAAATGGCGTCGATGGCTTCGCGCTTCTTCCTCAGCTTGCTGCCATTCTGATCATGACTACGTTTACTTTTCAGCGCGTTTTGATCGCCATCGGCCTGGCCATGTGCCTGCTGGCACCCGTGGCGCAGGCCGAGCGCCTGAAAGACTTGGCCAGCATCGCCGGCGTACGTCAGAATCAGCTGATGGGCTATGGCCTCATCGTCGGCCTCGATGGCAGCGGCGACCAGACCACGCAAACGCCGTTCACCATCCAGAGCGTGGCGGCGATGCTACAGCAGCAAGGCATTAACTTGCCGCAAGGCACGAGCTTGCAGCTGAAAAACGTGGCCGCCGTGATGGTGACGACAGCCTTGCCCGCGTTTGCCCAGCCGGGCCAGTTGCTCGACGTGACGGTGTCGTCGATGGGCAATGCAAAAAGCTTGCGCGGCGGCACTTTATTGATGACGCCTTTGAAGGGCGCCGATGGCCAGGTGTATGGCATGGCGCAGGGTAATGTACTGGTGGGTGGCGTAGGCGCGCAGGCGGCCGGCAGCTCGGTGGTCATCAATCACTTGAGCGTGGGACGCATTTCGGGCGGTGCCACCGTCGAGCGCACCGTGCCTTCGGTACTGGGCGCCAACAACACGATACGCCTGGAATTGAATGCGACCGATTTCGCTACCGCCAGCCGCGTCGTCGATGCCATCAACAGCCGCTACGGCGCCGGCACGGCTGCGGCGCTGGACGGGCGGGTGATCCAGGTGCAGTCGCCCGGTGGCAGCGACCAGCGCGTGACCTTTCTGGGCCAACTGGAAAGCATCGAAGTCAATCCGGCCCGCCTGGCCGCCAAGGTCATCATGAATGCGCGTACCGGTTCCGTGGTGATGAACCAGTCCGTGACCCTGGAAACGTGCGCCATTTCGCATGGCAACCTGTCCGTCACCGTCACTGTAGAGCCCGATGTGAGCCAGCCGGCGCCTTTGTCGGGCGGGCGCACGACGGTTACGCAGACAGCACAGATCGATATCAAGAAAGAACCGGGCAAGGTCATGCTGGTCAAGGGCGGCGCCTCGCTGGCCGAGGTGGTGAAAGCCTTGAATGCCATCGGCGCCTCGCCGCAAGACTTGCTGGCCATCCTGCAGGCGATGAAGGCGGCCGGTTCGCTGCGCGCCGAACTCGAAATCATTTGATGGGTACGCCATGATCAGCCAAACCGACCTCAGCAATACCGCCGCCTACGACGTCAAGGGCATGGATGGCTTGCGCCAGTCCGCCAAGGCGAAGGACCCAGCCGCCCTGAAAGAGGCAGCTACGCAGTTTGAAGCCATGTTTATCAACATGATGATGAAAAGCATGCGCGACGCCTCGCCGCAGGACGGCATCATGGATAGCCAGCAAAGCAAGATGTACACCTCGATGCTGGACCAGCAGACCAGCCAGAACCTGGCCAAGCGTGGCACGGGCCTGGCGGACGTGCTGATACGTCAGTTGTCGTCCTCGAACCAGGCGCTCGCTGCCGATGGCGCCGAAGCGCCGTCGCCGCGTTCGTCGAGCATGGCGCAGGCGCTGGCAGCCTTCCGCCAGCAGCAGGGCGCGCTGACCGATGGCGCGGCCAGCACCACCGGCAAGACCTTGAGCGACAAGGCCAATGCCACGCAGGCGCCACACGTGCGCGCGTTTCAGGAAAAACTCGGCGTGCATGCGGAAGAAGCCAGCCGCGCTACCGGCATCCCGGCCAAGTTCATGCTGGGCCAGGCTGCGCTGGAGACGGGCTGGGGCAAGCGCGAAATCATCAGCCGCGACGGCAGCAGCAGCCACAACCTGTTCGGCATCAAGGCCTCAAGTGACTGGAAGGGCAAGGTCGCGGAAGCTGTCACCACGGAATATGTAAACGGCAAGGCGCAGCGCAAGGTGGAAAAATTCCGCGCCTACGACAGTTATGCGGACAGCTTCAAGGATTATGCGCAGTTGATTACCGGCAACAAGCGCTACGAAAAAGTGCTGGCCAGTGCGGGCGACGCCAGCAAGTTCGCCCAGGGCTTGCAAAAGGCTGGTTACGCGACGGACCCCAACTATGCGGCCAAATTGACAAAAATAATCAATCATTCGCTGGTCGGTTAAGGCGCGTCCCTACCCTTGTGCAGGCCGCGTGCTTCAAGTTTTCGCCGCAACTGCCGTAAATCATCTTGACGGTAAACAATAAGACACCATGACTTCGAATCTCCTCAGTATTGGTAAAAGCGGTTTGCTTGCAGCGCAGGTGGGCCTGTCGACGACCGGGCATAACATCACCAATGCAAATGTGCCCGGGTATAATCGCCAGACGGTACTGCAGCAGACTGCGCATTCGAACTATGCCGGCTACGGCTTCGTCGGCACGGGCACGGAAGTGTCGCAGATCAAGCGCCAGTACGACAGCTTCATCGCCACCCAGGTCAATGCTGCACAAAGCGCCACCAGTGCGCTCGATAGTTATCACACGCAGATCAGCCAGATCGACAACTTGCTGGCCGATCCCACGGCCGGTCTCTCGCCCGCGCTGCAGGATTTCTTCAAGGGCGTGCAGGACTTCAGCGCCAATCCGTCCTCGGTCGCTTCGCGCCAGGCCTTGCTGTCGAGCGCCGGCTCGCTCACTTCCCGTTTCCAGGGTTTGAGCGCGCGCCTGACGGAGATCGGCGACGGCGTCAATTCACAGATCACGTCGAGTGTGACGGTGATTAATACCTATGCCAAGCAGCTCGCCGAGCTGAATCAATCGATTTCTCAGCTGTCGGTCGATGCCAGCAACCAGCCCAACGATCTGCTGGACCAGCGCGACCAGCTGATCACGGAATTGAACAAATATGTCAAGGCGACGGTGCAACCGGCAGCCAACAATACCGTGACCATTTCCATCGGCGCGGGCCAGCCGCTGGTGGTGGCCGAGCGCAGCTTTGCGCTCGCCGCCACGCCTTCGCGGACCGACCCTAACCGCATAGAGGTAGGCTACGTCACGGGCAGTACTGTCACGGTGCTGCCGGACAGCTCCCTGACCGGTGGCTCGCTGGGCGGCTTGCTGGAGTTTCGCAGCGGCACGCTGGACAATGTCGAGAACTCTCTGGGCAAGGTGGCCATCGCGCTGGCCAGCACCTTCAATGACCAGCACAAGCTGGGCCAGGACTTGAGTGGCGCCATGGGCGGCGACTTTTTCAAGATACCTGACCCCGTGATCGGTGCCGACCGTGGCAACAACGCCAGCAGCACCACCGTGCTGTCGGCCAAGGTCAGCGACGCCACCAAGCTGACAGCCAGCGATTACAGCCTGAAATACGATGGCAGCAACTACGTGGTGACGCGCGAATCGGACGGCACGCACACCATCATCAACCCGTATCCGCAAACCGCGCCGCAAACCATCGATGGCGTCGATTTCTCGATCTCGGGCGCGGCCGCGCAGGGCGATAATTACGTCATCAAGCCGACGGCAAATGGCGCGGCCGGCCTGGCTGTGCTGATCACCGACCGCAACAAGATGGCCGCCGCCTCTCCCATTGCCACCTCGGCACCGGTGGCCAATACGGGTTCAGGCAAGCTTAGTCCAGGCTCGGTCGACAAGGCCTACCTGACCCCGGGCAATGCCCTGACGGGTCCGCTGACGTTAACATATGACAAGGCGACTACCTCGCTGACGGGTTTCCCGCCGAGCCAGGCGGTGACGGTCAAGGGCTTGAATGGCAGCACCACGACCTATCCGGCCGGGACGGCGAATATCCCGTACAAGGAAGGCGATAACTTCAGCTTCGGCGGCATCAATGTCAGCATGACGGGCGCGCCGGCGCAGGGCGATAAATTTACCATTGCGCCCAACACGGGCGGCGTGGGCGACAACCGCAACGCGGTGCTGCTGGCGGGCTTGCAGACCAAGAATATCCTCGATGGCGGCAATACCACGTTCCAGGGTTCGTATGCGCAAACCGTCAGTTTCGTGGGCAACAAGACACGCGAAGTACAGGTCAGTGGCCTGGCCAGCCTGGCCTTGCTGCAGCAGACCAGCACCCAGCAGCAGGCCATTTCTGGCGTCAACCTCGACGAAGAGGCGGCCAACCTGCTGCGTTACCAGCAATCGTATCAGGCGTGCGGCAAGGTCATGCAGATCGCCAGCACCTTGTTCGATGTGGTGATCGGTCTGGGACGTTAATTAATTTTTACCGCAGCGCAGCGCGCCGCGGCTTTCAGGAAGGGCAGCATCATGCGCATCAGCACACGAATGATTTATGACCAGGGCAGCGCCCAGCTGAACAATCTGCAGGGCGCCTTGAACCGTACGCAGATGCAGCTGTCGTCGAACCGTCGCAATCTGACGCCGGCCGATGATCCGATCGCCTCGGCGCGCGCGCTGGAAGTGACGCAGTCGCAATCGATCAATACCCAGTTCGTGACGAACCGCTTGAATGCAAAGAATTTCCTGTCGCAGGAAGAGCTGGCATTGGCCAGCACCACCTCGCTGATCGCCGACGTGAAAGACCTGGTCGTGAAGGCCGGTAATACTTCTCTCAAGGATGTCGACCGCGAAACCCTGGCCAAGGAGCTGGAAGGCCGGCTGACCGACTTGTTGGGCATTGCGAACACGGCCGACGGCGCTGGCGGCTATCTGTTTTCCGGTTATAAATCCACCACCCAGCCATTCAGCCAGACGCCGACGGGCGCCACCTACGTGGGCGACCAGGGACAGCGTGAACTGCAGGTGGGATCGGCGCGCTACCTGCCGACCAGCGATTCCGGCGCCATCGTGTTCGAGAATAACCTGACCGGCAACGGCAAGTTCACCACGGCAGCGGCCACCGCCAATTTCACGCGCGGCGGCTCAGGCATCATTTCCAGCGGCACGGTGACGGATCCGTCGGCCTTGACGGGGCATAAGTATTCGATCGATTTCAACATCACGGGCACGGGCACAACCGCCGTCACCACCTATACTGTCACGGACGCCACCTTGGGCCAGACGGTGCCAAATCCCGCCGTACCCGTCGCCTACAAGTCGGGCGACACCATCACCTTCGACGGCCAGCAGCTGAACATCACGGGAAAACCGGCCGATCTGGATAGCTTTACGCTGGAGCCGAGCGCCAAGGAATCGCTGTTTACCAGCGTGAGAAACCTGATCGGCGTGCTGCGCCAGACGGCCGTCGGCGACGCGGGCCAGGCGCGCCTGACGAATGGCTTGAACGCCGCGCATAATATTCTCGACACCGCTTACGACAATGTACTGTCGGTGCGCACCGAAGTGGGCGCCCGCATGAAGGAACTCGATTATCTCGACAGCGCAGGCGAAGACCTCGACATCCAGTACGCCACCACGCTGTCCGACTTGCAAGATCTCGACATGGTCAAGGCCATCTCCAGCTTCACCCAGCAGCAAGTGACCCTGCAGGCGGCACAAAAATCGTTCAGTTCCATCTCGGGCCTGTCGCTGTTCAATTACATCAGCTAAGCGGCCAGCAGCGCGCAATGAGCGGCAAGCCGGGGCAGGCAGTGCGTCTCCCGCCCCGGCTTTTTTGCGCCCGCAAGCTGGCCATCCTTGCAAACTACGCAGGCAAGCTGTGCAGTCTACTGCATCGCTGTTGTGCTGGAGGATCGTTGAGCCACTGCCTGCTGCCCATGGCTATCTGAGCGCGGCGGCGAGCATCAGCGCGCGGGTGGCAGCGGCGACGGCGCCGGTAGCGCAGGGCGCAAGGGGTTCGGCGGCGCGGGCGGTGGCGGGCGGTCGCGCGTGGCAAAGCCGCGCGGCAGCAGGCGCGCCGTTTCTATGCCGCGCAGGAACATATTCTGGAAGGGTGTCGCCAAGTAGGGCAAGACCATGCTGATCACCAGCAAGCCCACGCCCAGGGTGACGGGGAAGCCGATGCCGAAAATGTTCAGCTGCGGCGCAGCGCGCGTCAAAATGCCCAGCGCCACGTTGGTCAGCAGCAAGGCAGCGATGACGGGCAGCGAAATCTGCAGGCCGGAACGGAAGATTTCCCCGCCCCAGGCCGCCACTTGCTGGAAGCCGCCGCTGCTGATCGGACTCGATGAAATCGGCAGGCTGATAAAACTCTCCGCCAGCGCCGCCAGCAAGACCAGGTGGCCGTTGACGGTGAGAAACATCAACGTGGCCAGCATGACGAGGAACTGGCTGATGGCCGACGAGCGGCCCTTGGTTTGCGGGTCGAAGAAGGAGGCGAAGCCCAGGCCCATGGTCAGACTGCTGAGCTCGCCGGCCATTTCGATGGCGGAAAACACGATGCGGATGGAAAAGCCCATGGCCAGGCCCACCAGCATCTCTTGCGTCAGGATCAGCAAACCGGGCAAGGACATCGGGTTGATGGCAGGCAGGGCTGGCACGGTGGGGGCGATGATCATGGCCAGCAGCGCGCCCAGGGTCACCTTCACGCTGGCCGGTACGGCAGCGTTGCCGAACAGGGGCGCGGCCGCAATCAGGCCGAGGATGCGGCTAAGCGGCCACAGCAATGCTGCGATCCAGGTATTGAGTTCGATGCTCGACAGGGTCAGCATTGCGTCTGCCGTGGCGCCATGCCTAGCCTACCAGGTTCGGAATGCCGGTAAATACCTGGCGCATGTAGTCGAGCATGACGGACAGCATCCACGGGCCCGCCGCGATGAGGGCAACAAAGATGCCGACCAGCTTGGGGATAAAGGACAGGGTCGACTCGTTGATCTGCGTAGCGGCCTGGAAAATACTCACGATCAAGCCGATGATGAGGGCGACGAGCAGCATGGGCGCAGCCACCATCAGGGTCACTTCCATCGCATGGCGGCCCAGGGTCATGACGCTTTCGGGTGTCATCGTGCCTCCCCTAGTAAAAACTCTGAGACAAGGAGCCCAGCAGCAACTGCCAGCCATCGACCAGCACGAAGAGCATCAATTTGAATGGCAGCGAAATCGTCGCTGGCGACATCATCATCATCCCCATCGACATCAGCACGCTGGCGACCACCATGTCGATGATCAAAAACGGGATGAAGATGGCAAAGCCGATCTGGAACGCGGTTTTCAGTTCACTGGTGACGAAGGCGGGCACGAGGATGCGCAGCGGCACGTCTTCCGGGCCTTGCAGCGCCGGCGAGCGCGACATCTTGGCAAACAGGGCCAAGTCGGCTTGGCGCGTCTGCTTGAGCATGAAGGTTTTCAGCGGATCGACGCCCTTGTCCATCGCTTGTTGCATGCTGATCTTGTTTTCCTGGTAGGGAAGATAGGCATCCGTATACATCTTGTCGAACACGGGACCCATGACGAACAGGGTCAAAAACAGGGCCAGCCCTACCAGCACCTGGTTGGGTGGCGCCGATTGCGTGCCGATGGCCTGGCGCAGCAAGGACAGCACGATGATGATGCGCGTAAAGGAGGTCATCATCAAGAGCGCCGCCGGCAAAAAGGTGAGCGACGTCATCAGGATGAGCGTCTGCACCGGCAAGGAGTAATTTTGCCCGCCGCCCGGCGCTGGCGTGCTGTTGAAGGCCGGTATGCCCGGCTGGGCCATGGCCCACAGCGGCAAGGCCAGCGCGACGCCCGCCAGCAGCCAGGTCAAGGGAGTCTTTAGCTTGGAGCACATCATTTGCTGCTTATTTCCCATTGCGTTTTTCGATGGTCTGTTTCAGCCACTCGGAAAAATTGGCGGCGGCGGGGCCGTTTTGTGCCGCTGCCAGTTGCGGCAACTCGCCTTCCTGGCGCGCCATGGTCGCCAGCGCGTTGATGCGGCCAGGCGAGGCGCCGACGACGATCCACTGGTCGGCTACCTCGACGAGGACGATGCGTTCGCGTCCGCCCAGGTTGAGCGAACTGACGACGCGCATTTTGTTGTTGCCGCCCATGACCTTGGGGCCATAACGCTTCATGAACCAGGCCAGGCCGATCAGCAGGGCCAGCACGAAGACGAGCGCGAAGATGGTTTGCAGCAGGCTGCCCGCCGAGCTGGTCGGCGCCATCGCCATGGGCGCGCCGGCCGGCATGGCGGGCAGGGCGGCGGCAGGGGCGGGTGCCGCTGCAGCGGCGGCAGCGGGTTTTTCAGATGCAACTTCGGCAGCTGCGCTGGGCGCCGCCGTTTCGGCCGGGACCGAAGCTGGTACGGGCGCCGAAGCCGGCGCCGCCAGCGCAATGCTGCATGCCGCCATGAGCGGCAGCACGGTGGAAATGAACAGGCCAGGCTTCATTTATTCAATTTTCGAATGCGTTCGGAAGGCGTGATGATGTCGGTCAGGCGGATACCAAACTTGTCATTCACCACCACCACTTCGCCCTGGGCAATCAGGCAGCCGTTCACCAGCACGTCCATCGGTTCGCCGGCCAGGCCGTCGAGCTCGACCACGGAACCCTGCGCCAGTTGCAGCAGGTTCTTGATGGCGATCTTGGTACGCCCCAGTTCGACCGTTAGCTGCACGGGGATATCGAGGATGAAATCGATATCGTTGTGCGTTTCCGACTTCGATGGCTGCTTGGAAAAGTCCTTGAACACGGCGGCGCTGGCCGCGCTGGCCGTGCTGGCGGCCTGGTTTTGCAGCGCTTCCGCTTCGGCCTTGGCCTGTTCGGCAATGGCCGCGCCCCAATCGTCTTCCGCAGTTTGGTCGTCTTGGTTGTCAGACATGTGTTTCTCCTGTTGTACAGATACGGACCGCAACGCGGCCAGTGCAATTATTTAGTGATTGTTCATGTTGTCGGCGTTCGCCAACAACTTTTCGACCTTCAGCGCATATTGTCCGTTCAACACGCCGTACGTGCAATCCATCACGGGCACGCCGTCGACGGTGGCGGCGATCAGTTCGGGAATGTTGAGGGGGATAATGTCGCCCACCTTCATGTTCAAGATTTCGTCGAACGAGACGCGCGCCGTGCCCAGCGAGGCCACCAGTTCGACTTCGGCGATCTGGATTTGCTGTGTCATCAGGCGGATCCAGCGCTTGTCCACTTCCAGCGCCTCGCCCTGCAGGCTCGAAGTGAGCGAATCGCGGATCGGTTCGATCATCGAATACGGCATGCAGAAGTGAATTTGTCCGGAAACAGAGCCTAATTCCACCGTAAACGTCGACGCCACCACCACTTCGTTCGGCGTGGCGATGTTGGCGAACTGCGTGTTCATTTCAGAGCGGATATATTCGAACTCGACGGGGAAGACCGGCTCCCACGACTTGGTGTAAGCTTCAAAAACGATGTCGAGGATGCGCAAAATGATGCGCTGCTCGGTCTGCGTAAAGTCGCGCCCTTCGACGCGCGTGTGAAAACGTCCATCGCCGCCGAACAGATTGTCGACCAGCAAGAACACCAGGCCCGGATCGAAGACCATCAGGGCCGTACCGCGCAGCGGCTTCATGTGGACCAGGTTCAAATTGGTTGGCACCACCAAGTTACGGATGAACTCGCTGTATTTCGATACGCGTACGGAACCGACCGACACTTCGGCGCTGCGGCGCAGGAAGTTGAACAGGCCCACGCGCAGCAGGCGGGCGAAACGCTCGTTGATAATTTCCAACGTTGGCATCCGGCCGCGCACAATGCGCTCCTGGGTTGCCAGGTTGTAGGTACGAACTCCCGCGACATCTTCCGGCGTCTGTGCGTCGTCCTGGTCTCCGTTGACGCCCTTCAGAAGGGCATCGACTTCTTCCTGGGAGAGGAAATTATCGGCCATGGCTGCTTATTGAATGATGAATGCGGTAAATAATACGTCCGTCACGTCTTGCTCCGGCCCTTTGCCCTCAAACGGCTGGTTCACCTGATTGATGATTTCGGCCGCCAGTTGCTGCTTGCCTTCCACGGTGTTCAGTTCGGAGGCCTTTTTGCCGGACAGCAGCAGCAGCAAGCGGCTGCGCACTTTCGGCATGTTGACCTTGATCAAGTCCATTTCTTCCGGGCTGCTGACCTGCAAGGTGAAGGCGATTTGCAGGTATTGCTCGCCATTTTCCGGCTGCAAGTTGACGGTGAAGGAGTCGATGGGCACGAAGACGGGTGGGCCCGCTTTGGAGGCTGCATGTTTCTGCTTCTTCTTGCTGGGCGCCGCTTCTTCTTCCTTATCGGCCTTGCCATGCAGGAAGTACCAGGCTGCACCGCCGCCGATACCGCCGGCCAACAGCACCGCGGCCAGCACTATGATCAGAAGCTTCTTTTTCGAGGCACCGGCGGGGGCCAGGCCTGCATCTGCTTTCGGATCTGCTTTCATTTTTGGATTTGCTTTCAATGGTACACGAGTGCATGGAAGTGGATCACGACGCCATTATGTCATTATCGGCAAATTCTGCGCAGAAGGATGCAGTGAAAAGAGGGCGGAAGCGCCCTCAACTCGCTGTTTTTATAAGAAAAGTGATGCTGTGGCGCGCGCCAGTGGCTTGCACGCGATGAATTATCCTCAGGCAAAGGTATCCACGGCACTCAGGCTGGGCCGGCTGGCCGGTGCGATGGCGATCTCGCCACCGGATACGCGCTCGCCCTGGCCTGTGCCACGGCGTTCCCCCGAGGCGGCACGCTCGCCATTGTTTTGCTGTTCCGGCGTGCCGGCCGAGACGGTGGCGCTGCCAAAGGCGATGCCCGCTTCGCTCATCATCTCGCGCAGGCGCGGCATGGCCGCTTCCAGTGCCTGGCGCACTTCGGGCTGGGCTGACATGAAGGCGGCATCGGCCTGGTCATTGGTGACCGTCAAAACCACTTGCACGGGCCCGAGATCGGGCGGATTCAGGGTCAGGGTGGCGCTCTGGTCGCCCCCGGCCGCCATCCATACGACTTTCTGTCCCAGTTGCTGGTCCCAGGCCGGCGTGCCGACCCTGCCCGTCAGCTTGTCTGCTGGCACGGCCGCAGCGGCGGCTGCCAGTTGCAGCGCGCCTGGCTGCAACTGCGCGGCCAGGCGGCTCAGGTCGGCTGGCGTTTCCTTGATGCTTGGTTCGGCCACGGCGGTGCCAGCCCTGGCGCTGGCCGCCAACTGGGCATCGATGGCCAGCTTGCCCGGCTCGGCTTTGCCGCTCAGCACGCTGCTGCCCTGTGCAGTGGCTGCCTTGCCCTGGGCCTGGCCCAAACTGTCGGCGAAGTCGCCGCGCTCTGCTTGCGCAGTGGCGGCGCTGGCGGCAGCCTTGCCGCTGCCCTGGGCGGCTGCCAGCAATCGCTCTGTTGCCAGGTTCTTGCCGTCGGCCTTGATGCTCGCGTTCGCGGGCAGTTCCGCTACTTCCTTGGCCGCCGTGGCTGCCGCTGGCGGCTCGATGGCCAATTGGATGCTGCCCACCAGGGCCAGCATCTCGGCGGCCGGATCGGCTGGCGGCGCTACTGGCGCGGTGGTGGTGGCGGGCATGCTGGCCTCGGCCGTGGTGCGGTCGCCGGTGGCGGGCGCGGCCGTTTCGCTGGCCGGTGCGCAGGGCAGTTCACTGTTGCCGCCCTGTTCCTTGTCCACTTGCGTTGGCTGCGTTTCCTTGGCCGGCGCCTTGGCGGGGGCTTGCGGGGTGGCAGGGTTGGCGGTCCGGGCCGCAGCTGCGGCCGGTGCTGCTGCTTGCTCCCTGTTGCGGCTGGCCTGGCGTTGTTCGATCTGCTGGTTCAAGGTGCGCTGGAAGTCGCCCGCCGTGCCGCTGGTGGGCGGCTGGCTGCGCTTGGCGGTGCCCGGCGTGGCGTTCGGCGAGACAATCTGGGAAATCGGGTTTTGCAGGGTTTGCATGATGCTGCCTCAGTGTAGCTTAGCGTTTGTAATAGGCTTGTCGCGCCGCGTGCTCATCCATTGCTTTCTGGTCGCGCTTGTTTTCCAGCTTCAGCGCCTGTTCCTGCGCCCGGTTGTTCAGGGTGGTGTACGACATGCGCTTGCGTTCGGCGTCCTGCCAGCGCTGCTTTTCATTGTCGCTGCGTGCCTGCGCGTGCTTGACTACTTGCTCTTGACCCATGATGGCGCTGTCGAGCTTGAGCATGAAGGCCTGGAAATTGCGGTAGGCCATGGGCGTCATGCCGTTGCTCATGCTCGCCTCGAAGCGCTTGGCATAGTCATCGCGGTAGCCGGACAGCATATCGAGCTTCTGGCGGCAATCGTCGAGCGCTTTCAGGGCCGCGCCCAGGCGCTTGGCGCAATCATCCGTTTCGCGCTGGGCAAGGTCAATCAGGGTTGCAAGTTGGGAAGGAGAGGCCATGCCCGATTATATTCCCGCCATGCAAGCGCTCATCAGTCGAATAGAGCGGTAAGTTGCCCCAAGCTCTCGTCCATGCTGACCCGCTCCGTGATTTGCTGTTGTAAAAATGCCTCGATCTTTTCATGCAGGGCGATGGCCTGGTCCAGCACCGGGTCGGTGCCGGCGCTGTAGGCACCCACGCTGATCAGGTCGCGGCTGCGTTCATAGCGCGAATACAGCTGTTTCAGCTTGCGCGCCTGCTGCTGGTGTGCAGGCGTGGTGATCGAGTGGGCAGCGCGCGAAATCGATTGCTCGATGTCAATGGCGGGATAATGGCCCGCCTCGGCCAGGCGCCGGTTCAGCACGATGTGGCCATCGAGAATCGCGCGCGCGGAGTCGGCGATCGGGTCTTGCTGGTCGTCGCCCTCGGTCAGCACGGTGTAGAAGGCCGTGATCGAGCCGCCGCCTTCCTCGCCATTGCCGGCCCGTTCCACCAGCACGGGCAGCTTGGCGAAGACGGACGGCGGATAACCTTTGGTGGCAGGCGGCTCGCCGATGGCCAGGGCGATTTCGCGCTGTGCCATGGCGTAGCGGGTCAGCGAATCCATGATCAATAATACATTTTGCCCCTGGTCGCGGAAGTACTCGGCAATGGCCGTCGCATACGCGGCGCCCTGCAAGCGCATCAGCGGCGGCGTGTCGGCCGGTGCCGCCACGACGACGGAGCGGGCCAGGCCTTCGGCGCCGAGGATTTGCTCGATGAATTCCTTCACTTCGCGGCCCCGTTCGCCGATCAGGCCGACGACGATCACGTCCGCTTCCGTGTAGCGGGCCATCATGCCCAGCAGCACGCTCTTGCCCACGCCGGAACCGGCGAACAAGCCCATGCGCTGGCCACGGCCCACGGTCAGCATGGCATTGATCGAGCGTACGCCCACATCGAGCGTATCGACGATGGGCGCGCGGCCCAGGGGATTGGCGGGCCGCACATTGATGGGGGCGCTGTCGGTCGTGTGCAGCGGACCCAGCTGGTCGAGCGGGCGGCCCGCGCCGTCGAGCACGCGGCCCAGCAGTTGCGGCCCGACGGGCAGGTGACGCGCACGGTCGCTGGGGCGCCGGCGCGGATGCGCCACGCTGCCGGGGCGGGGAATGGCCGGTTCGACGGAAAACACGCGCGTGCCGGGCACGATGCCTTCGACGTCGCTTTGCGGCATCAGGAACAGGCGCTCGCCTTCAAAGCCGACCACTTCCGCCTCGACTCGTCCGCCATTGGGCAGCGGCACGGTGCAGGCGGCGCCGACGGCCAGGCGCAGGCCCACCGCTTCCATCACCAGGCCAGCCACGCGCGTGACCCGGCCCGATATTTGCATCGGTTCCACAAAGCCGAGCACGGCCGAACAGTCGTTCAGGTAGGCGCGCCAGCGCGCCGCATGGGCTTGCGTGCCTTTGACGCAATCGTTCACGGCGCCAGCCAGTCCAGGTCTTTGGCCAGCGCATGCGTCAGGCGCTGCCAGCGGGTGGCGTTTTGCGCATCAATCTGGTTGCTCGCCGTGTCGATCTTGCAACCGCCGCGTTCCACGCTCGGGTCTTCGATGACACGCCAGCCGCTCTTGTCGAGCTCGTCGCCGATGCCGTCGCGTACCACTTGCGCATCGTCGGGATGGAGTATCAGCAAGGCCGGTTGTTGCAGCACAGGCAAGTATTCGATGGCCTCGCGCACCAGCGGCAGCATCAGTTCCGGGCGCACGGGCAAGGCGGCCTTGAGCATGCTCTTGGCCAACTGCAAGGCCAGTTCCATGACTTCGTTGGCGATCAGTTCATCGGCTTGGTGCACGGCCGTGCCGAAGTCGACGGCGATGCTTTGCAGATGCGCCAGTTCCACGTCCGCGGCCGCCTTGCCTTCGGTATACGATTGCGCATGGCCATCGGCATGCCCGGCCGCGTGGCCTTCTGCATAGCCGGCGGCGCGGCCCTCATCGTAGGCCGTGGCGCGCGCTTCCTCGCGGATGGCGTCGATTTCTTCTTGCGTCGGATAGGCGAGCGGCGGCCCCGGCTCTTCTTGCTCCAGCTCGCCGTAGGGATCCGTTTCCGGGTCGAATTGCCGTTCCGGCTCTGGTTCGAGCAGCTTGCGCGCCGCCACCACGCTGGGACGCTCGTCGCCAAACGAGGTCATTTCCCAGCGCTGGTAAGCAGTTTGTTGCTCTTTGGGGATTAAATTAGACAAACGAATCCTCGCCTTTTCCACCCAGTACTATCTGCCCTTCGTCCGCCAGGCGGCGCACGATTTGCAGAATCTGTTTCTGTTGCGATTCCACTTCTGACAAGCGCACGGGGCCTTTCGACTCCAGGTCTTCGCGCATCATCTCGCCGGCGCGCTGCGACATGTTCCTGAAGATCTTGTCGCGTAGCTCTTGCGAGGCGCCTTTCAGGGCGATGATCAGCATTTCCGACTGCACTTCGCGCAGCAGCAATTGAATGCCGCGGTCGTCGATATCGATCACGTTGTCGAAGACGAACATTTCGTCCATGATCTTTTGCGCCATGTCGTTATCGTAGTTTTTGATATTGTCCATGACGGAGCCTTCCTGCTCGCCGCTCATGAAGTTCAAAATCTCGGCCGCCGCGCGCACGCCGCCGAGCGACGATTTCTTGATGTTTTCGTTACCCGACAGCAGTTTCGTCAGCACATCGTTGAGTTCGCGCAAGGCGGCCGGCTGTACGCCGTCCAGGGTGGCGATGCGCAGCACCACGTCGTTGCGCAGGCGATCCGTGAAATGGCCGAGGATTTCGCACGCCTGATCGCGCTCTAGGTGGACCAGGATGGTGGCGATGATCTGCGGGTGCTCGTTGCGGATCAGCTCGGACACGGATTGTGAATCCATCCACTTCAGCGATTCGATGCCGGACGCATCCTTGCCGCCCAGGATGCGCGATAGCAGCACGGAAGCCTTGTCGTCGCCCAGCGCCTTGGTCAGCACCTGGCGGATGTATTCGTCCGAATCGAGGCCGACCGTGGAATTGAGCTCCGTTTGCGCGCGGAAGTCGCCCAGCACTTCGACCACCTGTTCGTGGGCGATGCCCTTCATGGTGGCCATGGCGGCGCCCAGTTTGAGCACTTCGCGCGGGCCGAGAAACTTCATGACCTCGGCCGCTTCGCTCTCGCCCAGTGCCAGCATCAGGATCGATGCTTTTTGCAGTCCCGTTGTTTCAGTCATTATTGCCTATCCATGCTTTGATTACGTTGGCCACCACGCGTGGGTCTTCTTGTGCCAGTTTCCTCGCCATCGCCAGGTTTTCGCGATAACCGCGGGCCGTGTCTGCTTCCAGCTCTTCGAGCTCGGCTTCGCTGAGCAGGACTTCGTTTTCTTCGTCTTCCTTGCTCACTTCCGGCTCGATGACGGGCGGTGGCGCGCCGAAATCGTCGATCTTGCGCATCACCGGGCGCAGCATCGGGCGCACGATCTTGATGAAGAGATACAGCAAAATGAGGGCCGTGATGAGAAATTTCGCCAGTTCCTTCGCCAGCGGCAGGTTGGCCGTATCGCGCCACCACTCCGGCTTGCCTTCCGGCGCGCGATCGATGCCGTCGAAGGGCGAGTTGGCCACGCTGAAGCTGTCGCCGCGCTCCTTGTTGTAGCCCATCGCTTCCTTGACCAGATTATTGATCTGCAGCATTTCGGCAGGCGAAATCGGCTTCACCGTGACCTTGCCATCCTTGTCGAAGCTGCGGCGGTAGTTGACGACGACGGCGACCGACAGGCGGCGCAAGCCGCCCATGGATTTCTGCTCGTAGCGCACGGTCTTGTCAACTTCGTAATTTGTCGTTGATTCTTTCTGGGTCGGTGCCGTCGGCGCGCCAGCCGCAGCGCCTGGCGCTTCGGCGCTCAATGGTGCCGTGGCCACGCCCGGCGGCTGGTTCGACAAGGCACCCGGCACGCCGGACGGGTTGGCATTGCCGGCGCCCGTCGATTCGCTCGTTTGCTGGCTGCGGATGGTGGACGCTTCCGGCGGTGAATTGGGCTTGTAGGTTTCGGCCGCCTGCTCGCTTTGCGAGAAGTCCACGTCGGCCGTTGCTTCGGCGCGTACATTGCCTTCGCCGACGATGGGCAGCAAAATCGATTCGACTTGCTTGATCACGCTTTGTTGCAATTGCTGTACGTACTTTAGCTGGTTCGGGTCCAGGCTCTTGATGCCATTGGCGCGGTCCTTGTCTTTTTCCTGGTTCGACAGCAGCGTGCCGGCCTGGTCGACCACGGTGACGTTGACGGGCAACAGTTCCGGCACGCTCGACGCCACCAGGTGTACGATGGCGCTGACCTGCAATTGGTCAAGGCCGCGCCCCGGATGCAGGTTCAGCAGCACGGAGGCGGTCGGTTTTTGCTGGTCGCGCACGAAGACGGACGGTTTGGGCAGGGCCAGGTGGACTCTGGCCGTATCGACGGCGGACACCGATTCGATCGACTTTGCCAGTTCGCCTTCCAGCGCACGCTGGAAATTGACCTGTTCCAGGAATTGCGACACGCCCAGCTTCTGGTTTTCCATCAGTTCGAAGCCCACGTTGCCGCCTTTCGGCAAGCCTTGCGCGGCCAGTTTCAGGCGCGCGTCGTGGACTTGTTCGGACGGCACGAGAATGGCGCCGCCGCCTTCGGAAAACTTGTGCTTGATGCCCAGTTGGTCCAGCGACGCGGTGATGGCGCCGCCGTCACGGTCCGTGTAGTTGGAAAACAGGACCTTGTACTCGGGCGGCTGGTTCCACATGTACAGCGCCACGCCGATGGCAATCAGTGCCGCCACGCCCAGGCCGCGCAGAAAATTCTTGCCCATCGGCGTCTTGGCGAAGGCTTGCACGGATTCCACGGGCGAGCGGGCAGGCGCCGGTTCCGGCGGTATGCGGTTCACATCGATTTCTTCGGCTACAGCCATGATTGCCTTCCAGGGCGCGTGGTTTGACGGATATTGGGTGATGCGCGGGGTCCGCTTCCTCGTGAGGAGGGGCGATAGGCAGAATTATCCGCCACTGTCACGCGCTTCAATCGTCCAAACAGAAGGCGCTTTTGCCGCCTGCTCGGCCGAGCGGCTGGTGTTGGCGCTGGTATTGTGGAACCCTGGCAACATGTGACGGAAGTTATTGTACCCGTCGTTGCCTTGCAAGCCAGAGTTTTGTTCTCTGGGTGCAACAGGCAAGGAACAGTTATGCAGCAGACCAGAATCGGGAGGCAAAGTGAAAACAGGCGGTATCGATAGCAGCAGGATCGAGGCGATGATCGCGCAACTGAAGTCGGCAGCCACGCGGCCGGAGGCAAAAATACCGGCGATCCAGACCGAGGCGCCGGCGGCGAAGGTGAACTTTGCCGATGCCTTCAAGAGCGCGCTCGATTCCGTCAGCGGTGCGCAGCAAGCGTCGTCGGCGCTGGGCCGGCGCTTTACCATGGGCGACGAAAAGGTCAGCCTGTCGGACGTGATGGTGTCGATGCAAAAATCGAGCATCGAATTCCAGGCCACGGTGCAGGTGAGGAATAAACTGGTTTCTGCGTATCACGAGATCATGAATATGCAGGTGTAAGTCATGACAACCCCAAGTGCAAGGTCCGGGGTCGAACCCTCAGGGTTCGACCCCAGTCTTCGTTTTGGGTTATTAACCTAACCCCGCCATGCGCGCATTGCGCTCGCGTTCGAGCCGCGTGATATAGCGTTGTACGTGCGCCAGCATGCTGCGCGGCAGGTCGACGAACTGGCAGCCCAGGCGACGGTTCAGCTTATTGTTGAGCAAAGTCATGTCCAGCGAATTGCGAATTTGCAAGGTGGCGGTGACCATGCCGACCTCGGGCAAGTCGATGCGGCAGCCCGGATAATCGCGGCCGATGGTCTCGCCCATGATCAATTTATTGTCCAGGATGGCGATACCGCCGCAACTGATGTCGGCCAGTGGAAACAGGGTGTTGGCGCCGCCCAGCGAGGGTGGCAGGGGAATCGAGACGCGCACGGGATTGCTCACGGGCGTGCTCATGCGGTAATACTCGCGCCGCTGCAAGCGGATCAGTGTTTCTGGAATGGCAATTTTCAAGGCGGGCGTGCCGCCATAATTGCACTCTTGTACCATGGGGCTGGCAAACAGGATGCGGATCTTGTCGAGCGACGTTTCAAACGAGATGCCGGTAGCGACCACCATGCGACGGTTTTGGTCGGCATTCACGGAACGGTCGAGGATGACGATATTGCGTTCGGCATCGACTTCCAGGATAGAGGTGACGCACACATCGGATTCACCGTGGATCAGCATACGGATCAGCTGGTTCTTTTCGCTGATGCTGCGCAGCAAGGAGATGATTTCCCGTCGCGACTCGACTTCAAAGTCATGCCAGTTTTCGAGGCCGGAATCCATAATATGTGCTTGCATTGATGCCTGTCTATGTATCGGTGAGGTTGACGCTGGTGTCGGGCGGCGGCGGGATCGGTCCGCCATTCGCAGATTCAATATAATATAACCATGCCAGCAGTTCCGCAATCGCCCGATACAGGCCCGGTGGAATCTGACGGTCGAGGTCGACATCCATCAGCAGCGCTACCAATTCCTTTGATTCATGCACGAAGACGCCGTGTTCGCGCGCCGTGCTGATGATCTTGTCGGCGACCAGGCCACTGCCCTTGGCCACCACCTTGGGTGCCGGCGTGCCGCTCTGGTAGGCGAGGGCGACGGCCGTCTGCGGCACCTTGCGCTTGGTGTCGTCAGGCACCGCCTGCTCCTGCTGCTATTGGTATTGCTGCTGTCTCCGTTGCCATTTCTGCGGCCATCTGCGCTGGCACCGCTGCTGGCGCGTCGGCCGCCGCCGGCTTGCTGGCGATGCTGAGGGAGGACAGGGGCCAGCCGGCGGCCGCCAGCGACGCTTCCAGCCGCGCCGCATGCCGGCGCAAGGTGTCGGCGCTGCCTTCGCTGCCCGCTTGCAATTCGATGTGCACGCGCCCGCCCTGCAAGAGCACGTGCGCTGCCAAGTCGCCCAGCAGGGCGAACTGGAAGCGCACATTGCTGCGCCAGGCGGTCGCTTCCTCGTCGCCGTTGCGGCTCGCGTGCTGTCCGCCCTGTGGCGCATCCTGGCTGATATCCCACTGCATCTTCTGGCCTGGCCAGGCTTCGCCTTGCCATTGCACGCGCGCCTGTTCGTGCGTGTGCAGCTGTAAATTGATCAGCTGCGCCGAGGCCAGGTCGGTGCCCGTCCTGGGCGTCTCGCCCGGCGCCGCCTTTTGCATTTGCGGTTCCAGCAGCAGCGAAGCGAGCGGGCGCTTGCCTTCGGCCCATTCGGCCACGTGCGATTCATAGAACAAGCCGCTGCTGCCGACCGTGTCGCGCAGCTTTTGCGCCACCTGGGCCGGATCGGCCCCCGGCTTAGCCATCAGCGGCGTCTTGCCGAGCAGCGCCAGCGGTGCGCCGGGTACGCTTTCGGCCTGGCTGAGCACGCTGCTGATAGCGCGCGCAGTGGTGCTCAGCTCTGGTGCTGGCGTATCGCCGGCCAGGGCGGGCAGCAAGTTCGCTGGTGTCAGCGGTGCGCGGCTGAGCAGGGTGGCGGCCGTGCTGCTGGCGCGCGTGCCCGCTTCGGCCGCACCGGCCTGGGGGCCGCGCGCTTCAAGGGCGGTGGGTTCTGCTTCGGCATCGGCATACGTCAGCAGGGCGCTGGCGGGCTGGTCGCGATTATTGCCTATCTGAAACGAGGGGCGGGGATTGATGCCGATCAAGGTCAGCGGAACGTCCGTGCCCGGCTGGGCGCCGGCGGGCAGCTGCATGCGGGCCGGCGTGCCTGCCACGCGTACCAGGTAGTTGCCATCGCCCATGCGGGCCAGCACTTGGCCTTGCATGGATTTGCCGATCAGGCCCTGCAGCGAACGCTGGAACTCGGCCTGGCGCGGGTCGCCGACGCTGTCGGCCGGGCGCGTGCCCTTGACCGCAGTGAGGGGCGTCATGCCGATGGCATCCATCTTCGGCAACATGATATAAGACCTTGCCCCGTGGGCGTTTAGACGCCGTAGGCGTTGGCCAGGCGCCTTTCGGTGCCCGTGCTGTTGATCAGATTAGACAATTGCGCCATCCACGGCATGGTCAGGTCGCGGATCTTGCGGTCGTCTTCCAGGATCTGCTTGATCAGGGCGACCTTGCGCTGGCGGCCGGCGCTTTCCAGCACGACCTTTTCTTCATTCGCTTTCAGTGTTGCCACATGCGCGCTCACTTGCTGCTCCAGCGCATCAAGGGCGTCCCAGTCGGCGTTGCTGGCGGCGGTGACCATCTGACCCGTCAGCGACTGCATGGTTTCGTAGGTGCTCAGGACTTCTTGATTCGTCATCATGGATCAGGCGCTCGCATAGTTGGAGATGCGGGTAACAGATGCATCGCTAGCGGCAATATTGATGCCGGAAGGCGTGCCTATGGCGTTCCAGGTGTCGCGCAGTTCGGTCAAAAGGCGTTGTACCTCATCGAGGATGCTTAAGTCATTTTTCAGGTTCGCCGTCAGCAATCGCGCGCCCATGTATTCATACAGCGCATCGAGGTTTTCGGCGATCTCGCCGCCCGCATTCTTGTCCAGGCTGGCGCGCAGTCCTTGGTCGATCAGCTGCATAGCGCGTGAAATGGACTTGCCCTTTTCAGGGATATTGCCTGCTTTCATGTGCATCTGCGCGCTCAGCACGGCTACCAGCGCGCCGTCGTACAGCATGGCGATCAGCTTGTGCGGGGAAGCGGCACCTATGCCTGTTTCCAGGCCAACCTTGGCGTAGGATTGCGCGCCTTTGTTTGATGATCCAAACATTTGTTTTCCTCTAGTGGATATTGATTAGCTCTAAGACAGCTTCGCCAGTTGCTGAGTCAAATAATTGGTGGTGCTGTTCATCGAACTGAGCTTCACGTCGAGCGAACTGTATTGCTTGCGCAGCCTCGCTTCGGTCAGGGTCAGGCGGCTATTGAGCGCACTGCGCTGCTTGGTGATATCGGAAATGCTCTTGTTCAAGCCATCATTCTTGTTTTGAATCAGGCCCGACGTGCCCAGGTAACTGTCGGTAGTGCTGGCAAACAGCGCGCTGACGCCTTTCGAAATGTTCACCGTGCCCCGGCTGCCCAGTTGGCCGCCGTTGACCAGCACCGCAATGCCGGCGCTGCCGGAGCCTGGCGAACCGGTCAGGGTCTGGCCGCTGCCGACGGCCACGGCGCCGTCGATGGTGCCCGCTACGTCCACGCCGGTGGTCATGGTCGGGCTGCCAAACAGTCCATCGGCGCCGTTGCCGGTAATTTCCAGCTTCGACGCGGTACCATATTTGTTCGAGGTAATACTGATGATGCCGTTTTCCTGCTTGACCGTCACGCCGACAGTTTTGTCGGTGCTGCCGGAGGCGCCATTGATCAGCGACTGCAGATGGCTGACCAGGCTCTCCGCCGTGTAGGCGCCAGGCACCAGCGTGGCCTTGCTGCTGACGCCATTGATCGTCATCGAGAGGTTGTCGTTGACGCCGGCGATGATGTTCAGGCCCGCTGGCGCGCTGCCCACCAGGGTGCCTTGCGTGGCCAGCTTGGAAATCGAGATGGGCTTGGTGCCAACCGTCGAGTTACTGGTCGAGCTGACGAAGCTGACCAGGCTGTCGGTGGTCGAACCGGAGGTGGCCAGCAGCTTGATGACGTCTTCCGAATTCTTGTCGATGGCCGTTTGCAGCTTGCCCGTATCGAGCTTGAGCGTGCCATCCTTTTGGAAGGCGACGCCCAACTGGCTCAGGCTTGTCACGCTGCCTGACAAGCCAGGCACGTTGCTGGCAAACATCTTGCGCAAGCCCGCCTGCAAGCTCAGCGCGGTCGAGTCGCCCACCAGCGGGCCGCCCGTGCGCGCCGCACCCTGCTTCTGGTCCGGCGTGACGGCCGTCAGGCCGGTGATGGTCGTATTGAGCTCATTGTAGGCCTTGACGAAATTGTTCAAGGCCGTCTTGATGCCGGAGGTGTCCGTGCTGATGCCGACATTGCTGGTGCCGATCTTCAGCACCGACATCGTGACACCCGGCACGGCGTTGTCGACGCTATTGGTCTGGCTGGTGATGGCTACGCCATTGACGGTCAGTTTGGCATTTTGGCCAGCATTGCTTTGCTTCATGTTCTGCGTACCGTTCGGCGCGTAGGACAATAAATCGCGCAAGTCTTGGTCGCCAGCGACGGAAACGCGCATGCTCGACGTTTCGCCGCTCTTGTCCGAGGTCAGCACCAGGCGGTTCGGCGTGCTGCTACCGTCGGAAATAATGCTGGCGGTCACGCCGACGCCAGCCTTGTTGATGGCGTCGCGGATGCCTTGCAGCGAGTTGTTGCTGCCGTCGATGGTGACGGTGCGCGCCGTGCGCGTCGCATCGAGATCGAAAGTGGCCCCCGTATACTTGCCGTCGGCCAGGGTGCCGCCCGTGACGCTGCCGAAGTCAAAAGTGAGCACGGTGCTGGCGCCAGAGCCGATCAGCGCGCTGGTGCTGACTTGTCCGGCGGCGCTGACGGTTTGCGCCTGTGCCAGTTGGCTCACATTGACACTGTAGTTACCCTTGACGGTATCCTTGCCCGCCGTGGCGGTCAGGATGGTGATGTCGGAAGAGCTGGCATTGGCCACTTTGTATTTCGAGGAGTCGGCCAGGGCGGTGACGGTGGTCTGGAATGCGCCGACGGCGCCGCTCAGGGTGCCATAGGCCGATAATTGGGTGGTGATGGCCTTCTCTTTGTTCTGCATGGCGACAAAGGGGCGGCTCTCCACGGCCATCAGTTGACTGACCAGGCCATTTACATCAAGGACACCACCAGTACTGAGGGATGAAACAGCCACAATGACCTCCTAGGGAATGCATGAATATAACCAGTTAACGGCACATTTCATCCGTACTTTAGAGGGGTATTTGGCCGCCTGTTTGCCCTATGCACAAAGCGGTGACAGAAGGGGGGCGCTTACGCCGTTTGCCGAATCAGCAAGCCTTGCACTTTTTCCAGGGCCTTGCCGATTTCTAATGCTTCCTTGGTGGGCATCTGGCGGATGACTTCGCGCGTTTGCTGGTCGATCACTTTAACGACGGTGCGATCGCTGTCGGTGTCGACCGAAAACTCCAGTTCGCGCGACATGAACTGCATGGCTTTGTTGATGTCGCTGACGGCCTGCCTGACCTCTTTCAGCTCGGACTGCGCGTCTTCCTTGCTAGCGGCCTTGCCGGCGGGCTTGCTGTCCGTGGTCGCTGGCGCTGGCGCTGCAGGCTTGGGGGCAGTGGTGCCGCCTGACGTGACCGCGCCGCGCTGCTGCAGTGCGGCTGGCATGCCGCCTGTTGCCTGGATATCCATGATGTTGTCCTCTAAAGAAAAATCCCCGGCAGATCAAGATGCGTCATCTGACCGGCCGGGGAGGGCTAAGCTACGGTGCTACTTGGCGGTGATTAACCGCGCAGCAGCGACAGCACGCCGTTAGGCAGCGAGTTGGCCTGGGCCAGCATCGCGGTACCAGCCTGTTGCAGGATCTGGCCGCGCGTCAGCTTGGCCGTTTCCGCCGCAAAGTCGGTATCCTGGATGCGGCTACGCGAAGCCGACAGATTTTCCGAGGTCGATTCCAGGTTGCTCACAGCCGTTTCAAAACGCGACTGCAAGGCGCCGAAGGAAGCGCGCTGGCTGTTGACGCTCGACAAGGCCGAATCGAGAATCTTCAGCGCATCGTTAGCGCCTTTGACGGTCGATACATCGATGCTGGCCACCGATTTCAGGCTGGCGGAGGCGGCGACAACACCGTTGCCTGCCGTGACATTGCCCAGCGAGAAACCCTTGTCGGAGTTCATCGAAATATAGCCCATCGTCTTTGCTGTCTCGCCAGTGCCGATCGAGGCCGTGGTGCCTACCGCGCCAGCCGAGTCGATGGACGCCGCGGTCACGAGCGAGCCGGCATCGGTGCTGTTGTTTTTCAGCGTGATGTTATTGCCGGAAGCGTTGGTCAGCACCAGGCCATCGTTGGCATCGTTCAACTTGGCGGTGACGCCGGTGGTGGACGACACGTCATTGAAGGCGCTCACTGCCGAGGCCAAGCCCGATGCATTGAGCGCTGCGCCGACCGTGAAGGTGACGTTGGCGGCGGTAGCGTTGTCGGAGTTGACTGCCAGCGAATACACTTTGCCCGCAACAAACTTGGCCGATTCTTCGGTCTTGGCCGTTGCCGTCACGCCCGTCTTGTCGGTCGAACCATTGATGGTCGCTGCCAGCGATTGCGCGGTATCCGTTGTCTTGGCCGTAATCGTTGCCGATTGCAGACCTTGAATGTCGAAGGTGCCGCCGCTGTAGGCGGTACCGCCGGTGATCGTGGTCGGTGCGGCGCTGGTTGCCTCGTTGTTGCCGTAGTTGCTGGTACGGAAGTTGGCGGTCGTGGCCTGGATGGTCTGGCCAGCGTTGGCGCCGACCTGGAACGATGCCGTGCCGAACGAGCCGTCGAGCAGTTTCAAGCCGTTGAATTCCGACGTTTGCGAGATGCGGTCGGCTTCCGACAGCAACTGGCCTACCTCAGCCTGGATTGCCTTGCGGTCGCCTGCCGAGTTGGTGGCGTTCGACGATTGCACCGATAATTCACGTACGCGCTGCAGGATGTTACCCGTCGAAGCGAGCGAACCCTCGGCCGTTTGCAGCAGCGACACGCCGTCGTTGGCGTTGCGCTTGGCTTGATCGAGACCGCGGATTTGCGAGGTGAAACGCTCGGAAATAGCCAGACCAGCAGCATCGTCTTTAGCGCTATTGATGCGCAAACCCGAAGACAGGCGTTGCAATGATGTGGACAGGGCGGACTGCGATGTGCTCAGGTTGCGTTGCGCATTCAGTGACGAGGTATTGGTATTGATGACTGAGGCCATTTTGAAGCTCCTTACTATATGTTTTGGCTATGTGCCTTGTACCTTGGTCTGCCCCTGCCTTCCGGGACACTCACACCGCAGTTATATTCATTAACGGAGTGGCTCATGTAAAGTTTAGGAAAATGAAGCGAGTATATTTTTTGTATTGCCCCTCAAGTTGTCATAAGCGAGGACGCGTAGACGGCACGCTTTGACTAAACTTTAGGGGTGTAAATAATTAAATATAAGAAATATTGTTCGCGATGTTCAGATTGCCACAGGGGGGCATGTCGGCCGCTCCAGCGCCGCCGTCCTCCCAGGCCGGGCGCAGGCAAAAAAAAACCCACCGTAGGGTGGGCGTAGCGTGTGACAGCCTGCAAGTTGCCGTTTAGTCGGCCACCACCACCCGGTTCTTGCCCGTCTGCTTGGCCTGGTACATGGCGCGGTCGGCCCGTTTGACCAGTTCAGCCTGTTCTTCGTTGGGCTGGCGCAGGGCTACGCCGGCGGAAAAGGTGATCAAGACTTTTTCGTTGTCGTGCAGGAAGAAATGCCGGGTCAGCTCGCGCTGCAAGCGCGTCATCGTCGATGAGGCTGCTTCGACCGTGGTTTCCGGCAGCAAGATGAGGAATTCCTCGCCGCCGAAGCGGGCGATGACGTCCATCGAGCGCAGGGTTTCCTTGACGATCTTGACCAGGTGTTTCAAGGCTGCATCGCCGGCCAGGTGGCCATAGGTGTCGTTCAGGCGCTTGAAATCGTCGAGGTCCAGCATGGCGATGCACAGCGGCGTGCCGCGGCGGTCGGAGCGCGCCGTTTCGCGCTCAAATACATCATCGAGGCCACGGCGGTTCAAGCTGCCCGTCAACTGGTCTTCTCGCACCAGTTCGCTCATGTGCTGGAGCTTCGCTTCCAGGTTGTGGATGCGCTGTTCCGCATCCTGCACTTCCTGGCGCGCCAGCACCATTTTGTCGCGGGCGCGCAAGGCTTCGTTCTGCACCATGCGCGTTTCGCGCAAGACTTCGTCGAGGACGCTGTTCAGTTCGCTGATATTTTCCGCCTGGCTGATCTTTTCCGAATAGCCGCCGATCTTTTCATGGAAGTCGCCCGTGCTGGCCGCCACTTGCCCCAGGCGGTCGATGAAGGTCATCATCATGTTCTTCACCGTCAGCTTGACGTCGGACAGGCTGTGCTTGAGCTGGCTTTGTTTGTAGATGACTTCTTTCAGGCTGCGCGTGGCGTCTTCCAGCGCGCGCTGGTCGAGCGGGCCGGTGATCAGGTTTTGCACGGCATCGACCTGGCCGCGCAACCAGCTGTCGTCGTCGAGCAACTGGCTGACGTTATCGAGCAGTAACTTGAACAGGCGCAGCAGCAATTCCTGCTGTTCGGCCGTATCGCCGCTTTTGAGTTCGATCTGGTAGCACAGCTGCTTTAAGCGCAGCGCCGCTTCGTTCAGCGCCTCTTCCGTATGCGCCAGCTTGATGGCCGCGCCCAGCGATTCAGCCTCTTCCACCAGCGCGGGCGTGCCCGTGAGCAAGGTGGCAACGGCAAAGCCCAGGGTGCGGCTGAGCAATTCACGCAGGGTGCGCGTCTGTTCGCCGTCCGGCAGGGGCGGCAATTCGATGCCGCCGCCTTTTTTGACTTGTTTTTCCGCCAGTTGCGCCAGCGTGCGGGCATAGCTGTCCCAGTCGCGCGCTTTGAGGGCGCGCTGGAAACGTCTGCCAAAGTCGCCCAGTTCACCCGCAGATTCGCTCATCTTGGCGGCAAACTGCGTCAGGACGTTTTCTGCGCCACCGTCAAGCGGGGCGCTGGCGGCCAGCACCGCAGCAGGCGCACCTGGCGTTTCGGCCGGTTCGCTGATGCCCGCGATCTCGTTGTAGATGTCGCGGTAGGCGTTGGGCGTAGGGGCGATGCGGCGCGTGGCCAGGCGGCGAAACGCCTCGCGCGCGATATCGGCCGGATTCATCACCGCAGCGGCGGCGGTATGCGTGGCGCCAGCGGGGACGCTTGCTGGTGAAGGTGGCAATTTACTGGACATATAGACGCAGCCTTTTCAGATATTTCTCATTATCCTCATGATAGGCGAGTTGGCAAAGAACTTATTGTGCGAGAAGCAAGGAAAAGGCCTGTCAATTCGCCCGATGCCAGCGGGCATGCCGCTGTGTCGTCAACTTTTTCGTCAATCCACCAACTGATTGCGTATGGCGTAATGCGTCAGTTCGGCGCTGTTCTTGAGTTTCATCTTGAGCAACAAGCGGGCGCGGTATTCGCTGACGGTTTTTACGGATAATTTAAGCTCTTCGGCGATAACGCCCACCGCCTTGCCCGAGGCGATCATGACCAGCGTCTGGTATTCGCGGTCCGACAAGGTGTCGTGCAATGCCGTTTCATGGTCTTCGCCTACCGTGTTGGCCAATTCCTGCGCCAGCGAGGCGCTGATGTATTTCAAACCTTGCGCCACCTGGCGAATGGCCGTGACCAGTTCGCGCGGCGCACTCTGTTTCGTCAGGTAGCCGGCCGCGCCCGCCTTGAGCGAGCGGATCGCGTATTGGTCCTCGCGGTGCATGGAGAGCATCAGCACCGCCAGTTCCGGCTTTTCCTTCTTGATCTGCTTGAGCACCTCGATGCCGCTGCGGTCGGGCAGGGAAATGTCGAGCAGTAATACCTGACATTTCGAGGCGCGGAACAGTTTGATGGCATCGTGGCCATTTTCAGCCTCGCCGGCAACGACGATGTCGCGCGTGTCGGCGAGGATTTGTTTCAAGCCTTCGCGCACGATCGCATGATCGTCGGCGATGAATACCCGGATGGTGGCTTTTTCTTTCATAACTGCGTTGTTTCCTATCTGAATCTCTGCGCCCGGCGGCAACCCCGTAGCCTTAGGGCGGTCCGCTTTGCGCTGGTGTGCTGGCTGCGGCCGCTATTATCGCCTCTCGCGGCGTGCTCAGCCGGATTTTTATGCTCAGCATGGTGCCGCCATCGGGCCCATCCGTCAGGCTCAGGGTGCCACCGAGCGCGCTGGCGCGCTCAGCCATGCCGCGGATGCCGAACGATTGCGGCTTGGCGCGGTCAGACAGCCGCGTGCCGACGCCATTGTCGGCGATGGTCAGGCGCAAATGCTGGCGCTGCCGGGCCAGGCGCACGCTCACTTTGCTGGCCTGCGCATGCTTGGCGATATTTGTCAGCGCCTCCTGGGCGATGCGGAACAGGCTGGTCGCCTGGTCCAGTTCCAGTTCGATATGCTGGCGGTTCGACATGAACTGGCATTCGATGCCGGCCTGGCGCGCGAACTCTTTCACCTGCCAGTCCAGTGCGGCGACCAGTCCCAGGTCCAGCATGGAGGGGCGCAAGTCCAGCGAAATGCGGTGCACGGCATCGATGCTGCGGTCGACCAGGGCATCGACATAGTCGGCCTTTTCCTGTAGCAGCGGGTCGTCCGCGGGCAGGCGGCGTGTCAGCATGGCCAGTGCCATCTTGATCGCCGTCAAATTGCCGCCCAGGTCATCGTGCAATTCGCGCGCCAGGCGTGTGCGTTCGTGTTCCTTGACCTTGTCGATATGCGCCGTCAGTTCGGCCAGGCGCGCGCGCGACTGGCGTACTTCGATTTGTTCGAGCCGGCTTTCGCTAATATTCGTCATGATGCCTTCCCACTGCACCGTACCGTCGGCCAGCGCGCGCGGCGTGGAGCGCAGGTTGATCCATTTGACATCTTTCCAGGCATCGATCCAGATCCGGCCTTCCCAGTTCCAGCTCCATAAGGCGGTTTTTGAGGCCTGCATCGACTCCAGATAGGCGGCGCGGTCGTCGGCCAGGATCAGCTGGTAAAACAGTTCCGGGCGCGCGTGCAGCTGTGCCGGGGCCAAACCCAGCAAGGCCTGGCAGCCATCGCTCAGGTAGGGGAAGGCGGCGCGCCCATCCGCATGCAGGCAGAACTGGTATACCAGGCCCGGCGTATTCGAGACGATGGCGTTAAAGCGCGACTGCACCTGCGCCAGGGCGGCGGCCGTTGCCTGTGGCGTGCGCAAGTCTTCGCTTTCGGCCAGGAGCAGGGCGCGGCCATGGTGGCTGGCGCGCGACAGTTGCAGGCTGAGCGAATACAGGCTGCCATCGCGGCGGCGCTGCTGAACGTGCAGCTGGGCTTGCGCACCGATGCCGTCATCGAGGGTGGCCAGCACGGCCGCCAGTTGTTGCGCGTCGAGCTGCGGCGCCAGGGCGAAGGGTGTCATCGCCAGCAATTGCGTGCGTGCATATTGCAAGTTGGCGCAGGCGGCATCATTGGCGTCCAGCAATTGCAAGCTGCTCGCGTCGTACAAGTAAATTTCCGGCGTCGCCGCGCGCATGGCGGGGGCTAGGCAGGCAGTATCGTGCATGGCATTGCCTTTCTTTATCTGCGGCGGGCGCGCCAAAAAGCGGCGAAGCGGCGCAGTATTCTGGCCGGGCGGGACTGATGTCGGCCTGGCGCACCCTTGCGCAAGCGTTGCCACCAGGCGCGGCGGGCGCGGCCCAGCGCGCCCGACAGGCGGCTGACGCGGCGCCATGGACGCGTGGCGCGCAGGCGGGCGATCCAGCGCTCTTTGGTTTCCATGAAGCGGCCATGCCAGCGCGCAAACCACGGCAAACTGAGCAGGGCAGGGCGCGTCAGGCTGTACAGGCGCGCCACGGCGGCCGCGCCGCCCAGCTTGGCAATGAAGATCACGCCGATGCCGTAAAGCGCATGGCCGCGCGCGATCGCCAGCAGGGCCAGCAGCTTGACGGGAAACAGCAGCACGGCCGGCAGCATGAAGACGGCCAGCGCCCAGTACGGCGGCAGGCGCTTGATCCAGGCCTCCAGCGCTTGCAGGGGCGGAAATTGCGCCACCACCTGCATGATGCGCGCGCCCGTCACCCACAGCCATTCTTCGATCAGCAGGAAGATGGCGGCAAGGTAGACCAGTGGCGCGAACAGCCAACGCCTGACTCTGTAGAATTTTTTCATCCGTTTCTGTGTGCGGCGCAGGTTGGCCGCGATGACTGCGATTGCCTCGATGATACGTCAAAAAAGCCCGCCTGCCGTGGCATCCGGTGCGCCTGTGGCACGCTGGCGGGGCTACAATAGGCAGATGAATAAAGCCTTTGTAAAAGAATCCGACAACGACGACGATGAGGAAGCGGTCGCACTGGCATTGGCCATTCCGGCCGGCGCCAAGAACTACATCACGCCGGCCGGCTACGAGCGCATCAAGCAAGAGCTGCTGCAGCTGATCGACGTCGACCGCCCGGAAGTGGTGCGCATCGTACATTGGGCGGCGTCAAATGGCGACCGTTCGGAAAATGGCGACTATATCTACGGCAAGCGGCGCTTGCGCGAAATCGATCGCCGCATCCGCTTCCTGACCAAGCGCATGGACCTCGCCGCCATCGTCGATCCCAGCGTACACCATGGCAACGACCAGGTATTTTTCGGCGCCACGGTCAGCTATCGTACCAGTGACGGCGAAACGCACACCATCACCATCGTCGGCATCGATGAATTCGATCCCCTGAACGGCAAGATCAGCTGGGTCTCGCCGATGGCCCGCACCATCACCAAGGCGCGCGAAGGCGACGTGATCACCCTCAACACGCCGCAGGGAGAGCAGGAACTGGAGTTGCTGGAAGTGACGTATCCGGCGCCGGGGGCGGCGTAGTTTGCGGTGACGCAGGGTTAGTCTGGGCAAGTCTGTCACGCTGGGACTTTTTTTACGGGAGAGTGGCCATGGCCCGCGTCCAACGCCTTTTTCTGCCGGGTATGCCCTTGCATGTGGTGCAGCGTGGGGCAGACAGGCAAATCTGCTTCTTTGAACCGGCTGATTTTCTTTGGTATCTGCAGCAGCTGCAGCGGCACTCCAGTGCCCGGGGTTGCTTGCTCTATGCCTATGTATTGATGACCAATCATGTGCATTTGTTGCTGTCTGCGGCGAAAGTCGAGGCCATTTCTCAGTTGATGAAGTCTTTGGGACAGGAATATGCGCATTACATCAACTGGCGCCGCCATCGTACCGGCCCCTTGTGGGATGGGCGCTACAAATCCTGTGTGGTACAGGATGCGACTTATCTGCTGGTTTGCCAGCGCTATATAGCGCTCAATCCGGTTCGCGCCGGCATGGTGCAGTATCCGGGCAATTACAAGTGGTCCAGCTACCGTTGCAATGCTGAAGGGCGAATCGATCCGTTGATTGAGCCGCATCCGCTTTATCTTGATCTTGGCAACAGTCCGGGTGACAGACAGCAGGCGTATGTTGCTTTGTTCCAGGCAGAAGATTCGCTTGCGTTCCAAGCATTGCGTGACGCTAGTCGTGGCAATGCTGTTGTCGGAAGTAGCGCCTTCGTGCAAGAAAATCAAACCCGCAAAGCGTAAAGGCCGGGGTCGGACCCTGAGGGTCCGACCCCAGTCTTCGTTTTGGGGTTAGTTGCGCTCGCGCAAGATGCGGTTGACGCCAGCGACCCGGCGCACATTGCGCAGCAGGGCGGCCAGATGGACGCGATCCTTGACCTGCACGGTAAAGCGAAGCTGGTCGAGGACGTTGTCCTTGTCTTCATCCATGCCCACATAGATGATGTTGGCGTCGGATTCACCGATTTCGGCCGCCACGCGGGCCAGGATGCCGCGTTCGCTGTTGATCAGGACCTTGATGCGGCAGTCGAAGCGGCGGTTCAGTTCCGTGCCCCAGCGCACGGCGATCCAGCGGTCCGGTTCCTTGGCGCGCTGGCGCTTGGCTAGCGAGCAGTCGCTGGTGTGTACCAGCAAGCCTTGGTCGCGGCGCAGCTGGCCGATGATCTGGTCGCCGGGAATCGGCAAACAGCAGGGCGCCAGCTGCACCGAAACGCCTTCGCTGCCGCAGATGGTGACGGGGTCGAGTTCGCTGCCGCTGTTGTGCTCCACGGGCATGTTGGCCGCTTCGCCGCCGATCAGGCCAAAAATGTGACGTGCCACCAGCGTGGCCATGCGCTTGCCGATGCCGATGTCCGCGTACAGCTCGTCCATGGAATTGGCGCTCGATTCGTTGAGCAGGCGTTCGACCAGCGGCGCCGGCAGCTCGGCGTCAATGTTTAGCGCTTGCAGCGCTTGCGACAGCAGTTGCTGGCCCAGGGCGATCGATTCAGGCAGGTTGATTGTGCGCAAATGGTGGCGGATGGCCGAACGGGCCTTGCCGGTGCGCACGAACGACAGCCAGGTGGGGCTGGGGCGCGATGAGGAATCGGTAATGATTTCGACGATATCGCCATTGTGCAGCTCGGTGCGCAGCGGCGAGGTTTCATTGTTGATCTTCACGGCCACGGTCTGGTCGCCGATGCCCGTATGGATCGAATAGGCAAAGTCGATGGCCGTGGCGCCGCGCGGCAGGGCGATGATCTTCGACTTCGGCGTAAACACATAGACGGAATCGGGGAACAGGTCGACCTTGACGTGTTCGAGGAATTCGGCCGAATCGCCCGTCTGCTGCTGGATGTCGAGCAAGGATTGCAGCCATGCATGGGTGCGCTGCTGCATGTCGGACGGGTTCGATTCGCCGCTCTTGTAGAGCCAGTGCGCCGCCACGCCGGATTCTGCCGTGCGGTGCATCTCTTGCGTGCGGATCTGGAATTCGACCGGGGTGCCGTACGGACCGATGACGGTCGTGTGCAGCGACTGGTAGCCGTTCAGCTTGCGAATCGCGATGTAATCCTTGAACTTGCCCGGCATGGGCTTGTACAGGCTGTGCAGGGTGCCCAGGGTCACGTAACAGTCGGCAAAGCTGCCCACCACCACGCGGAAGCCGTACACGTCCAGCACTTGCGAAAACGATAAATGCTTGCTGCGCATCTTTTTATAGATGTCGTACAAGGTCTTTTCGCGGCCCGTGACGTCGGCCTCGAGTTCGGCCATGGAGAGGGTGCTTTTTACCGCTTCCATGATCTTTTTGACCACTTCGCGCCGGTTGCCGCGCGCCGCCTTGACCGCTTTCGCCAGGGTGCGGTAACGCATCGGATACAGGTGCGAGAACGACAGGTCCTGCAGTTCATGGTAAATATTGTTCAGGCCGAGGCGATGCGCGATCGGCACATACACTTCCATGGTTTCGCTGGCGATGCGGCGTTTTTTTGCCGCCGTCATGAAGTCCAGCGTGCGCATATTGTGCAGGCGGTCAGCCAGTTTGATCAGAATCACGCGCACGTCGGACGCCATGGCCAGCAGCATCTTGCGGAAGTTTTCTGCCTGCGCTTCGATCTGGCTCTGGAATTCGATTTTTTCCAGCTTCGACAGGCCATCGACCAGATGCGCCACGGGCGCGCCGAAGCGCTCGATCAATTCTTCCTTCTTGACATCCTGGTCTTCCATGACGTCATGCAGCAGGGCCGCCATGATCGCTTGCGCGTCGAGTTTCCAGTCGGCGCAGATTTCGGCGACGGCGATCGGATGCGAGATATATGGCTCGCCCGAGCGGCGCATCTGGCCCAGATGCATTTCGTCGGAGAAGCGGTAGGCTTCCTTGACTTTTTTCAGGTCCGCAGGGGATAGGTATTGGGCCAGCTTGTCGGCCAGGTGGCTGACCGAGGCCACGCCCAAGGCGGGGACTGTCGGTGTGGCGGAGGCGGTCCCGGTGGACGTGCCGGCACCGGACGCGGACGCGCCCTGTGATTTTGCCGCCTGGCGCGGGGCCAGAGGCGGCAGTGCTGCAGAAGTCGTGTCGGCTGGGGTCAGACTCATAAAACGTCGCGTTGCTTTACAGTGTGAATAAAGGATACGGTAGAACCAGGGATCAGCACTGTTCCGGCACGCGGGTTCCCACTTACATCGGGACCTTTTTCAGCATTTCGATGCCGACTTTGCCGGCAGCGATTTCACGCAGGGCAACGACGGTAGGCTTGTCCTTGGCTTCCACCTTAGGGGTGTGGCCTTGCAACAACTGACGTGCGCGGTACGTTGCAGCCAGGGTCAGCTGGAAGCGGTTAGGGATCTGCTTCAGGCAATCTTCGATTGTGATACGGGCCATAGTAACTCCTAAATTTTATGCGTGGTGCGTGGCGCTGTGTGAACTGACGTGCAGACGCGTTACTCTGCGTGCAGGCCCAGTTGGGCGAATAGCGATGCGTTGCGGGCCGCTTGTTGCGCAAACCGGCAACGGGCCGCTCTCACGATCGCGCTCAGTTCGGACAAAGCGACCGTAAACTCTTCATTGATAATAACATACTCGAACTCTGGAGCGTGTGCGATTTCGCCGCCGGCTGCCAGCAAACGGCGCGTGATCACATGCGGCTCGTCCTGGCCGCGCTTGTTCAGGCGCTCTTCCAGCGCATCGATCGATGGCGGCAAGATGAAAATGCCGGCCGCGCGCGGGAATTGCTTGCGCACCTGGCGCGCACCTTGCCAGTCGATTTCCAGCAGGATGTCGGTACCGGCCAGCATTTGCTGTTCCACCATGATGCGCGAGGTGCCATAGTAATTGCCATGCACTTCCGCCCATTCCAGGAATTCGCCCTGGTCGGCGCGCGCAATAAAGTCTTCCGCCGTCGTGAAGTAGTATTCGCGGCCGTGCTGCTCGCCCGGACGGGGCGCGCGCGTGGTCGTCGAAATTGACAATTTAATGCCTGGCTCTTGCGCCAGCAATGCGTTGACCAGTGTCGATTTGCCGGCGCCCGATGGCGCGGCAACCACGAACAGGCTGCCCGAGAAGGCGGTAGGGTGGCTCATGCGGATCTTTCAATAGGCGTGTGATGGCGCCGATGCCTGCGCAGGCGGCGCCCAATCCGGTATTTTACCAAGAGGCAAGGCGCTGAGCCAGTCCCTGCCTGCGGCATGATAAAAAACAAACCGTCCAGAGCAGCCTCAGCGTGGCAGCCGACCCAGGGCGATTTCGCCCGTATTGAGGATGATGGTGCGGCCATTCACATCGGTGCAGTCGCGGTTATTGAGGCGTACGACGGTGTTGTCGACGGACACTTCCGCGCCCAAGTTGCTGCGCGAGCAGATGCGATAGGAAGCGGGATCGGCGCCCGTGTAGATGGCGGCGCCGCGCTCCTTGAGCATAAAGCAGCCGGACGTGCAGTTTTCGATCGCGTACGGCGATGGCTGCTGCGTCGTTTGCGCCTGCGCGCCGGTTGCCAGCAGCGCCACGGTGGCGCAGGCGAGTATCGATGTACGCGGCGTGCTCATCGCTTACTCCAGGTTCTGCACTTGTTCGCGCATCTGCTCGATCAGCAGCTTCAAGTCCATCGAGGCGTCCGCCAGTTCCTTGACGGAAGCCTTGGCGCCCAGCGTATTGGCTTCGCGATTGAGTTCCTGCATCATGAAATCGAGGCGCTTGCCCACTTGCCCACCCTTGGTGAGGATGTGGCGCGTTTCGCCCAGGTGGGCCGACAGGCGCGCCAGTTCTTCCGAAACGTCGATGCGAATGCCGTACAAAATGACTTCCTGGCGTATGCGCTCCATGGCGTCCTGGCGCGAGAGGGCCGAATTCGAGCCCTGGCTGGCCAGGCCTAGCGCATCTTGCATGCGCTCGATGGCTTTTTGCTGGAAGGCCGCCACGACTTGCGGAATCAATGGCGTGATGCGCTTGACGATGGCTTCCATCGCCTCGATGCGCGACACCAGCACCGTTTCAAGTGCCGCACCTTCGCGCTTGCGGCTGTCGACGAAGGCAGTCACGGTGCGGCGGGTCAGCGCGGCCACGTCCGCCTGCAAGGACTCTTGCCCCACTTGCGCTTCTTCTATGATGCCCGGCCAGCGCAGCAGTTCGGCCACCGTCATGACGGGGGCGGAGACAAAATGCTGGCCCACTTCGTTTTGCAGGCGCGCCAGTTCGGCCAGCAGGGGCAAGTTCAGCGCCTGCGTGCCGGCTGTCGCTGCCTTGCGGCCAAAGCTCAGGCGTACCTCGACTTTGCCACGCGTGATGGCAGACATGACGGCGGCGCGCAGGTCAGGCTCCAGCGCCCGCAGATCATCGTTGATCCGGAATTGCAGGTCGAGAAAGCGCGAGTTGACGCTCTTGATTTCAATTGTCAGTGTGCCTGCAGCCCCTTCGCTGGTGGCAACCGCGTAGCCTGTCATGCTTGAAATGCTCAAAGGATTCCCCGATTTGGTCTTATATACAGTCACTTATACACTTAATCAGCCAGCGCAGGCAATACCGCCGGCGCCGCAAAACAAGCCCAAAGTGCGCGATGGCCTGAAAATTGCTGGTTATTGTGCGTTTTACCGCATTGTAAAGAAAATTGTGTTTGGCGGGGCAGGATTGTAGGGATCTTGTGTGCAGGCCGGTCTGCACCGTGTGATGGCGCCGCAGTGGTAAAATCGGCGCCGCAACTCCAATCACACAGGACACCCGCCATGACATTTGAATCCCGCCCGAGCGGCCGCGCCGTCGATGCGCTGCGCGCCATCCGCATCACCCGCCAGTACACCAAGCATGCCGAAGGCTCGGTGCTGATCGAGTGCGGCGACACCAAGGTCATCTGCACCGCCAGCATCGAAGACAAGGTGCCGGGTTTCCTGAAGGGCAAGGGCCAGGGCTGGTTGACGGCCGAGTACGGCATGTTGCCACGCTCGACGCACACGCGCATGGATCGCGAAGCGGCGCGCGGCAAGCAGTCTGGCCGCACGCAGGAAATCCAGCGTCTGATCGGCCGCTCGCTGCGCGCCGCCTTTGATCTGCAAGCGTTCGGCGAACGCACCCTGCACCTCGATTGCGACGTCATCCAGGCCGATGGTGGCACGCGCACCGCCTCGATCACGGGCGCCATGGTGGCCGCGTATGACGCTTTTTCCCAACTGCAGGCGCGCGGCGCGATTGCCGCCATCCCCGTGAAAAGCTTTGTCGCCGCCATCTCGGTGGGTGTCTACCAGGGCATGCCGGTGCTGGACCTCGACTATGTGGAAGACTCGGGCTGCGACACGGACATGAACGTGGTAATGACGGAAGCCGGTCACTTCATCGAAGTGCAGGGCACGGCCGAAGGCGCCGCCTTTGACCGCGCCGGCATGAACCGTTTGCTCGATCTGGCGCACAGTGGTATTGCCGATCTTATCGTCATGCAGAAGCAGGCGCTGGGACTGTAATCCTGACGTGGAGTGACAGCTATTTCTTCGCCGCGCGCGGCAAAAAGCCTGCCTCTGCCGTTTTTTCGGCAGCGGCGCGGCGCGGTGAGGGGGACGCAAAAGGTTTACAATGTCGGCACCTCAACCGGACTACTGACATGACCCAACGCCTCATTCTCGCCTCCAATAACGCCGGCAAGCTCAAGGAATTCAACGAGCTGCTCTCGACCATCGGTTTTTCCGTCCATGCCCAGGGCGAGTACGCCGTGCCGGAAAGCGACGAACCGTTCCACACCTTCGTGGAAAATGCCCTGCAAAAGGCGCGCCACGCTGCCCGCCTGACCGGCTTGCCGGCGCTGGCCGATGATTCCGGCGTGTGCGTCAATGCGCTCGGCGGCGCCCCTGGCGTGTATTCGGCGCGCTATGCGGGCGAGCCGAAATCGGACGCTGCCAATAGCGCCAAGCTGATCGCCGACCTGGAAGCGCATGCCGACAAGTGCGCGTATTATTACTGCGTGCTGGTGTACGTGCGCCATGCGGACGACCCGCAGCCGGTGATCGCCGATGGCCGCTGGAATGGCGAGATGATTGCGACGCCGCGCGGCCAGGGCGGTTTTGGCTACGATCCGCATTTCTTTGTTCCCGCGCTGGGCAAGTGCGCGGCCGAACTGACGTCTGATGAAAAGAACGCGCTATCGCACCGGGGCCAGGCCTTGCGCGCGCTGGTCGACAAGTTGCGGACCCTGCGATGATCCCGATCAAACTGGTCGGTGCGGTTGCCAAATCAGGCGCCAAGGCGGCAGTCTCGCCCGCGCCGCAGGAAGGCATTTCCGGCGCGGCGGGCGCGGCGCTGAAGTACCTGCAGCCGGGCGCGTTGAACCTGACGGCCCTGCCGCCGCTGTCGCTCTACATCCATTTCCCGTGGTGCGTGAAAAAATGCCCGTATTGCGACTTCAATTCGCATGAAGTGCGCGATGGCTTTCCGGAAGCGCAATACCTGGCAGCCCTGCGCCTGGACCTGGAAATGGCGCTGCCGCTGATCTGGGGCCGCAAGATCCACACCATTTTCATAGGCGGTGGCACGCCCAGCCTGATGTCGGCGGCGGGACTGGAGCGCCTGATGTCGGACGTGCGCACCCTGCTGCCGCTCGATGGTAATTGCGAAATCACCATGGAAGCCAATCCCGGCACCTTTGAAGCGGAAAAATTCAAGTCTTACCGTGCCAGCGGCATCAACCGCCTGTCGATCGGCATCCAGAGCTTCAATGGCCGCCATCTGCAGGCGCTGGGGCGTATCCATGACGACAACGAAGCGCGCCGCGCGGTCGAAATCGCGCACGCCAACTTCGACAATTTCAATCTCGACCTGATGTACGCGCTGCCCACGCAAACGCTGGCAGAGGCGCAGCAGGACCTGGAAACGGCGTTGTCGTTCGCGCCGCCGCACCTGTCGCTGTACCACCTGACGCTCGAACCGAACACCCTGTTCGCCAAGTACCCGCCCGTGCTGCCGGACGACGACGAAAGCGCCGACATCGCCGACATGGTGGCAGAACGCGCGGCGCAGGCCGGCTATGGCCGCTACGAAGTGTCGGCCTACGCGCAGCCGGGCCGGCAGGCGCGCCACAACCGCAATTACTGGGAGTTCGGCGACTACCTGGGCATCGGCGCGGGCGCACATTCAAAAATCTCGTTCCCGCACCGCGTCCTGCGCCAGGCACGCTACAAGCAGCCGCGCGCCTACATGGACGCGGTACTGGCGGGTCAGCCGGTGCAGGAAGAGCGCGAGCTGGCACGCGAGGAAATGGGTTTTGAATTCATGCTCAACACCCTGCGCCTGACGCAGGGCTTTGCGCCCAACCTGTTCGCCGAGCGCACTGGCCTGGCCATCAACGCCATCGACAAACCGCTCAATACTGCGGAAGCGAAAGGCTTGCTGTACCGCGACCACCAGATCATCGGCCCGACGCCATTGGGATTGCGCTTCCTGAACGACCTGCAGCAAATGTTCCTGGAAGATTAGAAGCTGCTAGTGCGCCGTGGAACCATGTCAGGCGCACCATGTATTGCCGCCGCTGCCGTGCCGCCTGAATCACGGCACCTCGCGCACCAAGGCGCGGTCCGCCCAGCTTAAACTGTCTGTTTAAGCTGTAATGCCGTTCAGTTAAGGATTTTGGCGTGATTGATGAGCGCCAGTAAATTCGCTAACCCCAGAGGCAAAGAGCTGGGGTCGGTCACTTCGTGATCGGAATGTGCTCCATTGAAGCACATTCCCCCTCAGGGTCCGACCCCTTTCCTTGCTCTCGGGCTAAAAATAGCATCACTAACACACTAACACACTAACTGAACGGCATTACTGTTTAAGCTGGCCGTTTAAGTTGTCTGTTTAAGCTGCCCGTTTAAACTGGTCCTCCCGCCTTAAAATTCTTCCCAATCCTGTTCGCCAGCCACGTTTGCCTGGGGCTTGCGCGCAGCGGGCGTGCTCTTGGCCGCAGTGCTTGGCTGCCTGGCGGGCGCGCTCCTGGCCGCCGGCTTGGCCAGCTGGGTGCTGGCAGGTCGCGCGGCGCGCACTGGTGCTGCCGTGGCCACGAGTTCGAGCTGGAAACCGGCCGCCACCTGCGCCAGGCGTGCCGCCTGGTCCTGCATGCTTTCGGCCGCCGCTGCCGCTTCTTCCACCAGGGCCGCATTTTGCTGCGTTACCTGATCCATCTGCGCGATAGCCTGGTTGACCTGGTCGATGCCCAGACTTTGCTCGGCGCTGGCGGCGGTGATCTCGGCCATGATGTCGGTAACGCGGCGCACGCTGTCGACCACCTCGCCCATGGTGCTGCCAGCTTGCTGCACCAGTCGCGTGCCGTTGTTGACCTGATCTACCGAGTCGCCGATCAGGGTCTTGATTTCACGTGCCGCCGCCGCCGAGCGCTGCGCCAGGCTGCGTACTTCCGTGGCGACGACGGCAAAGCCGCGCCCCTGTTCACCGGCACGCGCCGCTTCGACTGCCGCGTTCAATGCCAGGATATTGGTCTGGAAGGCGATGCCATCGATGACGCCGATGATGTCGACGATTTTCGTCGATGCCGTGTCGATCGCACCCATGGTATCGACCACCTGGCTGACGATGCTGCCGCCGCGTTCGGCCACGCCAGACGCGGCGACCGCCATCTGATTGGCCTGGCGCGCATTGTCGGCATTCTGCTTCACGGTGCTGGTCAATTCTTCCATCGACGACGCCGTTTCTTCCAGTGAACTGGCTTGCTGCTCGGTGCGCGACGACAAATCCTGGTTGCCGGCGGCGATCTCGCCCGATGCCGTGGCGATGGCGTTGGTGCCCGTCTGCACTTCCGACACGACCTTGCGCAGTGCCTCGTTCATGCCGTGCAGCGCGCGCATCAGGTCGCCGATTTCATCGCTGGCCGCCGCGCCGAAGTGCGTGCGCAAGTCGCCCGCAGCGACCGTCTCGGCCACCTTCACGGCCGCTTGCAGGGGCACGGTGATCGAGCGCGTGATGAGCCAGGCGCAGATGCTGCCCAAGGCCACCACCAGCCCACACAGCAACAACAACAGGGTGAAGCTGCGTCCATTGGCCGTTTCGATGGCGTGCGCCGTGTCGTCGATGGCCTTGCGCTGCTGCGCCAGCAGGGCCTTGACGTTGCTCTGGTAACTGGCCGCCGCCGGGGCAAAGCTGGCGTTGTAAATACTCTCCGCCTGGGCCGCGTTGCCACCCTTGCGCGCGTTCATCACCGAGGTCTTGGCATCCTGGTATTTGACGCGTATCTCGAGGGAGGACTTGAAGATGGCTTTTTCTTCCTCGTTGACGAGCAGGGTTTCGATTTGCTTGAGCAGCTCAGCGCCTTGCTTGCTGCTGTCGGCGATGGTGTCGGCAAAGACGCTCGACAGAGTTTCATCCGTGCTCCGCGCGATCATCGAGGTGCGCGCGATGGCCGAGTGAATCAGCACATACCAGTCTGATATCAGACGTTCCTTGGCCAGCGGTTTTTCCATCATTTCCCGGGTCGCGTCGGTATTCACGCGCGCACTGTACAGCGCGTACGAGGTGGAGATCACGCACAGCAGGAGCACCAGGGCGTAGCCTGCAGCCAGGCGGGTGCCGATACGAAGATGGGAGAGGGCGTGCATGGTGAGACTCCTGTCGCAGAGGGATTAAGCTTGCCTGTGCAACATAGTATGCACTGATAAGTGACCAATAGGTAAGCGAAAAAACATCCTGTTTTGCTCACTGTTGCAGCCACGCCCGTGCTACAGCTCGCCCGCCTGGCGCAAGTCCGGCTGCTCCACCCAGCGGGCGAAAGCGGCCGCCATGCGCTCGCTTTCTGCGATGGCGCGGCGCCAGTCGCGCATGCGTGCCGCATGGTCTTGTCCGTAATGGCGGAAGTCGCGCCGGTCCGGCAGTTTGCCATTGGGCAGGCTGGCCACGAAGGCAGGCGAGGGCGAGACGAGGATCATGTTGTCGAGTGCGCTATCGCCGCTGCGCGCGCGGCGCCACGGCATGGCCTTGTCCAGCCAGCCCGGCACGATGTGCTCGGCAAAGTGCGGGTACAGTACCAGGTCCGGTTCGCGCTGGTATGGCAAGTGCAAATGATAGTCGACCAGGCCACCGTCCCAGTAGCGCCCGGGCGGTGCGCCGGCGATGTCCGTTACTGCATCGAGCAGCAGCGGGATGGAAGCGGAGGCCAGCAGTGCGTCGCGCAGATTGTCTTGCGCCAGCGGGACGAAATGGGTGTGAAAGGCATCGAAGCGCGAGCGTAGCCAACTGGCGCCATCGGGCCCGGCATGCAATACCGCGCGCTCCAGTGAGGCGGCCAGAAGTGTGCGCGCCATCATATTGCCGGCCGCTGCGAGCAGGAAGCCGCGCCGGTCGCGCCATTTTCCCGGCTTTGCCAGCGCGCCGATACCGCGCACGGCCAGCACCGACAGGCTATGCTGCGCATGCGACAGCAGCTGCGCATCCTGGCCATCGAGGACGGCGTCGAGCAGGGCGCGGCAGGTGCGGCTGACGTGCGTCGCATCGGGTTTGTCGGGATAGCGCTGGCCCACGTATTCGCGCACCAGGCGGCGCTGCGCGGCGAGCGGGTCGGGCAATACGGCGGCGGCCATGCGCCAGGCGCCGATCGAGGCGCCGACGAAGTGGCGGGGGCGCGGCGCCTGTGGCAGAAAGTCGCGCAACATCCAGCAATCGAGCTGGTGCAGGATCAAGCCTTTCGGCCCGCCTGCGGCGGCGGGGACGATGGCGACGTCAAGCGCGCGCAAGCCGTTTTCGGCGATGCGGGCACGGGCGCGGCGTCCCAGTCGTATGCTGATGGCAGATGAAGTAAAAGACATGCGGCGGCGATGGGTGGCGATGCTTTATTCTAGCGCCATTGCTAGAGTGCGCGATGCCATCGCGTAAAAAAAGCGGCGCCGTGCACTGCACGGAGGCCGCTTTTTGCAACAGGCATCGGCGCTTAACGCAGCGCCGCGATCATCTGTTTGAGCTTGCCGGAATCGACGCAGAAAGCGCGGATGCCTTCGGCCAGCTTTTCCGTTGCCATGGCGTCTTCATTCATCATGAAGCGGAAGGCTTCTTCGTTGAGCGTCATGTGCACGATGCTGGCCGATGGCGCCGCTTCGGCGCTCAGTTTGCGCTCCACCGGCGCTTCGCTGTCGGCCAGCTTTTGCAGCAAGTCGGGGCTGATGGTGAGCAAGTCGCAGCCGGCCAGTTCGAGGATTTGCGAGGTGTTGCGGAAGCTCGCGCCCATGACTTCAGTCTTGTAGCCGAACTTGCGGTAGTAGTTGTAGATGCGCCGGACCGACTGCACGCCCGGGTCTTCCGCACCCATGTAATCGATGCCCGTCGACTTCTTGTACCAGTCGTAGATGCGGCCAACGAAGGGCGAGATGAGCTGCGCGCCCGCTTCGGCGCAGGCGATGGCCTGCGCCAGCGAGAACAGCAGGGTCATGTTGCAGCGGATGCCTTCCTTTTCCAGGATGGCCGCTGCGCGGATGCCTTCCCAGGTGGCGGCGATCTTGATCAGTACGCGTTCGCGTGCAATGCCTGCGTTCGAATACAGGGCGATCAGGTCGCGGCCCTTGGCTACCGTGCCTGCGGTGTCGAACGACAGGCGCGCATCGACTTCGGTGGAGACGCGCCCGGGGATGATTTGCAGGATTTCCACGCCAAACGCGATCAGCAGGCGGTCGATAATTTCGCTGGTGGAGGCGTTCGGATGGTCGCGTACGGCCTTTTCCAGCAGCGGCTTGTATTCGTCCTTTTGAACGGCCTTCAGGATCAGCGAAGGATTCGTCGTCGCATCGCGTGGCGTGTAAGCCTGGATCGATTGGAAGTCGCCGGTATCGGCCACCACGGTAGTAAATTGTTTGAGTTGTTCGAGTTGGTTCATGGCTGCTCAGGAGAGAGTGAAAGGGCTTGCCAGGCTATTGTACCGAATGCGGGACGGTGGCGGCGCTTTTAACCCAAGGGCTAAAGTGCCGGGGTCGGACCCTCAGGGTCCGACCCCAGTTGTGGCTTTTGGGGTAAAGCAGGCGGTATCCGTGGCGGGAGGGAACGCTTGTCTTGCCGCCCAAAATTGGGAGCCGGGGGCAGACCCGCCGGGTCGGGCCCCGGATTTATGCCATCTAGCCAATAAAAGAGTCGAACTGCATGTCGAATTCCTGCAGCGCCTTCTGCGCGTTCTGCATCTTCTTGCGAAATTCTGGCCCGCGCTGCAGGGCCAGTCCCACGGCCAGCACGTCGATCACCACCAGGTAGGCCAGGCGGGCGGAAATCGGTGTGTAGGGATCGGTATTGAATACCAAGTCGATCGGGATCAGCACGGTCGCCAGGTCGGCCAGCGGCGTGCCCGATGGCGCCAGTACGACGACGTCGGCACCGCCGCGGCGCGCCAGTTTCACTGAGCGCACCAGGGCGGGGCTGTTGCCGCGCTGCGAGATGGCTACCAGGCAGTCGCCGCCGCGCAGCAGGGCTGCGGCGATGCTGTGGATGTTCGGGTCGCTGTAGGCGACCGTCGGCACGCCCGAGCGGAAGAACTTGTGTTGCGCGTCGGCCGCCACGATGCCCGACGTGCCCTGGCCATAGAATTCGATCTTGCTGGCGCGCGACAGGATGTCGAGCGCGCGCTGGATCGCTTCCGGGTTCAGGTTGTTGCGCAGGTCGAGCAGGGTGTTGATCGAGCGGCTGCAGATTTTATTTACCAGATCGGCTGCCAAGTCGTCCTGCGTCGGCTGCTCGTTCGCACCGGGCATGGCCAGCGCCAGGCCCTGCGCCAGCTTGAGCTTGAATTCATGCCAGCCGTCATAGCCCAGGGTGCGGCAAAAGCGCACCACGGTCGGTTCCGACACCTGCGCGCTTTTCGCCAACGCGGTGATGTTCTGGCTGACCGTCTGGTTAGGCTGGTCAAGCACGGCCAGCGCGACCTTTTTCTCCGACTTGGAGAGAGAATCGAGCTGGGTGCGGATGGAGTCGAGTAGCATTGATTAATTTTCTGGCTTAATGCCCGTTGAGTTGGCGTCCTTCTTCACCCCAAAAGCAAGTTCCGAGGTCGGACCCTCAGGGTCCGACCCCGGCATTTCTGCCGTCCTGGCTTTAGTCAGATATTCACTGTCTCAGTCTTCAAGATGCAGTGGAACAGGGATTTCGTGGAGCACCGCTCCACGCCTGCGTTACGGTATGGCCTTGCAAGGGCAGGCTATGGCGTTGCCTGTTAATCCTCGGGTAAGGCTTCTTCACGCCACTGCAAGCCATCGCGCCCGATCAGGGCGCTGGCCGCAGCCGGGCCCCAGGTACCGGCCGTGTAGGGAATCGGCGCACTGTCGTTCTGTTCCCAGTTCTCGAGTATCGGTTCGACCCATTCCCAGGCCGCTTCCAGTTCATCACCGCGCATGAACAGGGTCAGTTGGCCGCGCAGGACGTCGAGCAGCAGGCGCTCGTAGGCATCCATGCGCGGGGTCTTGAACGATTCGCGGAAATCGAGTTCCAGTTCTGCCGGTTTCAAGCGCATGCCGTCGCCCGGGGTTTTCGCCATCAGATTCATGCGCAAGCCTTCGTCCGGCTGCAGACGGATCACCAGGCAGTTCGGCTGGAAGCTGGACGTCGGCTGGTTGAAGATCGAGTGCGGGATCTGCTTGAAGCGCACGACGATCTCGGCCAGGCTGTCGGCCATGCGCTTGCCCGTGCGCAGGTAGAACGGCACGCCAGCCCAGCGCCAGGTGTCGATTTCCGCCTTCAGCGCGACGAAAGTCTCGGTGCGCGAATGCTCTGGCGCGTCCGGCTCGTCGCGGTAGCTCGGCACGGTGGCGCCGTCGACGTGACCGGCGCGGTATTGGCCACGCACGATGTTTTGCGCCAGGGTAGTGGGCGTGAATTTTTTCAGTGAGCGCAGCACTTGCAGCTTTTCATCGCGCACGGCGTCCGGTGCGATTGAGGTCGGCGGTTCCATGGCGACGATGCACAGCAGTTGCAGCAAGTGGTTTTGCAGCATGTCGCGCAGTGCGCCCGAGGTGTCGTAATAACCCATGCGGTTGCCTACGCCCAGTTTCTCGGCGATGGTGATCTGCACGTCGGAAATCCATTCCCGGCGCCAGAGCGGCTCGAACAGGATATTGCCAAAGCGCAGGGCCAGCAAGTTCTGCACAGTTTCCTTGCCCAGGTAATGGTCGATACGGTAGATCTGCGACTCTTGGAAGACTTTGCCCACTTCAGCATTGATCTGCTTGGCGCTGGCCAGGTCGCGGCCCAGCGGTTTTTCCAGTACGACGCGCGAATTCGGCGTCACCAGGCCGTTGTCTTTCAAGTTATCGCAGATCAAGGCAAACAGGTGCGGCGGCGTGGCCAGGTAGTACACGCGCGTCAGGTCGGCATCGCCGCGCAGCGCTTCGACCAGCGGCGCGTACGTGGCCGCATCGCTGGCGTTGAGCGACACATACACGATGCGCGCGCAAAACTTGCTCCAGGTGGCGGCATTGAGGGTGCTGGCCTTGATATGGGGGCGCGAGTTGCTCTCCACCATGTTCAAGAACGCATCCTGGCCGCTGTCCTGGCGGCCCACGCAGATGATGCGCGCCGTCGGCGGCAAATCGTTGGCGACGTCGCGCGCATACATTGCAGGCAGCAACTTGCGCATTGCTAAATCGCCGCTGCCGCCAAACAGGACCAGGTCAAAATCGGTAAGTGCCATAAGTGAGTGTCGTCGCAAAAGTAAAAGAGCCGGAACGGGGAGGAGGCCGACCGGAAGTGCCAGTCTGTCGCTACTATATTCGATGGTGTAAATTTACTACGCAGAACAGGCAATTGCAAGAAATTTTACTACATCCCATGGTCTGGCGTCGTAGTTTAGCCCTGTCTGCTTGCCACTGGCGCCCGCAAGCGCATTATATGCCGTTCGCCGGTGCAGGTACGCGGGCACGCCTGGCAGCGGACTTTTCAAAGCTACCATGGTTGCCAGGGAAATTTTCGATTCTCTTCATCATCATTTGCGTTGTAGCAACAAGCAAGTCAAGAAATGCTTTCAGGATCGCTGTTGGCAGCGTAAAGTAGCTTTAAGGAAAGTAAAAAACCGTATAATTGGAGCCGAAACGATAGCAACTATTGGTCGTACGAACTACACTGAAACGCAGCGCCGGCCATGCCCCGAACCCGCCGTCCGGCGTACGTGCGACGTGTAGTTGGCGCTGCCAGCAGCATCACGGGTAGGCAGCTTAACTTTACATGACGGCTCAAGGGGACACAATGAATTCAATGCAGCAAGATGTCGATGAACGCACCAGCCTGACAGGCAATAACAAATTCGAACTGTTCCTGTTCAAGCTGGGCACCAGTGATCACTCGACCAGCCGCGAACTGTTCGGCATCAATGTGTTCAAAGTCCGTGAAATCATGGAAATGCCGGCCATCACCGCAGTCGCCGGTTCGCACCCGCACATGCTCGGTGTGGTCAATATCCGTGGCCAAATCGTGCCCGTGATCGACTTGCCGATGGCGGTCGGTTGCAAGAGCAGCGGCTTGAAGATCCTGATGGTGACCGAATTTGCCCGCTCGACACAGGCGTTTGCCGTGGAAGAGGTCGATGAAATCGTGCGCCTGGAATGGAATCAGGTGCTGTCGGCCGAATCGAGCGTCGGTGGCGGCCTCGTCACCAGTATCGCGCGCCTCGATGGCGACACGGACAAGACGCGCCTGGCGCAAGTGCTGGACGTAGAGCAAATCTTGCGCGACGTGCTGCCGTCGGGCGACCCGGACGTGGACAAGAACAGTATCGGCCCGCAAGTGCGCTTGCCGGCCGGTGCCGTGATCCTTGCGGCCGATGATTCCTCGCTGGCCCGCTCGCTGATCGAAAAGGGTCTCGAAGCGATGGGCGTACCGTTCATCATGACCAAGACGGGCAAGGAAGCATGGGAGCGCCTGCAGGCGATCTCGGCCCAGGCGGCGACCGAAGGCAAGACGGCGAAAGACAAGGTCGCGCTGGTGCTGACGGATCTGGAAATGCCGGAAATGGATGGTTTCACCTTGACGCGCAACATCAAGAACGATGGCCGCTTCTCCAACATCCCCGTGGTGATTCACTCGTCTTTGACGGGCTCGACCAACGAAGACCACGTCAAGGGCGTGGGCGCAGACGGTTATGTGGCCAAGTTTGTGGCAGCGGAATTGGCTGACACCATCCGCAAAGTGCTGGCCCGGTAATTTCAACCCAAGGTCGAAAAGCTGGGGTCAGACCCCCGGGGCGACAGCACAAGCCCCTGAGTTGGCGGCATTGAGGGTCTGACCCCGGTATTATTATTGAGGGTTTGACCCCGGTATTGTTACGCCTGGTACGGCGTTTCCGGCTGGCCCGCCACGTCCACGCGCACGGACAGCACGTGGCCCGTTAGCGGATAGTCGGCAAGCTCGGTAGCTGAGCGGTTGTGGCTGGCGCTGGTGATGTACAGGGTGCGCAGGTCGGGGCCGCCAAACGTCACCATGGTAGGGCAGCGCACGGGCACGGTAATTTCGCCCAGCAGGTGGCCGTCGGGGGCGAAGCGTAAAATTTTTCCGCCTTCAAACATGGCCGACCAGTAATTGCCTTCGCTGTCGACGGCCGCGCCGTCCGGGCGCCCGCCATAGTCCGCCGCTTTTTTGTCGGTGGAGAAGCGCTGGAATGGTTGCGCTTCGGAAATAGCTCCCGTGGCTGCATCGAAATCAAAGCGATCGATGCGGTGCGTAGTGGTATCTGAGTGGTACATGGTGCGCCCGTCCGGGCTGAAGCCGAGGCCGTTCGATACCGTCATGCCGCCGGACCAGACCTTGCGTACCTGCCCTTTTTCCAGCACAAACATTTCTGCTGCAGCGGCGCTGCGTGGTTCGAAAATCGTGCCAACCCAGAAGCGGCCGCTTGGGTCGACCTTGCCATCGTTGAAGCGCGTGGTGGCAACGTCGAATGGCGCGGGAGCGATTTGCGCCAAGCTGCCTGTCTTGGTGTCGAGGTGGGCAAAGCCGCTGCGCAAGGCCACGATCAGACCGCCTCCGGCATCGATAGCCAGTGCCGACGGCTCCGTCGGCATACTCCATTGCGCCTGCTGGCCGCTGGCCGGGTGCAAACGATGTACGGCGCGGCCATCGATGTCGACCCAGTACAGGGCCGCTTCCTTGCCATGCCATAGCGGGCATTCGCCCACTTGCATGGGCTTGTCGCTGACTGCTTTGATCTCGTAAATATTCATCTATCTCTCTTTAATATGCGGCTTTTGCGGCCTTGGCCAGGGCGATCAAGCCATTCGTTGAGCTGTCGTGGTGTTCGGGACGGGCTACTCCCGTCAGTTCGGCCTGGATTTTCTTGGCCAGTACCTTGCCCAGTTCCACGCCCCACTGGTCGAAACTGTTGACGTTCCACAGGACGCCTTGCACGAACGTCTTGTGTTCGTACAGCGCGATCAGGGCGCCCAGCGTGGTCGGGGTCAGCTGGTCCATCAGAATCGTATTGCTGGGGCGATTGCCGGGGAAGGTCTTGTGCGGCACCAGTGCCTCGACTTTGCTTTCCGGCAAGCCCTGCGCCTGCAGGTCCATGCGCACTTCGTCGCCCGTCTTGCCCGTCATAAAGGCTTCCGACTGGGCGAAACAGTTAGCCAGCAAGGCGTCATGGTGGCCCGGCAAATCGTGCGTGGCGCGCAGGGCAGCGATGAAGTCGATGGGCGTGATGTCGCTGCCCTGGTGCAGCAGCTGGAAATATGCGTGCTGCGCATTCGTGCCGCAATCGCCCCAGATCACGGGACCGGTCGGCACGTCGACGGGCAGGCCATCCTTGGTGACGCGCTTGCCGTTGCTTTCCATGTCCAGTTGTTGCAAGTAGGCGGCAAAGCGGCTCAAGTCCTGGTGATAGGGGGCGATGGAAACGGAGTCGCAGTCGAGGAACTGGCGGTTCCAGAAGCCCACCATGGCCAGCAGCACGGGCATATTTTGCTCCAGTGGCGCCTGGCGGAAGTGCTGATCCATCGCATGCGCGCCGGCGAGGAAATCGCTGAAGTATTCAAAGCCCACGGACAGGGCCACGGCCAGGCCGATCGAGGACCAGACGGAATAGCGGCCACCGACCCAGTCCCAGAACGGGAACATGTTTTCCGGCGCGATGCCGAAATCGACGATCGCTTGCACGTTGGTCGAGACGGCCACGAAGTGCTGCGCCAAGTCCTTTTCTTCGCCTTCGAGCAGGAACCAGGCGCGCGCCGTGTTGGCGTTGAGCATGGTTTCGGCCGTGACGAAGGTTTTCGATGCAACGATGAACAGGGTAGTTTCGGGATCGACTTTGGACAAGGTCGCTTCCATGTCGTGCCCGTCGACGTTGGATACAAAGTGCATTTCCAGGCCCGGGTTGGCGTAGGAGCGCAGTGCCAGGCAGGCCATTTTCGGGCCCAGGTCCGAACCGCCGATGCCGATGTTGACGATGTCGCAAATCGGCTTGCCGGTGTAGCCGAGCCAGCTGCCATTGCGTACCTTGTCCGTAAACGCCTTCATGCGCTGCAGCACATCTTGCACGTCAGCGTCGATATCCTGGCCATCGACCACCAGGGCGGTGCCGCGTGGTGCGCGCAAGGCGGTATGCAGAACGGCCCGATGTTCGGTAAGATTGATTTTCTCGCCTGTAAACATCGCTTCGCGCTGCGCTTCCACACCGCGCTCGCGTGCCAGGTCCATCAGCAGGGCCATGGCGGTGGCGTCGACGCGGTTCTTCGAGTAATCGAGCAGCAGTCCTGCCGCATCGACTGTCATGCTGGAAAAACGCGCGGGATCGAGCGCGAACAGCTGGCGCAGATGCACCTCGCGCAGGCTGGCGCTGTGCGTTTGCAGGGACTGGAAACTGGCGGTGGCGGTGATGGCAGGAGTAGGTGCTGGCTGGCGCATGGCGGTCGGCTTGGGTGCTTGTCTCGGTTAAAAGGAGCGCGGCGCATTCATTCTGGCGAACGGACGTGCCGGCCTTGGTGTGGGAATAATACATTAGAAAAAGGTAATTTCACTACAGTTTATGCGGAAATATGGCATTTTTGGTATTTTTTTTGGGGTTTTATGCTTGCTGTAATAGAGAAGCAAGCGAGACGAATGGATGTGGGGCGTTGTTGTTTTGCCTTGAAAGGTCGTGTAAAAATGCATTATTTCTGTCGCTGGCCACTGCAAGAGTGCTTCTGCGCGACCATTTTGTAGTAAAATTTCACGAAATACTCATTTTTAAGGAAATTCATATGGCGCTGCATCCAGTAGTCGAATCCGTAACAGCGCGCATCATCGCGCGCAGCCGGCCATCGCGCGGCGCCTACCTGGCGCATCTGGATGCGGCCCGCATCCAGGGCGTGCAGCGCGGCGCTTTGTCGTGCACCAACCTGGCGCATGGCTTTGCCGCCTTTCCTGCCAACGACAAGCTGTCGCTGAAGGAATACAAGAAGCCTTCCGTGGCCATCGTGTCCTCGTACAACGACATGCTGTCGGCGCACCAGCCCTTCGAAGGTTTCCCGCAAATCATCAAGCAAGCCGTGCGCGAAGTGGGCGCCGTGGCCCAGTTCGCCGGCGGCGTGCCCGCCATGTGCGACGGCGTGACGCAAGGCCAGCCGGGCATGGAGTTGTCGCTGTTTTCGCGCGACACCATCGCCATGTCGACGGCTGTGGCGCTGTCGCACAATATGTTCGATGCGGCCCTGTACCTGGGCGTGTGTGACAAGATCGTGCCGGGCCTGTTGATCGGCGCGCTGCACTTCGGCCATTTGCCGGCCGTCTTCGTGCCGGCAGGTCCGATGACGTCGGGCCTGTCGAACCAGGAAAAAGCCAAGGTGCGCCAGTTGTATGCACAAGGCAAGGCCACGCGCGAAGACTTGCTCGAAGGTGAAAGCAAGGCTTACCACGGTGCCGGCACCTGTACTTTTTATGGCACGGCGAACAGCAACCAGATGCTGATGGAAGTGATGGGCCTGCACTTGCCCGGCGCCGCCTTCATCACGCCGAACACGCCGCTGCGCGATGCGCTCACCAAAGCTGCGGCCCAGCGCGCTGCCGGCATCACGGCGCAAAGCGCCAGCTACTTGCCAGTCGGTCATATCGTTGACGAGAAATGTATCGTCAACGCCGTCGTGGGCTTGCTCGCCACGGGCGGCTCGACCAATCACACCTTGCACCTGGTGGCGATCGCCAAGGCAGCCGGCATCGTCATCGACTGGAACGATTTCAATGAGCTGTCGGCCATCGTGCCGATGCTGACGCGTATCTACCCGAACGGCGACGCCGACGTCAACCATTTCCACGCGGCCGGCGGCACCGGTTACCTGATCCGCGAACTGCTCGACGCCGGCTTGCTGCACGATGACGTCAATACCATCCTCGGCCACGGCTTGCGCGCGCACTGCATGGAACCGTTCCTGGGCGAAGACGGCAAGGTCTTCTGGAAAGATGCACCGGCCGCCAGCGCCGATGAAAACGTGTTGCGCCCGGCGGCGAAGCCGTTCGCGCCGGACGGCGGCATGGTCTTGGTCGCAGGTAACCTGGGCCGCGCCGTGATGAAGGTCTCGGCCGTCAAGCCGCAGCACCGCACGGTCGAAGCACCGGCATTGGTCTTCAATTCGCAAGAAGAGTTCATGAGCGCCTACAAGGCTGGCAGCCTGGATCGCGACTTCGTCGCCGTGCTGCGCTTCCAGGGCCCGCGCGCCAACGGCATGCCGGAACTGCATGCGCTGACCCCTGCGCTGGCCAACCTGCAGGATGCGGGTCGCCAGGTGGCGCTGGTCACCGATGGCCGTATGTCGGGCGCGTCGGGCAAGGTGCCGGCCGCTATCCATGTATCGCCTGAAATCCTCGCCGGCGGTCCACTCGGTCTGGTGCGCGATGGCGACATCATCCGCCTCGACGCCTTCACCGGCGTGCTTGAAGCGCTGGTGCCGTCCGACATCTGGCATGCGCGTTCGCTGGTAACGGCGGACTTGTCGCCGAACCACGTCGGCATGGGCCGCGAGCTGTTTGCCATGTTCCGTTCCACCGTCAGCGCGGCGGAAGAGGGTGCCACCACCTTCGGCCTGCCGTCGCCGATACCCACCAGTGTCCCCTTGCACGACGCCGACAATGTCGGTGACACCGTGCCGGGTTCCGATGAAGACTTTTTGGCTAGGAAATAAGAGATGACCATGACACTACTGGAAATTATGCGCACCTCGAGCGTGATCCCCGTGATTGCGATCGACGATCCTGAACACGCCGTACCGCTGGCGCGCGCGCTGGTGGCGGGCGGCATCCGCGTGCTCGAAGTGACCCTGCGCACCAAGCACGGCCTTGAAGCGATCCGCGCCATGTCGGCCGTGCCGGGCGCCATCGTCGGCGTCGGTACGCTGACTCGCCCGGAAGAATTCGTCCAGGCACGCGATGCGGGCGCCGTATTTGGCGTCTCGCCAGGCCTGACCTCGGCCCTGGTGGCGGCGGCGAAAAGCAGCGGCTTGCCCCTGCTGCCAGGCGTGATGACGCCCGGTGAAGTGATGGCGGCGCGTGAAAACGGCTTCCAGCAGCTGAAACTGTTCCCGGCCGTGCCGGCTGGCGGCATCGGCATGCTCAACGCCATCTACGGCCCGCTGCCGGACATTACCTTTTGCCCGACGGGCGGCATCTCGCAAGAGACGGCGTCGCAATTTTTGGCCTGCAAGAACGTCGCCTGCGTGGGCGGTTCCTGGCTGACGCCGAAAGACGCGATTGCGGCCGGCAACTGGGACCGCATCACGGAAATCGCGAAAGCGGCCAGCGGCCTGCGCTCCGCCTAGTCGTACCTGACATAAGCTACTGCGCGTCGCGCTTTGCGGCCTGCGATGCTCACCGTACTAGAGTACGGTTGCGCTTCTTAGCCACAAATCACTGCCGCTCGCTACGCTTCTGTCAGGTACTTGCAGTTATAGTATTCGGCAGGCTTTTATGCCTGCCGCGCTTTATTCCATACTCATTATGCGAGTCTTGCGCCGCCCCCTCACCATTGGCGAAATCGCCATGGCCCGCAGCGTCTTTCAGGACGCCATCGACTACGCGCGCGTGCGCGTGGTGCGCGGCTCTTTTCTTCCGTTTGGCCTGCAGGACCAGAATACGGCGATGACGCCGCGCGGCAGCCTGCATTTCATGCCGGCCCAGTACCGCGACGATTTTTCGCGCGAAGGCACTGGCGGCAAGTTGTTCTTCATCCATGAAATGGTGCATGTGTGGCAGTACCAGCTCGGCTATAGCGTGCTGCTGCATGGCGCACTGCTGGCGCTGTGCGGCGGCTACATCGGGCAGCGGGCCTACCGCTACGACGCGCAAGCCGGCGGCGTCCTGTCCGACTTCAACATGGAGCAGCAGGGCGATATCATCGCCCACTATTTCGGCGCGCGGCAGCTGGGCATTGCCGCCTACGTGGCGAAGTTGCCGCAACTGCAGCAGATACTGCACGGTTTCCTGCGCAACCCCGCCGACCGCCGCTTGCTGCCGCGCTAATGTCATTCTATGGCTTTTCCTGTGCGCATTGTCGAGCGTACTTGAGGGGGGGGCGCAGATCAATCCTTGATTTTTTGCTGCAAGGATACAGCTGTCTACGCCGCCGCCGTAAAGTTGTGTGCTGGAATGGCGTCGCCGGCCTGGCTTTCCTACAGCGACTGCACCATGACCCTGTTGCGCCCGGCGCCCTTGGCCAGGTACAGGGCACGGTCGGCGGCGCCGATCAGGGTGGCGACAGCCAGTTGCTGCTGCGGATGTTGCGTGGCGATGCCGATGCTGACCGTGACGTGCTTGTCTTGAGTGCACGCCCTGGCATGCGGAATGCACAGCTCGGCTGCCCGTGCGCGCATCATCTCGCCCATGCGCAGTGCCTGCACGGCGTCGGTGTCGGGCAGGATGGCGGAAAATTCCTCGCCGCCATAGCGCGCCAGCAGGTCGGTGGGGCGCTGCAGCATGGCGGCCAGTTCGGCTGCTACGCGTATCAGGCAGTCGTCGCCTTGCTGGTGGCCGTAATGGTCGTTGTAATCCTTGAAACAGTCAATGTCGATCATCAGCAGCGACAGGGGACTGCCCGTGCGCATGGCGCGCCGCATTTCTTTCTCGATCGCCACATCGAAGTGGCGGCGGTTGGCGATGCCCGTCAAGCCGTCGGAAAAAGTTTGCGACCGCAAGACGATGGTTTGTTCACGCAGCAACTTTTCACGGCCCACGGCGCTGGTGACATCATTGATCTGGATCAGGCAGTGGCGCGGTAAAGCAGGCAAATTGATCGGTGTCACGGCGATGGCCTGCTGCATGCGTTCTTGGCCTTCCAGCGCGCCATCGGTCGCGCCATGCGTGTACAGGGCAAATGGCGCCTTGTGCAAGGTTTGCGACAACAGCGACTGGAAATTGCCGCGCAGGGCCTGGGTGATGGCCGAGTCGATGCGCTTGTGTCGCAATTCCGGATAGACGGCGAAGAAGTTCTGGCCCAGCATGGCGTCGGCCTGACACGCCGAGTGGTGCGCCATCCATTGGTTCCACAGCACGATGCGCTGCTGCTCATCGAGCACGATGGCGCCCAGGTTCACGGCACCGAGTATGTTCTCGAGCAGAGCGAGTCGGTGCAAGGCATCCGGCATGATCGTCACGCCTGTCCCAGGACCTTGGCCAAATAGTGGCTCACTTGCTGCTTCAGGTCGTGCAAGGCCGATAGGTCGAGCACGAAGGCGACATAGCCGTGGATCTGGTGCCGGGACAGCACGAAGTCGATGTGCAGCATCAGCACGACGGCTTCTTCTTCCTGGCCGCCGAATGAGGACAGGATTTCCGCGCTGGTGCCCAGGTGGTATACGGGCAGCGAGCCATGCAGTTCGCTGTCGAACAGATTGGCCAGGGTGCCCACGCAGGCGTTGAGGATGATGTTGCCGATTTCACTCATCGCCTCCTGTTCCATCTCCGTCAATTCCTGCAGCGGCATGGCGTCGCCCACCATCAGACGGACGATTTCCAGGCTCTTGTCTTCCGGGAACATCAGGATGGCTTCGGTGGTGAAGGCGCCATCGTAATGCTGGCTGATGCCGCAGATGCGTTCGTCATCCTTTTTGCTGCCGAGCAGGGCGGCCGCATCGTCGCGGTTCATGAAGCTGATCGACGGCACCGACATGGTGACTTCTTCATTGACGATCTCGCTCATCGCGGCGGCCGCATGGCCTACCCCGATGTTGAATATCTCTACCAGCGCATCATTTTCCAGTTCGGAGAGATTGATCATGCTCACAGTCCCAGTGATTCGATCAGCTGATGGATGCGCGTTTCCGTGATGGGCTTTTCCATGAATCCCACGTTCATTTCGCTGGCGCGGTTGCGGATGGCATTTTGCACATTTGCCGTGACGAGAATGATGTGCGTTTGCGGGTATAGCGCGCGCAATTGTTCTGCCGCCGCCACGCCGCCCATGCCGGGCATGTTGACATCGAGTAGTATCATAACAGGGGCGATAGTCTTCATTTTTTCCAGCGCTTCTTCACCTGTCGCCGCCTCAATCACTTGCCAGTCGGCATGTTTGCTGAGAATGAATTGATGCGACATCAAACGTGAAACACGGCTGTCATCGACGACAAGTACCTGTTTGTTATGATTCATTTCCTGTTCCTCAAACGTCGTAGTGGTCTGTTGTTACATTTTCGCATATTTTAAATCTTGATAGAGTAATCGGATGTGGAAATGCATTTTAGTAAGGTTTTTCCGCTTACCTGTTGTATCAAAGCCAATGCTGGCGCTGCATGGCGGGTAAGCCGGGCTGGCAATCCGTTAAAATAGCGCCATTCCCCACTTTAGCCTGAATGTCATGACCCAAGACGAATTGAAGCAAGCCGTAGCCCGTGCCGCCATTAAGTACGTGGTCGAGGGTGAAATCATCGGTGTCGGCACCGGTTCTACTGCCAACTTTTTTATCGATGAATTGGCCAAGATCAAGGACACCATCAAGGGTACGGTGGCATCGTCCGAAGCGACGGCCGCGCGCCTGGCCGGCCATGGCATCGCCGTGTTCAGCTTGAACGATGTCGAGTCGATTGCCGTCTACATCGACGGTGCCGATGAAATCACGGCCAGCGGCGCCATGATCAAGGGCGGCGGCGCAGCATTGACGCGTGAAAAGATTGTCGCTTCCGTGGCGAAACAGTTCGTCTGCATCGCCGATGGCTCCAAGCTGGTCGATACCCTGGGCGCCTTCCCGCTGCCGGTGGAAGTGGTGCCGATGGCCCGCGCCGCCGTATCGCGCCAGCTGGCCGCGCTGGGCGGCACGCCCCGTTTGCGCCTGAAGGCCGGCAGCAACGAAGCGTTCATTACCGACAACGGTGGCGAAATCATCGACGTGCTGGGCTTGCAGATTGCCGATCCGCTGGCGCTGGAACAGCAGATCAATCAAATCGTCGGCGTCATCGCCGTCGGCCTGTTCGCCGTGCGCGGCGCCAACGTTTGCCTGCTGGGCATGCCGGAAGGCGTGCGGACGTTGGCTTACTGATACGCAGCAGAAATCCGGGGTCAGTCACTGCGTGATCGGAATGCGCCCCACTGGGGCGCACTCCCGCGCCGGGTCTGACCCCAGCCTTACGTTTGTACCGCCCGGTACACGCTCACGGTGCGCAGCAAGCCTCCCAGGAAAAGTCCGCTGAAGACGCCGTAAGCGAGGCAGACCGGCACGATGAAGGCGCTTGCATGGGCAGTCGACGGGGCGACGGCAAGGGTCACTGCGACCGCATACTTCATGCAGAAGATGCTCATCATCAAGATCAATGGCAGCCAGCTGCCGGGACGCTGCACGCTGCTGCGCTCGGGAATGGCGACGATCTTGTGCGTATCGAGCAGTGTCCAGGCCAGCGCCGCACCGGCCAGGGTGCCGGTGGCCCAGACGAATGGCGCGCTGCCGGCCAGGCCGAAGCTGCCGTGCACGCCGCTCAGGGAAAGGGCCAGCATGACCAGGGGAATGATGCACAGCTTGCGCAAGCTCACTTCGCGTGCGCGGCTGGCCAGCACGCCGCGGTATACGAGAAAGCCCAGGATGGCCCAGACGTAGAGGGGAGTGTGGCTGAAGATTTGCTGCAACATGGTGTCCGCCTTGGTGTGAGGTTGTCGATGGCTGTACTGTGCCCGCCAACGGCGCCGATGGCGAGCGGCGTGCGACGAAACGGGCGCGGCTTGCCGTGAAACGGCGTCAGGCGGCGTGAAATATGAAGGCGGGAAAGTGGAAAAGCGGGAAGGCGGCAGCAGAAGCTACCCGTGGCGCATCGGCCACGGGCGGGAATGTCGAAAAACTTCAACACCTAAGAAAACCGTAGCGAGCGGTAGTGAGTTGTGGCTGAGAAGCGGAGCTGTGCTTTAGCAAAGTGAGCATCGGAGGCCGCAAATCATGACGCGCAGTAGGTTTGCTTAGGTGTTTTATTCCGTTGGTGGAACGTAGCCCATGGCCGCATCGGCGCCATCGCCGAAGAAATGCTTTTCCATTTGCGTGGCCAGGTATTTGCGGGCGCGCGCGTCGGCCAGGTTCAAGCGATTTTCATTGACCAGCATGGTCTGATGCTTGAGCCAGGCAGCCCATGCTTCTTTCGATACCGATTCGTAAATCTTTTTGCCCAGTTCGCCCGGGTACGGTGGGAAATCGAGTCCTTCGGCTTCCTTGTTGAGTTTGCTGCAGTGGATCGTGCGGGCCATCTGTGCTCCTGAATCAGTGTAGAGATAAAGCGTGATTATAAGGCACTTTGCGCCAGCCCTCGCGGGGTCATCGCGGCCAGCTTTGTTGCCGTTTGCCGCATCCTTGCGCCGGATCAAATTTGATCTGCGCCGCCCCAGCTAGTAAGATGCCCTATCGCGCCAGCCGCTGGCTGTGCCTCGTCCAAGTAAGTAGTAGTAATTAACCAATATGGAAGTCCCTATGACCTCAGTGAAAGTCCATGGCATCGACGTCAGCAATGCAGGCAACTTCGTGTTGTTTGGCGGTATCAACGTGCTCGAATCGCGCGATCTCGCCATGCGCGCTTGCGAAGAATATGTGCGCGTGACGCAAAAACTGGGCATTCCCTATGTGTTCAAGGCCAGTTTCGATAAGGCCAACCGTTCATCGATCCATTCCTACCGCGGCCCGGGCCTGGAAGAAGGCATGCGCATCTTCCAGGATGTCAAGGCGGCGTTCGGCGTGCCCGTGATTACCGACGTGCATGAGCCATGGCAGGCGCAGCAGGTGGCCGAGGTGGTGGACGTGCTGCAATTGCCCGCCTTCCTGGCGCGCCAGACGGACTTGGTCGTGGCCCTGGCGAAAACTGGCAAGGTGATCAATATCAAGAAGCCGCAATTTTTGAGCCCTGGCCAGATGGCCAATATCGTCGAAAAGTTCAAGGAAGCGGGCAACGAGCAATTGATACTGTGCGACCGCGGCACCTGCCTGGGCTACGATAACCTGGTAGTTGACATGCTGGGCTTTGGCGTCATGAAAAAGACCTGCGACGACTTGCCCATCATCTTCGACGTCACGCACGCGCTGCAGCAGCGCGACCCCGGTGGTGCCGCCTCGGGTGGCCGCCGTCAGCAAGTGGCGGACCTGGCCCGCGCCGGCCTGGCCGTCGGCATCGCCGGCTTGTTCCTGGAAGCCCATCCGGACCCCGACAACGCCCGCTGCGACGGCCCCAGCGCCTTGCCGCTGGACCAGTTGGAGCCATTCCTGGCGCAATTGAAGGCGCTGGACGACTTGGTCAAGTCGTTTGCCCCCTTGAATATCAAATAACGATAGCAAAGTAGAAAAGCCCGCAGGAAGCGGTAATGCCGTTCAGTTAAGGCTTTTGGCGTGATTGATGAGCGCCAGTAAATTCGCTAACCCCAGAGGCAAAGAGCTGGGGTCGGTCACTCCGTGATCGGAATGTGCTCCATTGAAGCACATTCCCCCGCCGGGTCCGACCCCTGTCCTGGTTCTTGGGCTAAAAATAGCGTCACCAACACACTAACTGAACGGCATTACGCAGGAAGCGGGCTTTTTCAGTGTTACAGGGTTTTCATTAACACCTGCGACTTGCGTTGCCAGTTATACATATGCTGGCGGTCCTTCGGCAAATCGTCGACCGTGGCCGTGACGAAGCCGCGCTTCTTGAACCAGTGCGAGGTGCGCGTGGTCAGCACGAACAGCTTGTTCAGGCCGGCTGCACGGGCGCGGTTTTCCATGTGTTTCAGGATGCGCTCGCCATCGCCCTGGGCTTGTACTTCCGGGTTGACGGTCAAACATGCCATTTCTGCCATCTTTTGCGCCGGGAATGGGTACAGGGCGGCGCAGCCGAAGATCACGCCATCATGCTCGATGACGGAGAAATAATCGATTTCGCGCTCGATCAGCTCGCGGCCCCGCTTGACGAGAGTGCCGTCCGCTTCCAGTGGTTCGATCAGTTTAATAATCCCGCCCACGTCTTCGATGGTGGCCAGGCGCAGGCTTTCCAGGTTTTCATGGCTGATCATGGTGCCGACGCCATCATGGGTAAACAATTCCAGCAGGGCCGAACCGTCCATCGAGAAGGGTACGATGTGCGAGCGCTCGACACCGTTGTGGCATGCCTTGACGCAATGTTTCAGGTAAAACGCCGTGGCGTCTGGCAAGAAACCGGCCATCAGCACGGCTTCGGCCTGGTGCGACGACAGTTCGCGGATTTCCACGCCCGTGGCGTCTTCCATCATCGGCGTTTCGGTAATGAAAATCAGTTTGTCCGCGTGCAGGGCGATGGCAGCGCTGCACGCGACGTCTTCCATGGTCAGATTGAACGCTTCGCCGGTTGGCGAGAAACCAAGTGGCGACAGCAGCACCAGGCCGTCGGAGCCGAGGATGGAATGGATGGTTTCGGCGTCGACCTTGCGCGTGATGCCCGTCAGTTCCAGGTCCACGCCATCGATCACGCCCAGCGGGCGCGCCGTAATGAAATTGCCGGAAATGATGCGGATGGCGGCATGCGACATGGGCGTGTTCGGCAAGCCCTGGCTAAATGCTGCCTCGATATCGAGACGCAGCTCACCGGCCGCCTCTTTCGCGCATTCCAGCGCCGCGATGTCGGTGATGCGCACGCCGTTGTGGAAGCGGCCTTCGACGTTACGCAAGGCCAGTTGTTCAGCCACCTGCGGCCGCGAGCCGTAGACCACGGTGACATTGATGTCGAGCGCATGGAGCAGGGACAAATCATGGGCCAGCACCTGCAGCGCCCCGGCGCTGACGAGTTCACCGGGGAAGGCGACCACGAAGGTCTTGCCGCGAAAGGCGTGGATGTAGGGCGCGACCGAGCGCAGCCATTGGACGAATTGGGTAGGGTTTTCCATTAAGCGCATTATAATTCGCTGCGCGATGTGCGCGCTTAAAATACCTGTAAAAAACAATGTCTTCAGCCAGCAATAAGTCTTCCCCTCCTTCCACCGTTGCAAATGTGCCCGTCAGCGCAGATGTTTCCACGCCTGTCGTCACGCCCGCGCAGGTCCGCCCGCGCCCGCCCGTGAGCCAGCAAAGGCAGCAGCAGCCGCGCGCGCAACAGCAGAAACAACCATCGCAGCAGCAACAGCAGCCGCGCGCGGGAGAGGACAAGCCTCGCGCGCGCCCGCCGCGCGAGGGGCAGGAAAGCCGTGATGCAGCGCGTGCCGTGCGCGAGGCGGAAAAGGCTTTTCGCAACCCGCTGCCTTTGATCACGTACCCTGAAGACTTGCCCGTCTCGGGACGGCGCGCCGAAATCGCCAAGGCCCTGATGGAAAACCAGGTCATCATCGTCTCGGGCGAAACCGGTTCCGGCAAGACGACCCAGTTGCCGAAGATTTGCCTGGAACTGGGGCGTGGCCAGAAGGGCATGATCGGCCACACGCAGCCGCGGCGTATCGCCGCCTCGTCGACGGCCAAGCGTATCGCGCAGGAGCTCGGTACGCCGCTGGGCGAAACCGTGGGTTTCAAAGTGCGCTTTACCGATACCCTGAGCCGTGGCGCCTCCGTCAAGCTGATGACGGACGGTATTTTGCTGGCCGAGACGCAGACTGACCCGTTGTTGAAAAATTACGACACCATCATCATCGATGAAGCGCATGAACGCAGCCTGAACATCGATTTCCTGCTCGGCTATCTGAAGCAGCTGCTGCCGCGCCGGCCCGATCTGAAAATCATCATCACTTCGGCCACCATCGATGCGGAGCGTTTCTCGCGCCATTTCGGCACGCCGGAAAAGCCCGCGCCGGTGATCGAAGTGTCGGGCCGCTTGTACCAGGTCGAAGTGCGCTATCGTCCCGTGGAGCGCGAGCAGGTAGCCATGCCGGGGTCGGGCGCGGGTAGCAACAGCGCGGACAAGCCGGGGCAACGTACCGCCGCCGCACGCGAAAAGCGCGACTTGATGGATGCCGTCGTCGATGGCGTGGAAGAGCTGTGCCGCATCGGCTCGGGCGACGTGCTGGTGTTTTTGCCGGGCGAGCGCGAAATTCGCGACTGCGCCGAAGCGCTGCGCAAGCACCATCCGCCGCACGTGGAAATTTTGCCCCTGTTCGCCCGCTTGTCGGCCGAAGAGCAGGAGCGCGTGTTTAAAACCAGCAATGCGCGCCGCATAGTGCTGGCCACCAACGTGGCGGAAACCTCGCTGACCGTGCCCGGCATCCGCTATGTCGTCGATGCTGGCCTGGCCCGCGTGAAACGCTACAGTTACCGCAATAAGGTCGAGCAGTTGCAGGTCGAGCCGATCGCCCAGTCGGCCGCCAATCAGCGCGCCGGCCGTTGCGGCCGCGTCGCCGATGGCGTCTGCATCCGTCTGTATGAAGAGCAGGATTATCTGTTGCGGCCGAAATTCACGGAACCGGAAATCCTGCGCTCCTCGCTGGCCGCCGTCATCTTGCGCATGAAATCCTTGCACCTGACGGACGTGGAAACCTTCCCCTTCATCGAGCCGCCGCTGGCGCGCGCGGTGGCCGACGGCTACCAGTTGCTGCAGGAACTGGGCGCCGTCGATGATGTCAATAAACTCACGCCGTTGGGCAACAAGCTGGCCAAGCTGCCGCTCGACCCGCGCGTGGGCCGCATGATACTGGCCGCGCTGGATAACGCCTGCCTGACGGAAGTACTGATCGTCGCTTCCGCTTTGTCCGTGCAAGATCCGCGTGACCGCCCGATGGAGCATCAGCAGGCGGCTGACGAGGCGCACAAAAAATTCGCCGATGAAAAGTCGGAATTCTTGAGCTATCTGAAAATCTGGCGCTGGTTCGAAGCCGCCATCGAGCACAAGAAAACCAACCGCCAGTTGCAAGACAATTGCCGCACGAATTTCCTGTCGCAGATGCGCTTGCGCGAATGGCGCGACGTGCATTCGCAGTTGCTAACCATCGTCAAGGAACAGGGCTGGCGCTTGAATGAAGCACCCGCCACCTACGATAATTTGCACATGGCTTTGCTGACCGGCTTGCTGGGCAATATCGGCTTCAAGGGCGAGGACGAGCCGGGCGCGGGCTATTTGGGCGCGCGTGGTATCAAGTTCCATATCTGGCCCGGTTCCTCGCTGCTGAAAAAGCCGGGCAAGTGGATCATGGCGGCCGAACTGGTCGACACGACGCGCTTGTATGCGCGCGGCGTGGCGCAGATCCAGCCAGAGTGGCTGGAAAAAGTGGGCGAACACCTGCTAAAAAAATCCTGGGGCGAACCACGCTGGGAAAAACGTTCGGCGCAGGTGACGGCATCCGAACGGGCGACTTTGTATGGGCTGGTGGTGTACAGCCAGCGCCGCATCAATTACGGCAATTTCAACTTGCCCGAAGCGCGCGACATCTTCATCCGCGACGCCCTCGTCGGCGGTGACTTCGACACGCGCGCGCCATTCTTTGCGCACAACCATAAGCTGATCAAGGACATCGAGAACCTTGAGCACAAATCGCGCCGCCTGGACGTGCTGGTAGACGATGAACTGATCGCCGCCTTCTACGACAAGCTGCTGCCGGCCGATGTATGTAATGGCGCCGGTTTCGAGAAATGGCACAAGGAAGCCACGCGCGAGCATCCGAAGCTGCTGTATTTGAACCGCGAAGAGCTGATGCGCCACGAGGCGGCTGGCGTGACCACCGACTTGTTCCCGAAAACCATGTCCGTGACGGGCCTGGAAATGGGCCTCACCTACCACTTCGAGCCGGGCAGCGTGCGCGATGGCGTGACGTTGAGCGTGCCGCTGTATGCCTTGAACCAGTTGCCGCGCGAGCGCTGCGAATGGCTGGTGCCGGGCATGCTGAAGGAAAAAGTGCATCTGCTGCTCAAGTCCTTGCCGCAAAAGTTGCGCCGCCACTGCGTGCCGCTGCCCGATTACGCGGCCAAGTTCTGCGAGCGCGTGCATGCAGCGGGCGTGTTTGGTCGCGGTGACCTGATCGACGCCATCATCCTCGATATTCGCACGCAGATCACGATCAACGTGCTGACGACGGACTTCAAGCCGGAAACTCTGCCTGCCCATCACTTCATGAATTTCAAGGTGATCGACGAGCATGGCCGCCAGTTGGATATGGGCCGCAACCTGGCCACCCTGCAGGCAGAATTCGGCGGCCAGGCGCGCCAGAGTTTCCAGAAACTGGCCGAAGTGTCGGGCGTGTCCGGCACGGGCACGCCTGCTGCCCGCGTGGCGGGTGCGCAAGTGGCGTCGCGGCTGCAGGCGCAGGGCGCCACAGTTGCAGCAGGCAAGGGCGCATCCGCCCCTGCCGCGCCGGCGTCAAGCAATGCCAGCATCTCGCAGCATATGGGTTTGACTGCTTGGACGTTTGGACAATTGCCGGAATTGCTGGAAATCGTGCAGGGCAAGCTGACATTGATCGGTTTCCCCGCGTTGGTCGACAAGGGCACGCATTGCGATTTGGAAGTGTTTGACGACCCGAGCGTGGCCGCGCGCACGCACAAGATCGGTTTGCGCCGCTTGTTTGCGCTGCAAATGAAGGAGCAGATCAAGTACGTCGAGAAAAGCATTCCCGGCTTGCAGCAGATGGGCATGCAGTTCATGGCCCTCGGTTCGCAGGAAGAGTTGCGCGAGCAAATCATCAACAAGGCGCTTGATATTGCTTGTTTGCAAGATCCGCTACCGCTGGACGCCGCCGCATTTGCCAAGCGCCAGGCCGAGGGCAAGTCGCGCCTGGTGCTGCTGGTCAATGAAATTGCCCGCCTGCTGTCGCAAGTACTGACGGAATTCCACGGCTTGCCCAAGCGCTTGCAGAACATTCCTGCCGCGGCGGCGACCGATATCGCGTCACAGCTGCAGGGACTCGTGCATAAGCGCTTCCTGACGGAAAACGAGTACACGCAATTGGCGCACTTTCCCCGCTATTTGAAGGCGATCAATGTGCGCCTGGAAAAGTTGCGCGCCGACCCCGCGCGCGACACCAAGTTGACGGCCGAATGGCAATCGGCGGCCACGCCGTATTTGCGTCAAGCCAAGGACCGCCAGGCAGGCAAGAACACGGACCCGAAACTGGTCGAGTTCCGCTGGATGCTCGAAGAGCTGCGCGTGTCGCTGTTTGCGCAAGAATTGCGTACGCCGATGCCGGTGTCGGCGAAACGGTTGCAAAAGGTATGGGAGTCGATGCAGCGGTAGGTCGGATTAGCGGGGCGAAGCGACGCGTAATCCGACGCCATCGTTGGCGCGGCGGTGGTGCGGTGTCAACGGTGTTAACGGTGTTGTTGGTGGTGTCGGATTACGCGGCTGCGCCGCTAATCCGACCTACCCGACCCAGGTTTTACCTCTCATCATCGCTGAGCGGGGAGCGTGAGCCGAGCTTGTCAACCTCGCCCTGGCTGCTGCCCGTGCCGGCGCGGCTGTCGCTCATGGCGCTGCCGGATATGCTGCTTTGGCTATCCGATTGCAAGCTGGCGCCGGCGCGCGGTGCCGGTGCGCTGGCGGACGGCATGCGGCCTGCCGTCATGGCGCCGCTGCCATGGCGCGTGCCGCTGTCATAGAACGCTTCCATCTGCCGCTTCCACGTCTCGCTGCCCATGTCGGGCCAGTTGTTCTTGTCGAAGCCGGGTGCGTTTTTCAGCTGGTCTTTTTCCACGTTGAGCAGGAAGCGCTTGTTGACGTGGTCCAGGCTCAGGCTGTCCCAGGGGACGGCGAACAGTTTGTCGCCCATGCCTAGGATGCCGCCGAAGGACAAGACGGCATAGGCGATCTGGCCAGTGCGCATGTCGAGCATGATTTCCTTGATGTCGCCCAGTTCCTCGTCGCTGTGATTGTAGACATCGTCGCCGATCAGGGTGTCGGCCCCCATCAGGGACGGCCCCGGGCCGTCGTGGTCGCGGTACATGCCCAGGATGTCGCGGTCTAGATAACTCATGCTGTTCTCTCCTCTTGTGACGTAGGCATCGAACACCCAGATTACGCGTCGGTACAGTGGCACGCTTGATCTGCCTCAATGGTGCCTGCGGCACTTTTATCGCTGTGCAAATGTGCGCTGTCGTCAGCATGTGCGGTACTCTATGTGTTCTATGGAGGAGGCCGCACATGCTGACGATGCAACGCTGCAGAGAGATGACTATGTGGTATGCGCCGCAACGACACGCGCGCAGTTTGCCATGGTGAAGCCTGCCGCCCAATGGCTGCGCGGGCTATTGCGCGCTGGTAAGGCGCAGCAGCGCACGGCGACCAAGCTGGCCAAGGTGCTGTTCGGGCCCGTGACTGTCAAGCCCAAGCCCAAGCCCGCAGCCAAGTCCACCCCCAAGCCCAAGCCACGCAAGGCCGTGAGCCAGGCCGGTGCCAAGTCGTTGGTCACAGCCGCCGCCAAGGCCGGTGCCAGGCCTGTCGGCGACGCGCTGCCCGTGCTGGCGCCGTTTGCCACGCCCCTCTCGCCCGCGCGCGCGCGCAAGCGAACAGCACCGCCGCCGGGCAAGTGGCTCGCCGCCCACTATGCGCCGTTGCCGGAACTGGGGCAGTTGCCGGGGCGGCGCCTGGCGTATTTCCTGTACCTGCCCGAGAGGGCACCGAGCATCGCCATGCGCAGCCGGGGGCGGCCGCTGCTGGTGATGCTGCATGGCTGCGAGCAAAGTGCCACGCAGTTTGCCGAAGGCACGCGCATGAACCGCCTGGCCGAACGCAAGGGCTATGCCGTGCTGTATCCGCAGCAATCGTTGCGTTCGCATGCGCGCCGCTGCTGGAAGTGGTATGACAGGCTGACGCAGGAGGGCGGCGGCGATGTGCGCCTGATCGTTGGTGCCATCGAGCAGGTGGCGGCCCGCTACGCGATCGACCGTGCGCGTATCTACATCTGCGGCATTTCTGCCGGCGCGGGCATGGCACATATCGTGGCCCTGAATCATCCGCAGTTGTTTGCCGCGCTGGGCCTGCATTCCGGCCCCGTGTTTGGCGCCGGGCATAATCTGATCGGCGCGCTGCAGGTGATGCAGCATGGCGCTGCTGCCCGTGCCGATGCAGCCATCGATGAAGTGCTGGCGCGCCAGCCCGCGTTTCCCCGCCTGCCCACCATGCTGCTGCAAGGACAGGCCGACAAGGTGGTGCGGCCCATCAACCAGGCGCAGCTGGTGCGCCAGAGCGTGCGCGTCAATCGCCTGCCAGCCGAGACGCTGGTGACGGCACAGCGGCTGCCGGGCGGCGCGGCGGGCGGGCGCAAGCGTGCCCATGCATATGCGCTGCACGACTATCGGGTGGGCCAGGATGTGCTGCTGCGCGTGGCGCTGGTCGAGCACCTCGAGCACGCCTGGAGCGGTGGCGACGCCAGCCTGCCGTTCAATGACAAGGCCAAGCCCGATGCCAGCAAGATGCTGCTCGATTTCTTCGCCAGCCACCGCCGCCGATAGCTCAGACTGCCGCGCGCAGCAAGGGCGCGGCAGTCACTGCTGCGCTACGCTTCTCACTGCCGCTGCGTCGCCGGCGGTGCCGCCGCATGGCTGCACAGCCGCCCTGCGCGCACCTTTTTAACTCTTGCAATGAATACCGTAATACCAAGTACTTTTATGATTGGTATTGCTGCGGTATTTAAAAAAACACAAAAAAACCGCTAAAAATAATAATTGGTATACAATTGGTCCACGTTTCAGTGCCGAACCGTGTCGACCGTCCCATGCCCCGACGGCCGGCATGCACTGACGGCAGCCACCCACGTTACGGAACGCGCCATGTTCATCAAGTCCAAGCAGTTGCTGTGGTTTTTTGCGTTTTTCCTCGTCTTTGAACTCAATATCTATCTGTCCAACGACATGATCATGCCGGCCATGCTGGGCATCGTCGATGAGTTCCAGGCGGAGAAAAAGTTCGTCCCGCTGTCGCTGAGCCTATACCTGCTGGGCGGTAGTTCGCTGCAGATTTTCCTGGGACCATGGGCCGACATCATCGGCAAGCGCAAGCTGGTGCTGACCGGCAATACCTTGTTCTTGCTGGCCACGCTGGCCGTGCCGTTTGCCACCTCGATCGAGCAATTTCTCGCCCTGCGTTTTATCCAGGGGATGGGCTGCTGTTTCATCTTCATCGGCTATGCCATGATCCATGAACTGTTCGACGATATGGCGGCCGTCAAGCTGAGCAGCATTCTGTCGAGCACCACCATCCTCGCACCGCTGGCCGGCCCCATCCTTGGCAGCGCCATCATCAGCCAGCTGGACTGGCGCTATGTGTTTTTCCTTTCCGCCCTGCTGGCGCTGCTATCCTTGCTGGGCCTGTTCAAGAGCATGCCGCGCACCGCGCCGACACGTCCGCAGCTCGATGTTCGCGCTGTCGTGCGCAGCTATGTCGCCATTTTCAGCAACGCGCGCTTCATGTTCGGCATGTTTACAGCCGGGTTGGCCACCGTGCCCCTGACGGCCTGGATCGGCTTTTCGCCCATCTTCGTGCTGCAGGAAATGGGTGCCTCCTACGCCACTTATATTGCCCTGCAATGCGTGATTTTGTCCGGTTTTGTCCTCAGCAGCATCGCCATCCAGCGCCTGCGGCAGGATTTCCCGCTCGTGCATCTGCTGCGCCTGGGCGGGCTGATCGCGGCCGCCGGCATGCTGGGCGCCGGCGCGGGCCGCCATCACGTCGCGGTGTTTGCAGCTTGCATGTTTGTCTATTCCATCGGCTTCGGCCTGTTCAATGGCGCCCTGATCCGCAGCGCGATCACGGCCAGCAAGGAAGCGATGACACTGACGACGGCCGCCATGAGCTTGCTGTATTGCATTTATTTGTCTGCCTGGCTGCAGCTATACAACCTGCTGTGCCAGCGCTTCGGCTATACGCTGGAAACGTATGCGCTACTCAATATCCCCGTCATCGTGGCCATTAGCGCCTGCCTGCTGCTGTTTGCGCGCGCCATGGCGGCGCGCCGCAGTGGCACAGTGCAGCTGGCCCGGCACTGATGACGCGACGATGCGCATGTCCTCAAACTTGTTTTACCTCGTGCGACGTTTATTGACACTCTCTTGCGGAAAATGGTGCGCCCATGAAAATAGATGACCTGGCCTCAAAACACGATCAAGCAAAGATTTTCAACCTGGAATACGAGTTTCGCATCCACCGGCTGAAACTCGATTACATCACCCTGGTCGATACCCGGCCGGCCGGCAGCGATCTGCAACAACTGGCCGTGGAGCACCAGGCGGGTATCGCCGCCCTGCGCAGCTTCGTCGCCGACAATTTTGCGTATTTCAATGCGGCAAGCTGTTCCTCGCTTAGCTGCATCCCTACGCGCGCGCTGGGCGACGACGAGCGCTACCTGCACCGCATCTGGATGGGCGGACCCTTGCCGGCCATCGCCTGTGAAGCGATTGTGCAGTGGGGTGCAGCGCTGGAAGAGGTGCGGCACAATGGCGGCGCGCCCTATGTCTCCATCCTGTGGGTCTGGGATGCACAGCAGTTGTGCAATGACGCGCGTTTCAGTCCCACGGGCGGCGCCGGGCGCTACACGATAGGGCGCTACGCCATTGGCGGCACCACTTTGCATATCAACTCGCTGCGCGCGCTGGCGCTGGACTTTGCGCCGGCCCGCTTCGACTTTCTCGATACCCTGCATGCGCAGGGCTATTTCGCCACCTTGTCCGATTATTTCCGCATCCTCATCTTGTGCGAATACGGCGGTATGTATATGGATGTCGATACGATCCCGCACAATCCGGCGACGATTTTCCTGATGAAGCCGGAAGTACCCGATTATTTCCAGTGCAAGCAGTGCAAGCAGGGCGAGGGCGAAGAGCGCCAGCATGTTAGCTCGATGAATCTGTTTCTCGATGAGACGGGCATGCTGATCGCCAAGAAGAACGACGCCGCACTGCGTGTGATGCTGCGCAATGTGAACCTCGCCTATGCGGGCATCGATGCAGAGATCCCCCGTTCCTGCGCGCAATTCGAGGCGCAGTTATTCGGCCAGTTTTATGCTGAATGGAAGAAAAACCTGGGCCTGACCCTGCTCAGCCATACCGAGTTCTATCAGCGCTATTGCGTGCTGTATGACGGCGCGCTGGAAGCGGTGGCGGGCGGCATTCGCGGCATGCGTTTGCTCGACGACATCATTACCGGCATGCACATCCCCTTGAGCGAGGCAGAGCGGCGCGCGTATGCGCGTTGCGTGGCCAGGCTAGCCGAGATCGACTGGCAACTCGACGATCCTTTGCGCCTGCCCGACATCGTCGATGTGTTCGACATCAAGGAAGCGCCGCGCATGGCGTATGCGGCCCAGCTGCGGGCAGACATCGATCACTTTCATTATTACTCGGTGCTCTCGGACGATCCGCAACTGGATCGTGTGAATGCCGTCTTTTGCCGCTACCTGCTGGCCCACCGCTCGCAGTATATTGCCGCCGGCAATTTCTGGCGTCCTACCGTGGGCCGCCACGGCAGCCGCATGCCAGCCCTCGGCGATGCCACCGCGTCGGGCGACGAGGTGCAGGCCGGCTTGCTGTCGCATGCGCCGCTGAGGCTGGTGGCGGGCGAACTGCTGGGCGACGAGACCAAGAACCGCATGGCGAAACTGCTGTTTGCCACCAGTTACCTCGAATACTGCTCGTTTGGCAATAAACTCAATTTGCAGTTCGTGCCATTGCAGCGGCGGCAAAATATCGATCCTTACCTGGCGCACATCCACGGCTTGCACGACGAGGACGGGCGTTTCATCGGTTTCTTCACGGCCGCCACGATGGCCGAGTTCCAGGCGTGTGGCGCCATCTCGTATTACCGCGATGATATGAAGGCGCTCGACGATGCGTATGATGCCTTCGTGCTTGCGCATGCGCGCACCGATGACTGTTTCGTCAGCAGTTTGGCCATCGACGAGAAATACCGGGGGCAGGGCCTGTTCCGGCAAATGTTCCATGAAATCCGCGACCTGGCCAGCCGCAAGGGCTGTGCGCGCATCACCTTGACGGTGTGGGAAAAGAGCGATGCCTTGCCAGTGTATCTGCACAAGGGTTTTCGCAGCGTGGGCACGTTCGACTATGCCTACAGCCTGTTTTATGACCGTCTGCACTTCCTCGTCTACGACGGTAGCTGAGGCAGATAACTGAGGAGGAAAACTAAGGGGACGGCCGGCAGCCGCCCCAGTACATGCTTACAGGACCAGGAAGGCCAGCGCCGCCACAGCCGTCGGCAGCAGGGCGCCGGCCAGCAGGCCGAGGGCGCCGATCGACTCATCCTTGAAGCCGCGGCGCAGCAGCGCCACGCCGGCCGGATTCGGCGCGTTGGCGATGACGGTCAAGCCGCCACCGGCCACGGCGCCGGCCACCAACATGTATTTCGCTTCGTCCGTCATGCCGACGATCAGCGAACCGAGATAAGTCAGCGCTGCATTGTCGGTAATGGCAGTCAAGCCCAGGGCGCCGAAGAACAGGGCCAGCGGCTTCAGGCTTGAGACGATGGGCTGCAGCCACCATTGCTGCATGCCGCCCAGCACCACCAGGCCGCCGAGGAAAAAGCCGACCAGCAAGCCTTCCTTCAGGATCAGCGGACTTTGATAACGCTCATACGCTTGCACGAAGCCGAGAAAGAACAGGAACAGGCCGAAGAACAGCACCGGATGGTGCGCCAGGGCCACCACGCCAGCCAGTACGGCCAGGTGCACCAGGCTGACCGTCAGCGGCACTTTTGGCGCTTCCGCCTCACCGGCCTTCGGCTTGATATCGGACGTGTTGCTGTGCAAATACTTGCGCAGCAAGATGCTCACGCCGGTGGCATTGACCAGCACGGCGATGGCCGCTTTCCAGCCGAAATGGCTGGCCATGAAGGCGCTGTCCCAGTTCCACGTAGTCGCTACCATCAGCACGGGCGGCGCCGCGTACGAGGTCAGGGTGCCGCCGATGGAGACGTTGACGAACAGCACGCCCAGCGCGCCGTATTTCAGCCATTCGGGGATGCCCGGGCGAAAGATTTGCGGCGCCAGCATCAGCGCGGCCAGAGTCATGGCGGCCGGTTCCGTGATCACCGAACCGGTCAGGGGCACGAGTGCCAGTCCCAGCCAGGCGAGGGCCAGTTCCGTGCGCAGCGGCATGCCGCGCGCCACCGCTTTGAGCAGGCGCTGCACGGCGTCGAGCACGGGGCGCGAGGCGGCTACTACCATGACGACAAAGACGAACAGCGGTTCCGTGTACTGGCGCGATTCGGCGTACGCGATGGCCGCCTCACCGCCCGAGATAAAGGCCATGAGGATGATCAAAATGAAGGCCCAGAAGCCGAACACGACTTCCACTTCACCCAGCAAGTGCAGCATGCCTGCATGGCGTGGGTGGCGTTGCGCCAGGGTTTCAAACGACTTGGCGGCGAAGGTGTGGATGAGCGCAAGGCCGAAGACGATGGCGCTGATGATTTGGATGGTGGTCAAATGCGTTTCCTTATGAACGGAGGAAGCCGACTGGTACTTTGCCAGGCGGAAAGGAGAGTGCTTATGGTACAGCAATCGATGCCAGAAACGGGTTTTTTTGGCCTTGGCGGAGCGGCCCTGGCGACGGCCGTACGCAGATAATACGCAGATAATACGCAGATAATACGCAGATAATGAGCAGATGATAATCAGACAATAAGCAGATAAGCCTTGCCAAAAACGGGCCTGAATAGTACTGTATATGCATACAGTACTTATGTTCATTTTCATCTTCATCTTCAAATTCAACTATGCAACATTCCCAATTGATGGCCTCGCCGGAAGCTTTGCACCCGTCCTTGTGGCGCGCATCGCAGCTGGGGCAGGGCGCCACGCGCTGCCTGGAGACGGGTTTTGCCGCCTTGTCCGCGCAACTGCCCGGCGGCGGCTGGCCCAGCGGCAGCCTCATCGATTTGTTGGTGCAGCAGCCGGGCAGCGGCGAATTGCGTCTGCTGGCGCCAGCGCTGGCGCAACTGCCGGGCTTGCCCATCGTGCTGCTGCAGCCGCCCCATCCGCCACAGGCGCTGGCCCTGGCCGCGCAGGGATTGGCGTCGTCGCAACTGCTGTGGCTAAAGAGCGCCAGCAGCAAGGATGCCTTGTGGGCGGCGGAAAATATCTTGCGCAGCGGCAGTTGCGGCGCCTTGCTGTTCTGGCAGCCGCATGTGCGCGCCGACAGCTTGCGCCGCTTGCACCTGGCCGCGCAAGGCGGCAATACCCTGTTTTGCATGCTGCGTCCCTTGCACGGCGCGCAAGATGCGTCGCCCGCGCCGCTGCGCCTGTCCGTGCGCCCGGCCGCCGGTGGCATCGAAATCGGCTTCATCAAGCGCCGGGGACCGCAGCGCGATACGCTCTTGTTCCTGCCCCTGCAACCTCCTTCTTTACTGCTGCGTCATGCGACTCTGGATCGGCCTGTGCCTGCCCCGGCTCCCGCTCGAAGTGTTTTGCCCGCGCTGGTCGGCTGACCATCTGGGCGTGGTGCTGGAGCACGAGCAAGTGATGGCCCTGTCACCGCTGGCGCGGGCGGCCGGTATCGGGCCGGGCATGCGCCGCGCGGGCGCGCTGATGCTGGCGCCGCAGGCGCGCCTGCATGAACGCTCGCCCGAGCTGGAGGCGCAAGCCTTGCAAGCGGTGGCGCTGGCGCTGCTGCAATACTCGCCGCTGGTGGCGCAGGGCGAAGAAGCCACCTTGCTGGTCGACGCGGGCGCCAGCCTGCGCCTGTTCGGTGGCGTGCGCGCCCTGTGCCGGCAAATCGCGGCCAGCTTGCGCACGCTCGGCTACACGGCACAGTTGTCGTGCGCCCCCACGGCGCGCGGTGCCTGGCTGCTGGCGCGCGCCGGTACGCGCCGGGGCCGGACCCTCAGCATGGCCAGTCTCGTGCGCCGCCTCGACCGCCTGCCGTGCGCCTTGCTGCCGCCCGCGCGCCCCTACCTGGACTGGCTCGAAGGCATCGGCTGCCGTACCCTGGGGCAGCTGCGCCACTTGCCGCGTCCCGGCTTGCAGCGCCGCTGCGGCGCGGCCTTGCTGGACATGCTCGATGACGCACATGGCCACAGCACCGAACTGTACCTGTGGATAGCTGCGCCGCCCACGTTCCGCGCCAGCCTGGAATTGTTCGACCGCGTGGAGCACGCCGACGCGCTGTTGTTCGGCGCGCGCCGCCTGCTGCAGCAGATGACGGGCTGGCTGTGCGCGCGCCAATTTGCCGTCGAGCGCATACAACTGCTGCTGGCGCACGAGCGCGGCAGGGTGGCGCGCGCGCCCACCGTCATCGACCTGGCCTTGGGTGTCGCCGTCTGGCGCGATGAGCATCTGGTGCGCCTGCTCAAGGAACGCCTGGCGCAGCAGGTGCTCGACGCGCCCGTGATCGGCTTGACCCTGGAAGCGCTGCAGGTGCAGCCCATGGCGCCGCCCAGTGAAAGCCTGTTTCCCGAACCGGGCGGCACGCCGCAGGAGCGCCAGCGCCTGATGGAATTGCTGGTCGCGCGCCTGGGCGCCGAGAATGTCTTGCAAGCCGCGCCGCGCGCCGATTACCGTCCCGAGGCGGCCAACCAGTGGCTGCCGCTGCCGGCCAAGCCCGGTGCTAAAAACGCGGCGCCGGACTTGCCGCCCGGTCTGCCCGGCATGCCCCGTCCCGGCTGGCTGCTGGCCCAGCCCATCGCCCTCTTGATGCGCGAACATCGTCCCTTCTACGGTTCTCCCCTGAAAATGGTATCCGTCGCCGAGCGCATCGAGGCGGGCTGGTGGGGCCAGTCGCAGGCGCGCGATTATTTCATCGCCGAAGGCCTCGACCATGCCCACTATTGGGTCTACCGCGAACGCATCGCCGGCAGCGGTGTAGACGCCACGCCGCGCTGGTTTTTGCATGGCTTGTTTGGCTGAGTGGCGCTCAGAGCGTTTCAAGCGGCGCGCAACGCACATGGCCATGCTTGGCTATACTTGCTTGATTGCTTGATTGCTTGCTTGCTTGCCTGCGCCGCCTTAACCACTTCAATAAGGATTTTCATGTCCCAACTATCCGACTTTCCCATCACCGAGAAATGGCCTGCACTGCATCCCGAGCGCTTGCAGCTGTATTCGCTGCCTACGCCGAACGGCATCAAGGTTTCCATTCTGCTGGAAGAACTGGGCTTGGCGTACGAACCGCACCTGGTCAGCTTCGAGCGCAACGACCAATTGTCGCCCGCCTTCCTGTCGCTCAATCCGAACAACAAGATTCCCGCCATCCTCGATCCGAACGGTCCCGATGGCAAGCCGCTGGCGCTGTTCGAATCGGGCGCCATCTTGCTGTACCTGGCGGAGAAAACGGGCAAATTCCTGCCGCAGGACGCGGGCTTGCGCTACGAAACAATACAGTGGTTGATGTTACAGATGGGCGGCATCGGCCCCATGTTCGGCCAGGTCGGCTTCTTCCACAAGTTCGCTGGCAAGGACTACGAAGACAAGCGTCCGCTGGAGCGCTATCTGGGCGAGGCCAAGCGCTTGCTGGGCGTGCTCGAGCAGCGATTGCACGGCCGCGACTGGATCATGGGCGAGCAATACACGATAGCCGATATCGCCATCTTCCCTTGGGTGCGCTGCCTGGTGGAGTTCTATGGTGCTGGCGAGCTGGTCGGCTTCGAGCATTTCCCGAACGTGCAGCGCGCGCTGGACGCGTTTCTGACCCGCCCTGCCGTCATCAAGGGACTGGACATACCCAAGCGCGATTAAGCTTGGCTAACTGCGGCCACGCCCGGCGGCGCTACAATGCGCCATCGGCCGCGCTGCGCGGCAGCTTTGATCTGAGACAATGAAATCGACCCGGCAAGATTTTCCCGGCGCCCACGGCCATGTGCTGGCGGCGCGCCTTGACGCGCCCGACGGTGCCATTCGTGCCTATGCGCTGTTCGCCCATTGCTTTACCTGCGGCAAGGACGTGCTGGCCGCGCGGCGCATCGCGCAAGGCTTGACCGAGCACGGCATCGCCGTGCTGCGCTTCGACTTCACGGGGCTGGGCGCCAGCGAGGGCGAGTTTGCCGCCACCAATTTCTCATCGAACGTGGACGACCTGGTCGCCGCTGCCGACTTTTTGCGGGCCAGACATGCTGCGCCGCAATTGCTGATCGGCCATAGCCTGGGTGGCGCCGCCGTGCTGGCCGCTGCCGCGCAAGTGCCGGAATCGACCGCCGTGGTGACCTTGGCCGCCCCCAGCACGCCCGCGTATGTCACGCGCATGTTCAGCGACCACCTCGAGCAAATCGCCGCCGACGGCGAAGCGTTGGTGCAGCTGGAAGGGCGCCACTTCCGTATCCGCCAGCAATTCGTCGACGACGCGGGCAGCCATAGCCTGAAGGCCCACATCGCCGGCCTGCGCCGCGCCCTGCTGGTGATGCACGCGCCGAATGATACGACGGTGAGCCTGTCGAACGCGATGGATATCTTTACGGCAGCGAAGCACCCGAAAAGCTTCGTTTCGCTCGACGATGCCGACCATTTGTTGACGGGGCGCGATGATGCGGCTTATGTCGCCAACGTCATTGCCGCGTGGAGCGCGCGTTATACAACTAAGCTCAACTAAGCAACTAAGCAACTAAGCAATTAAGCAACTAAGCTGAACTAAGCGCTTGCCCATGAAAAACGCCGCGCCAGCAGAAGCTGGCGCGGCGCAGATGGTGTTGATAGCTGGGAGGATCAGTCCTCGTCAAACTCTGCTGATAAGTCTTTCCAACCCTTGCTGATGGCAAAAGCGGAAAATTCCTCGGGCGCTTCCATAACGATCAGTTTCTTGTCTTGCAGGCCCAGGTCGCCATGGCCGAAGTCGGGGCCGACGTAGCCGAGACTGCGCAGGCGGGCCAGGATGTGGCCGACCAGGGTCTTGTCCTTGTAGGCGCCCGCGTCGAGCGGGGCGGCGAAATCGACATACACGTCGATGATGCCGTAGCCTTCGTCGAAGATGCGGATGGCCTTGATGTCGTGGGCACGGCCGGAGCCGTCGGTGGCCTTGAAGGGGCCGCTGAGCTGGATGTCGGTGTCATTATTCATGCCGCCAGCATACACCAAAAACAGCCTTCCGTAGTAGGGGGCTCAGGAGCCGAGCAGGATGAAACCGGCCCAGTAGAAGGGATGGCTGCGCGCGTCGTCGCTGCCGCCGGCGGCGTCGAGCGGTGTCAAGCCCCGCGTCGCCGTGACGCCATGCCGGGCGGCGCGGATCTGCCGCAACTGCGCCTGGCGCAAGGCTTGCGGCTTGCCCTTGCCTTGCGCCAGCGCCGTATAAAAATCGCCCATCAGGGTGGCCGTCGACTGGTCCGACACGCGCCACAGGCTGGCCAGTACATTGCGCGCGCCGCGTTGGCGGGCCAGCCAGGCCAAGCCTTCCAGTTCGCGTCCCGTGGCATCGGTGCCTGCCGGCACGGCCGTTTCGCAGGCTGACAGGGTGAGCAGATCCAGGCCGGCGAAGCGGTAGCCGTCCTGCGCCAATTCCGCCAGGCTGAGTTTGCCGCCATCGCCCAGCAACAAATAGGAGTCCTCGCCCGCGCCCGAGCGCAGCACGAAATGGCTGGCGATGTGCACGCTGCTGTTGGCAGGCAGCGCGCGTTGCAGCGCCGCGCCCGTGTAGTCGCCATCGAGGTAGACTTGGCTGGGGATGCGCGCCGCGTGTCCGATGGCCTGCACGGCGCGCAGTTCGTTTTGCACGAAGGGCAGGGCCGGCAGCTCGCCGCTGGCGCGCGTCTGGCCGAACAGGGCAAGCGATGGCGCGCGGCGCTGCGCTGCTTGTGCGCCAGCGTGGTCGCCGCCGCTGGCATGCAGCGAGACGGGCAGCCGTTCGACCAGCCAGCGGCGCCCGTCATGCAGCATGGCAAACGGCAGGTAGCGCAAGACGCCGTCCAGCGACAGCGATAGCGAGGTGGCGCCATCGAGTTCCCGGCTGGCCGGCGCCAGCAGCAGCGCATACAGCGCCTGCGCATCGGCGCGCGCATCCTGTCCCGGGTCTTGCGCGCTGCGGCGCAGGCGGGCGATGCGCTGCGCCAGCACGCGTTCGTCGATGACCACGTCGTGGATGCTGCTGCCGGTCCGTCCGCCGCGCTGCGCGACGATGCGCAGGCGCGTCTCGGTAAGCAGATAAGTCAGGTGTAACATGCCCCGCTTGAGTGGCTCGGCCCGCGCCATGCCAGCCTTGCCTGCTGGCGCGGGCTTGGCCACGCTGGCCAGGCTGGCCATTGGCAGTGTGGCCAGCGCCTCGGTGGCGCCATCGAGCAGCAGCGCCATGGCCTCGTTCGCCTGCCGCCATGCGTCGTCGGCTTGCGCCACGCCCTGCGCCAGGCGTTCGCGCGCCGCAGCCAGCGCCTGGGCGCCCGCGCGCAGGGCGGCGGCGCGCGCTTCGAACTGGCGCTGCCATTCGCCTTCCGCACCCGTGTAGCCGAGACGCGTGGCGCGCGGATCGGGGGCGCTGCGCACCAGGCTGTGAAATTCGTCCTCGCGTACCATGGCCAGCACGGTTTCCGCTTCATGGATGCGGCGCTGGTCGAGCAGGCGGTCCGCCAGTTGGCCGTAGGCGGCGCGTTTTTGCCGCACAAAGCCCTGGCGCAGCGGCACGGGCAGGCTGGCCGTGCCGGCGCGCGTGGCTTGCAGCGCATTGACCGCTTGCTTGCCCAGGAAAATGCCGGCCGCGTCGGGCTCCAGCGCGCCCAGTTGCGCCGCCGCCCGCGCTTCGAGCATAGTCTGTTCATTGGCCATGCCGATCGCCAGTGCGCGTGCCGACTGGGAGCGCGCCGTGGCGGCATCGCCCGCGCGCGCATTGAGTCCGGCCGCGTCCAGCAAGGCCTGTGCATAGGCGGGATGGGCCGCGCCGCGCGTGGCGGCCAGCTGCTGCGCCATGGCGCCCGCCTCGCGCGCGAGCGCCTGCAGCTCGGCCGCGCCGATGCCGGCGTGCTGCGCGCGCGCGCGCAGGTGCGCCTGGCGCACCGTGTCGAGCATGCCGGCCGCAGCTGGCGGCGTTTGCAGCAGCCGCGCCTCCAGGTCGGCCAGCCCTATTGCCGCCTCGTCCTGGCGTCCCAGCGCGGCCTGTGCCTGCGCCGCCAGCAGCAGCGCATCGGCTTCGTCGGCCGGCAGCGCCTGGACGCCGGACATGGCCAGCCGCGCCGCCGCCTGCGCCGCTTCCAGCGCCTGCTGGTACTGCCCCAATGCCATGCGCGCACTGCCATGGGCGAGCTGGTGTGCGGCGCAGGTGGCGGCGGCCTCGCCATACACGGCGCGGCAATGCGCGAGTGCGGCGGCGGCGGCCACTTCCGCGCGCCCCAGCTGATTGTCCGCCAGCGCGGTCAGCGCCACGTCCTGCCAGGCGCTGACGGTGTTGGCATGGCGGTCGCCGAACAGGGCGCGGCGGATGCGCAGGCCGTCCTCCGCTTCCTGCCATGCCTTGCCACTTTCGCCCAGGCGCAAATGGATGCCGCTCAGGCGGTTCAGGGCCACGCTCGCTTGCATCGAGTCGGCCCCCGAGCGCTGCACCGCCATGGCCAGTGCGCGCTGGGCGAACGCCAGCGCCTGGCGGTCGTTGCCGCTCAGGGTGTACCAGTTGGCCATGTCGGTCACGCTCGTTTGCGTCTCGGTGCGGTTTTCGCCGAAAGCCGCCAGGCGTATCCGGTAGGCGCGCTCCAGGTAGCCGTAGGCTTCTTCCATGCGGCCCATGCGCAGCAGCAGTACGCCCACGTCGCGCATGCCCCACGCATGGTCGGTGCTGTTCTCGCCCGAGGTGCGGGCCCATGTCTGCATGGCTAGCTGCGCGTACGGCAGGCCGCGCGCATACTCCTTGGTCTGCAGCGCCACGCCGGACAGGTTGGACAGGCTGGTGCCATACGCTACCGTGTCCTTGCCGATCAGGCGCGCTTTCGCCGCCAGTGCGACGTCGCCCCATTGCCAGGCCAGGTCGAAGCGGCTCCACTGGCGGTACAGGTACATCAGTTCGCTCGGGTAGTACATGCTTTCGCGCCGCGGATCGCCGTCGTCGAGCGCCTGGCGGATGGCCCAGCCTTCCAGCAAGGCTAGTTCGCTCTCGGCATAGCGGTTGAGCATGTGCAGGCTTTGGCCCACGCCCAGCAGGCCGGTGGCGATGCCGGCCCGGTCGTGCGCCGCGCGGCAGGCGGCCACGCTGCGCTGGAACAGGGGCAGCGAGACGGCTGGCTGTTCCTTGTCGTTGGCGTCGTTCGCCTGCGCCAGCCATGGCGCGATGACGGCCTGGCAGGTGTCGGCCGATGCCGTTTGCAGCCACGCCGACGCGGCCAGCAGCAAGCCCAGGATGAGGCGTTTCATTGCACCGAGCGCCAGGATAGCCGCGCCACCTGGGCTTGGTCGGCATGGCTTGCCCCGGCCTGCGGCAGTGCTGCCGCAGGCGAGGGCGCGGCGCCGCCGCGCGTGCTGGCCAGTCCGGGCAGCGTATCGAGGATGGCGAAGCGGCGCTGCGGCGCGCCATTTGCCGCCGGTGCGGCCACCAGCGCCAGCCATTCCACGCCGAAGCGCGGGCCGCTGACGACGAAGCTGCGCTCGAATCGGCTGATGCCGGCGCCGATGGCGGGCGGCATGCGGTTGCTGTCGCCGTCGAGGGCCGGATAGATGCGCGCGGCGGGGCCGTCCAGCGGCAAGTGCGCCAGGCCCAGGTCGATGGAAGCGGCGCCCCGGTTTTCCACGCTGAGGCCGATGCGTGTGCCGGCCGGCAGCACGCCCAGGTCGCCATCGGTGAATGCCAGCTGGCGCGGCGCCTTGCCCGGCAGGGTCAGTTCGATGCGCGCGTCGAGCAGGGGCTGGCCTGGCGTGGCGGGCAGCGCCAGCAGGGTGGCGAGGCGCTGTCCGCCGTGCCTCGCGGCACCGGCCGGCAGCGGCGCGGGCGTGCGGCTGGCCCAGCCTGGCGCGGCGCTGTCGCCGCCATCGCCGGGCAGCAGCGCCAGCCGCGTTTCTCCCCAGCCGACCGTGGCGGCGCGCCAACGCGTGCCGGCGTGCCGGAACAGGTCGCCCTCGCGTATGCCGTCGAGCAGGCCATATGGCACTTGCCAGCCACGCGCATCGCGCTGCACGGGCCACAGCGGCGCCGCGCCGGTGGCGCCGCCCTGCCACAGCGCTGCGTCGAGCGCGCCCGCATACACGGGTGAGGGCCAGGCGGAGCGCGGCAACTGGTAGGCGCGCAAGGCGGACTGGTATTGCTGCGTGGCGGCGCCGGCCCACATGGCATAGGTTTGCGGCTCACTTTGCAGGGCGGCGATCACGGCCTGCGTAAACAGGCCAGCCGCCTGGCCCGGCGCGGCAGCCGCAGTCGCTTCCGGCGTGCGTTGCTGGGCTTCGGATGCGTAGAAGGCGACAAAGCGCGGCCGCGCGCGCGGCGCGTCGGCTGCTGCTGCGTCATGACTGGCCGCTGGCGCGCCGGGCATGGGGCGCCAGCCGATATCGGGCGCCGCCAGCCCCCGCCATGTCAGGCCGTCGCCGCTGCGCGTGCCGGCCGCCGCATGGCAGGTATCGAAGATGGCCACGACCTGTGTCTGGCGCGCGGCAAACGCATCGATAGCGCGCCCCAGTTCGCTGCTAGCGATGCCGCCATCGAGTTGCCGGCCCTGGTAACTGACCTGGCTGTCGCGCGTCAACAAGCGCGTGCGTCGTCCCTGGGGCGCCGCTGCCTGGCCCGGATAGGCGGGCAGCAGCACGCTGTGGCCGGACCAGTACAGCAGCAGCAAGTCGTCCTTGCCCAGCGTCTTTTCCAGCTGCGCCAGGCGCGCCAGGACGGCCGCGCGCGTGGGCGCCTGGCTGGCGCCCGCGTCGTCGGCCAGGCGCTCGATGCGTGCGTCGGCAAAACCCTGTTGCAGCAACGCCGCGTGCATGGCATTCACGTCGGCCGTGGGACCGGCCAGCCAACTGCTGCGCGGCATGGCGGGCAGGTCCGCCACGCCGATCAGCAAGGCATGGCGTTCGCCCGCCAGCGCCGTGCCGCCCAGCAGGCAAGACAGCAGGCAAGACCGCAGGCAAGACCGCAGCAGCCATGCTTGCCGACGCCGCATCCGTCTCATGGTGCGGTGTGGGCGTCAATGCGCGATGTCTCGCCCGTCACGCCGCTCGCTTGCAGGCTGCGCAGGGCCGCCTGCGGGTCGGCCGCATCGAGCAGGTAGCTGCGGTCGGGCAGGGGACCGGCGACGATGCCGGCCTGCGCCTGTTCCAGCGCCGTCGCCACTTGTTGCATGCTGGCATGGGGCAAGAATTGCACGCGCAAGCTGGCCGGCGGCGCCGCTGCCCCGGGCGCGCCGCGCCAGCTCAGCAGCTCCACCGGCGCGGCCGGCGCCTGCCACAGCAGCCAGGCCTGGACCATGCAGATGCTGGCCAGTGCCGTGATCGCCATTGGTGCCAGGGCCGGCAGCGACAGGCGCAGCAGCAGGCGGCGCCATGAGCTGGGGCGCTCCAGGCGGCTGTGCAGTTGCGCCAGGCCCGCGTCCGGATCGAGGCTGGCAGCTTCATCGCCGATGGCGGCGCGGATCTCGCGCAGCCAGGCGGCGTCGGCGGCCAATGCCGCGTCAGCGTGCAGCCGGGCGGCGATGCGGCTGGCGTCGGCCGCCGGCGCATGGCCATTCAGGTAATCGGGCAGCATGGCGCGCAGCGCCTGCTCGTGGCGATCGTGGGGATCGAGGGGGTCAGTCATGGCGTCCGCCTTCCTGGACAAACCAGCGCTCCATGCACTGGCGTAAGTTAATGCGGCCATGAAACAGGCGCGTCTTGATGGTGCCGGCCGGTGCTTGCTGGATATGCGCGATGTCAGCGACCGACAGGTCGTCGAGCGCCCACAGGGTCAGGCTTTCACGCTGCATCGGGTTGCGCAGGCGCTGCAGGCATTTCAGCACGGCATGGCGCCGCTGCACGGTTTCCGTTTGCGCCTGCGGCCCCGGATCGTACTCTGCTGGCGCTTGCGCGTCGTCATCGCCGTCGAACGGCGTTTCGCGCGCCAGGCGCTTGCCGTGGCGGCGGATCTGGTCGATGGCCTTGTTGCGGACCAGGGTCAGCAGCCAGGTGCCGAAGGCCACCCGGCCGTCGTAGCGCATGGGCGCGCGCCAGATATCGTGGAACACATCCACCGTGACTTCGTCGGCGACCGCGTGCACATCGAGCCCCGAGCCGCTTAGCTGCAGGCGCGCAAACACGCGCACGCGCGGCGACCAGGCGCGGTACAGGGCGTCCAGCGCGCGCTGGTCGCCTGCTGCCATGGCAGCGAGCAATTCGGCAGGATAGACAGGCAATGCACTCATGGTGGCGGGGCCGGGACAGGTTGAATGAAGGGCAGGCAATTACGTCGTTGCGATTATAGCATCGGAGAAATAGTGCAGTATTGGTAAGGGCAAGGTCTGCCAAGGCATGGGCGCAGGGGCTCGCGCAATGTCATTGCAAAAAGATTGAACCGGATGGCGGTACGCTGCGAACAAGAGCATGAAGGACCGCATTGCAGCTGGTCCGCCTAGCCGAAAAGGACAGTCCCATCATGAGAAAACGCGGCGAGACCTTGCGCGATGCCAGCAGGGGCGGGGAGCCAGCCCATGCATGAAAACAGGCTCTCAGGCAACGTCGCCATGCAGCGTCTGACGCCGGCCGAGCGGCTGGTGGCGGCCATGGCTATGCGCGGCGCGCCTTACAAATTGATCGCCCGCGCGCTCGACAAGTCGCCAGCTACCGTGCGCAACCAGTTGCATATGATTTACCGCAAGCTCGGCGTGAGCAATCGGACGGCGCTGGCCTGCGCCTTGCACACCGACGACTAGAGCGCCGCGCAGCAAGCTTCAAAAATACTTTCGGCACTGGGGCAAAAATCGTCTTTTTCAAGGCCTTGAAGGCCGCTTGATCGTCCTTAGATTGGTAGCAAGCGGATGCTCACGGTGAGGTCCGCCCCTCTTATCGCTTCATTTGAAAAGGATATTTATCATGCGTACTTTTGACCTTGCTCCCCTGTACCGTTCCGCCATCGGCTTTGACCGCCTGGCACAGTTGCTGAACGAACAGCGCGCCGATGCACAACCGAGCTATCCCCCTTACAACATCGAACTGGTGTCGGAAGATAAATACCGGATCGTGATGGCATTGGCCGGCTTCTCGCGCGAAGAGATCGACATCATTGCTGAACGTGATTCGCTGCATGTCACGGGCCGCAAGCAGAAAGATGGCGTCGAGCGCACGTTCTTGCACCGCGGCATCGCTGCCCGCGATTTCGAACAGCGTTTCCAGCTGGCTAACCACGTGAAGGTCACGGGCGCCACGTTTGAAAACGGCATGCTGACCATCGAGCTGGTGCGTGAAGTACCGGAAGCGCTGAAGCCGCGCAAGATCGAGATCGGCAGCGGCACCCACGCCAGCGCCGCTAACGTGAATGCGCTCGATCAGCGCCAGGCAGCCTGAGCTGAGCTGAACTCAGTTGAGTTGAGCTGATGTCGGCGCCACGCGCTGGCATCGTCGGAGAGGGGTACCCCTTTTCCGTATAGTAAAATACTGGCCGGTTGATCCGGCCAGTGTCACGTCCAGAGCCCGTTCGGGCCCTGCATAGCCCTCCATGCGAGGTGCGCGCGGCAGGCAAGATGACAGCCTGCTCAACGGCGCCAGCGCCTGTTTCCAAATGGAAAAATGTTAAGCACCGCCTAAGACTCGTGGCCCACTATTGCATACATCAACATCTCATTGAATGAGGAGCAATGCATGGAACAGCAAACCAATACCGCATCTCTTAAAATCAAACGCACCGTAGCCGCGCTGGCCGCGATCGGTGTGCTGGGTGCGGGCGGTGCCATGGTGATGCGCCAGAATAATGCTGGCGCGAATGGCGCAGCCGCCGCGCCTGCCACTGCGGTGGCCGCTGCAGTGGCACCCGCTGCCGGCGCGCCGTTGGTGGCCTTGCCCGACTTTAGCCAGATCGCCGCGCGCAACAGCCCGGCCGTGGTCAACATCAGTGTCACGGGCAGCACCAAGGTGGCCTACGACTCGGCGGCCCAGGCGGGCAACGATGACTTCGCCAACGATCCGTTCTTCGAATTCTTTCGCCGCTTCCAGGGGCCGCAAGGCGGGCAGCGCGGTGGCCGCGATGTGCCCACGCACGGCCTCGGTTCGGGCTTCATCGTCAGCCAGGACGGTATCATCATGACCAACGCCCATGTGGTGCGCGATGCGCGCGAGGTGACCGTCAAGCTCAACGACCGCCGCGAATTTCGCGCCAAGGTGCTGGGCACGGATCCGAAGACCGATATCGCGGTGCTGAAAATCGACGCCAACAAGCTGCCCATCGTACCGCTCGGTCATTCGAGCGAGCTGAAAGTGGGCGAATGGGTGCTGGCCATCGGTTCGCCATATGGTTTCGACAGCACGGTGACGGCGGGCGTGGTCAGCGCCAAGGGCCGTTCCCTGCCCGATGACAGCAACGTACCGTTCATCCAGACTGATGTGGCGGTGAACCCCGGCAATTCTGGCGGCCCGCTGTTCAACACGCGCGGCGAAGTGGTCGGCATCAATTCACAGATATACAGCCAGACGGGCGGCTTCCAGGGCTTGTCGTTCGCCATCCCCATCGACCTGGCCGGCCGCATCAAGGACCAGATCGTTGCCACGGGCAAGGCCAGCCATGCCAAGCTGGGCGTAACGGTGCAGGAAGTGAACCAGGGCTTTGCCGACTCGTTCAAGCTGGCCACGCCGGAAGGCGCGCTGGTGGCCAACGTGGAGCGCGGCAGCCCGGCCGACAAGGCAGGCCTGAAATCGGGCGACGTGGTGCGCAAGGTGAATGGCCAGCGCATCATCGCTTCGGCCGACTTGCCGGCGCTGGTGGGCACGTCCTTGCCAGGCGACAAGATCAGCATGGATATCTGGCGTGACGGCAAGATCGTCAGCCTGACGGCGATGCTGGGCAATGCCGCCGACAAGGTGGCCGAGGTGGCAAAAAACGACAGCGCCGCCGGCAAGTTAAAGCTGGGCCTGGCCCTGCGTCCTTTACAATCGGATGAAAAACGCATGGCTGGCATCAGCGCCGGCCTGCTGGTCGAAGACGCCGGCGGCGCGGCCGCGAATGCCGGAGTGCAGCCGGGAGACGTGCTATTGTCGGTCAATGGCCACCCCGTCAACACAGTCGAACAGGTACGCGAGGTGGTCGAGAAATCGGCCAAGTCGGTAGCCTTGCTGATACAGCGCGGGCCCGACAAGATTTTTATTCCCGTGCGTTTGGGTTGATTACTTAGTACCGGGGTCAGTCACTTCGCGATCGGAATGTGTCCCATTGGGACACATTCCCCCGTCGGGTTCGACCCCGGCCTTTCGCCGTTGGGGTGAAAAATTGAACAAGGAGCAGCCATGCGGCTATTGCTGGTAGAAGACGATACGATGATCGGCGAGGTGGTGCTCGATTTGCTGCGCGCCGAGCATTACGCGGTGGACTGGGTCAAGGATGGCGATATGGCCGATACGGCCTTGCAGACGCAAACCTATGATTTGGTGCTGCTGGACCTGGGCTTGCCGCGCAAGGATGGCCTCGATGTGCTGCGTTCCATGCGTTTGCGCAAGCTCGACACGCCCGTATTGGTGGCCACGGCGCGCGACGCCGTCGAGCAGCGCATCGCTGGCCTGGACGCGGGCGCCGACGATTATGTCTTGAAGCCGTATGACCTCGATGAACTGCTGGCGCGCATCCGCGCCCTGCTGCGGCGCGCCTCGGGGCGGCCCGAGCCGATCTTCGAACACCAGGGCGTGTCGATCAATCCGCTGACGCGCGAAGTGATCGCCGAGGGCCATCCCGTCAATCTGTCGGCGCGTGAATGGGCCGTGCTGGAAGCGTTGATCGCGCGCCCCGGCATCGTGCTGTCGCGCGCGCAGCTGGAAGAAAAACTGTATAGCTGGAAGGATGAAGTCAACAGCAATGCCGTGGAAGTGTATATCCATGGCTTGCGCAAGAAGCTGGGCAGCGACCTGATCCAGAACGTGCGCGGTCTCGGTTATATGGTGCCCAAGGCATGAGGATGAAGGTCACGGTGACGCATTCGCTGCGCGGCCGTCTGCTGTGGTTTTTGCTGGCGGCCATCATCATGGCGGCTCTGGCGCAGGCGTCGATCGCCTATCGCAGCGCCCTGTACGACGCCGATCAGATCTTCGACTATCACATGCAGCAGATGGCCTTGTCGCTGCGCTCCGGCGCGCCGCTGGCCAACCATGCGCAAGCGTTGCCGGCCGACCCGGTCAACAACGATATGGTGGTGCAGGTGTGGACGCCCGATGGCGTGCAGGTGTTCCGCTCGATCACGCGCGCGGAACTGCCGCAGCGCGCCGTGCTGGGCTTTTCGAATGTCAAGGCGAACGGCACCACCTACCGCATCTTTTCCGTGCAAACCAGTTCCCAGACCGTGCAGATCGCCCAGGACATGGCCGTGCGCAAGCGCATGGCCGGCAGCCTGGCGCTGCGCACGGTGGGGCCGATTGCCCTGATGGCGCCGATATTGATGCTGGTCGTCTGGTGGGTCGTCAGCGGTTCGCTGGCACCCGTCTCGCGCGTGCGCAAACAGGTGGCGGCGCGCCAGGCGGACGACCTCTCGCCCGTCTCGGAAGCGGGCTTGCCCGACGAAGTGCGGCCCCTGGTGCATGAATTGAACTTGCTGTTCGGCCGTGTAAAGACGGCGTTCGACGCGCAGCAGCATTTTGTCGCCGACGCCGCGCATGAATTGCGCACGCCGCTGGCGGCATTGAAATTGCAGGTGCTGAGCCTGGAGCGGGCCGAATCGGAAGAAAAGCGCAGCCTGGCCATTTCCCGCGTCAGCGCCGGCATCGAGCGGGCCACGCGCCTGGTCGAGCAGTTGCTGGTGCTGGCGCGCCAGGAAGCGAGCGCCGCCAGCGGCGACCAGTTGCAGGCGGTGGACTTGAATGACGTCGTCAAGCGCGCGCTGGGCGACATGGCTGGTATCGCGCAAGCGCGCAAGATCGACCTGGGCCTGCACCACATGGACCCGGCCAAGGTGGCGGGGCAGGCCGATGCGCTCAACATCATGCTGCGCAACCTGGTCGACAACGCCATCAAGTACACGCCGCAGGGCGGTACGGTCGATATCGACCTGCGCGCCAGCCCCGTCGGCGTGACCTTGTCGGTGGAAGACAGCGGCCCCGGCATTGCGCCCGAGGAGCGCGAGCGCGTCTTCAGCCGTTTCTACCGCGTGCCCGGCACGGATGCCAACGGCAGCGGCCTGGGGCTGGCCATCATCAAGGCCATTGCCGAACACCATGGCGCGCGCCTGGTGCTGGACAAGTCCGAGCGCCTGGGCGGCTTGTGCGTGCGCGTGGAATTGCCCTTGCCGGCAAAAAAATGAGGCAGATTTCTCTCCAGATCGAGGCGCGATGAGGCCGATCTTTAAGCTGCTGCATTGACGCGCGCGCCGTGGCCCTATATTGTCTGCGAAACAAGCAGAATCAGACCACGGAGCGCACATGCAGAGAATCGGATTTTCAGGAACACTCGACCCCATCACCAACGGCCATATGTGGGTGATCGGCGAAGCGCGTTCGCTTGCCGACGAGGTGATCGTGTTCCTGTCGCAAAACCCCGCCAAGCGCCCCCAGTTTCCTGCCGAAGACCGCAAGCGCATCATCGAGCAGAGCGCGCGCGAATGTGGCTGGGACAATGTGCAAGTGGTCATCGTCAAGGGCGATTACACGGCGCGCGCGGCGAAAAAGCATGGCTGCGACTATCTGATCCGCGGCATCCGCACGACTGCCGATTTCGACTATGAAAACCTGATCCAGCAAACCAATGTGGACGTGTTGCAGGGCGCCAAGACGATTTTCGTCATGCCGCCGCGCGACCTCGGTTCTGTCAGTTCCAGCTTCGTCAAGGCGCTGGAAGGCCCCGTGGGCTGGAACTGGACCATGAAGAAATTCGTTCCCGGCCCTGCCTACCACGCATGGATACTCGACTGCCTGCGCAAGGAGTGGGAAGCGCTGTGGCATTACGCCACCGCTGCGCCAGCCGATGTCGCGCTGGCCGATCACTGGTTCGCGCACTTGACGGGAGCACAGGCGTATGGCGGCACGGACCGCCACTATCACAACCTCGACCACCTGGTGCACGGCCTGTCCGAGATCCGCGTGTGGGCCGACAACACCTATGCCTCTACACGCGACAGCGCGCTGGTGAAAAAAGCTTTCTGGTTCCATGACGCCGTCTACAGCCACGACGAAGACGCGCTGTTTTCCAGCGAAGAAGCGAGCGCCCAACTGTGGCTGGCCAGCGGCCTCGACGCTGGGGATAACCATGATGTAGCACAATTGATACGCGTTACCGACCATTTCCAGGGCCCCGGCATCAGCCACGCGCTCAAGGATGCCATGCTCAGCGCCGACTTGGCCATCCTGGGCCAGGATGAAGAGGTGTATCACGCCTATACGCAAGCCATCGGCCTTGAATACGCGCATGTGGACCGCGTGCGCTTCAACGAGCAGCGGGGCTTGGCCTTGCAGCACCTGTGCGCCAAGGCGCAGGCGGGCCAACTGTTTGGCGATGCGTATTTCGCCGATCAGTATAACGCGCGGGCCATTGAAAACATGCAGAAAGAGATCGCGGCGCTGGCGGCTGGCTGATAGTCGTCAGGCGCGCTGCCAGGGATACACTGCGGCAGGTCCATCCCTGGCTTGCCGCTTTAGCGCGCCGCCTTGGCGCGCGCTGCGTGCAGCTTTTTGTAGCTGTCGATCAGGCGCTGGTGCCGCTCAAGGCCTTCCAGTTGCATGCTGGTCGGCGTCAGGCCGAAGAAGCGCACGCTGCCGTCCACCGAGCCCAGCACCGCGTCCATGCGGGCGTCGCCAAACATGCGGCGGAAATTGAGCACGTAATCATCGAGTTCCAGCTCTTCGTCCAGTTCCACTTCCAGTACCACGTTCAAGGCTTGATAGAACAGCTTGCGCTCGAGCGTGTTGTCGTTGTACTGCAGGAACGTTTCTACCAGCTCTTTCGCTTCCTCGAATTGCTGCAAGGCGAGACGAATCAGCAGCTTCAATTCCAGCGTTGTCAGCTGGCCCCAGACGGTATTTTCGTCAAACTCGATGCCGATCAGGGTGGCAATGTCGCCGTACTCATCGAGCTCGCTGTTTTCCAGGCGCTCGAGCAGGTCTTCCAGGCTGGCATCGTCCAGGCCATGCAGGTTCAGGATGTCGGCGCGGAACAGCAGCGCCTTGTTGGTGTTGTCCCAGATTAAATCTTCGACCGGATACACCTCCGAATAACCGGGCACGAGGATACGGCAAGCGATAGCGCCCAGTTGGTCGTACTCGGCCGTGTAGACTTCCTTGCCCATGTCGGCGAGGATGCCGAACAGGGTCGCCGCTTCCTCGGCATTCGAGCCGTCGCCGTGGCCGGAAAAATCCCACTCGACAAAGTCGTAATCGGCCTTGGCGCTGAAAAAGCGCCACGAGACGATGCCGCTGGAATCGATGAAGTGTTCGACGAAGTTGTTGGGCTCGGTGACAGCTTCGCTGGCAAAGGTCGGTTGCGGCAAGTCGTTCAAGCCTTCAAAGCTGCGTCCCTGCAGCAACTCCGTCAGGCTGCGCTCTAGCGCTACTTCCAGGCTTGGGTGCGCGCCGAACGAGGCAAACACGCCGCCCGTGCGCGGGTTCATCAGGGTGACGCACATCACCGGGTACACGCCGCCCAGCGACGCATCTTTCACCAGCACGGGAAAGCCTTGCTCTTCCAATCCCTGTATGCCGGCCAGAATGCCGGGATACTTCGCCAGCACTGCCTGTGGCACGTCGGGCAGGGCGATCTCGCTTTCGAGGATTTCGCGCTTCACGGCCCGTTCGAAAATTTCCGACAGACATTGCACCTGCGCTTCGACCAGGGTATTGCCGGCACTCATGCCATTGCTGACGTACAGGTTTTCAATCAAGTTGGAGGGGAAATACACGGTCTCGCCGTCGGACTGGCGTACATACGGCAGCGAGCAAATGCCGCGCTCGGCATTGCCGGAATTGGTATCGATCAGGTGCGAGCCGCGCAGCTCGCCATCGGCATCGTAGATGTCGCGGCAGTAAGCGTCGAGAATCTCTTTCGGCAGCGCATCCTTGCGGCCCGGCTTGAACCAGCGCTCGTTCGGGTAATGCACGAATGGCGCGTTGGCAATATCCTCGCCCCAGAACGAACCGGCGTAGAAATGGTTGTTGCTGAGGCGCTCGATATACTCGCCCAGGGCCGAGGCCAGCGCGCTTTCCTTGCTTGCGCCCTTGCCGTTGGTGAAACACATGGGCGAGTGCGCGTCGCGGATATGCAGCGACCATACATTCGGGATGATGTTGCGCCACGAAGCGATTTCAATCTTGATGCCCAGACCCGCCAGCAGGCTGGACATATTGGCGATGGTTTGCTCCAGCGGCAAGTCCTTGCCGACGATATACGTGCTCGCGCCAGGAGCCGGATTCAGGGCCAGCAAGGCTTGCGCATCGGCGTCCAGGTTCTCGACTTCTTCAATCACGAATTCGGGACCCGTCTGCACCACTTTTTTCACCGTGCAACGGTCGATAGAGCGCAAGATACCCTGGCGGTCCTTGGCCGAGATATCGGCTGGCAGCTCGACTTGAATCTTGAATATCTGTTGGTAACGGTTGTCCGGATCAACGATATTGTTTTGCGACAGGCGAATATTTTCGGTCGGAATATTGCGCGTATCGCAATACAACTTCACGAAGTACGCGGCACACAGCGCCGATGATGCCAAAAAATAATCGAACGGGCCGGGCGCCGAACCATCGCCTTTATAGCGGATGGGCTGGTCGGCGATGACCGTAAAATCGTCGAACTTGGCTTCAAGCCGCAGCTTATCGAGAAAGTTGACTTTAATTTCCATGAGGTAATCCAATACTGTGCTGATGAGTTAGCCGCTATTATCCGTGCTTTCCGTCGCAGGGCAAAGATTGTTCGCCGCAGCCGTGCTGCGCGGCACAGTTGCTGAATCGAGCTCTTGCCATATCAAGAGCAGCGACAATCGATCTTGGACGGCAGTGTATTGATGTGCATAAAGAAACAGCGGCTGCCCATGCTGGCGCAGCCGCTGTTTCTTCAGACGGAAATGGTGATCAGAATTTCACCCACAGCCGGCCGAAATACGAGGCACCGTTCAAGCCGAACTGCACGCTGTCGTACTTGAAGCCGTTGTCCGTCTCGTCCGGGTTTTGCGTGCTCGGCTTGACGTTGAAAATGTTGTTGCCACCGAAAGTGAGCTTGGTGTTCTTGTTGACGCTGTAGGTAAAGCTCAGGTCGGCCGAGGTCTTGGCTGCGTAACGGGCGTTGGGCACGCCGGCAGCCGTGCCGCTGAAGGTGCCCAGGGTTTGCGGACCAAAATAAATGACGCGCAAGTTCGATTCCAGTTTGCCCGTGATGTAGTCGAAGCCCAGCGTGGATTTCGCGCGTGGGCCGCCCTGTTCGATGAACAGGCGTTCGCGCTCGGACAGCAGCACGTCTTCGTAGCCTTTCAGCGAGTCAGGCGTCTTGATTTTCATCACTTCCGTCTTGCTCAAGTTCAGCGCCAGGAAGGTGTTCAGGCGGTTGCCGGCCAGCTCGCCCTTGTGCGAGGCCGTCAGGTCCAGGCCGCGCGTGCGCGTATCGATGGAGTTGACGAAGAATTGCGCCTCGCCAACGCCCAACAGGGCCAGGCGCGCTGCCAGGTCCGGGTAGTTGTCGGCATTGAAGCGGCCCGACAGCACGATGCGGTCCTTGATCTTGATATTGTACAAGTCGGCCGTCACGGAAATGGCTTGCGTCGGCGTCCAGGTGGTGCCTAACGTAAAGCTGGTGGATTTTTCCTCTTTCAACTTGGGAATGCCGGCCGCGTTGGCGACGCTGCCGCCATTCGGGGCCAGCACCACGTCGGTAGGCACGCCGCCGATGAAGTCGGTGAAGGTGGACGAGAAATACACTTGCTGCAGCGATGGCGCGCGAAAACCCGTGCTGGCCGAGCCACGCAGCAGCACATTTGGCACCACTTTATAGCTGGCGGCCAGTTTGCCCGTCACGGTAGAACCGAAATCGCTGAATTTTTCATAGCGCAGGGCAGCCTGCGTTTTCAGGCGTTCCGTCCATTCCAGTTCCACGTCGGCATACGCGGCGATACTGTGGCGTTTGGCCTTGCTGGCGTCGCCGGGCTGGAAGCCGGGAAAGCCCTGACTGCCCGCATTGCCGCCCATGCCCACGCCGTCGGCGTCGATGTAGGAGCCCCGTTCGCCGGCCATGATCTTGTATTGCTCGCTGCGATATTCGGCGCCGAAGGCCAGGTTCATGCCTTTCATCACCGTGTCATAGTAGCGGCTGAAATCGGCGTTGCTGGTCAGCTGCTGGAACGAGAAGCCGCCCGCGTCGTAGTTGCTGGCGCTGACGCCTTTGCCGCCGTTCATCAAGTCGAGGTTGGCAATCGATGCATTCAAGGTGTTACTGATGTCGTAGCGCATCTTGTTGTAGCCAAAGGTTTGCGAAAAGTCCGCATGCCATTCGCCGATCTGGCTGCGGTGGCCGACGGTGGCGTACTGGTCGTCGATCTTGCCGTTAATGAACGGTACGAAACCGTTCGGATACATGGCGGCCGAATTGCGCGACGGAATGTCCTCGCTGCCGATGCCGCCACGGCCAAACGCGGCGCTCGACGCGTCACGCGTTTGCGCGCCGGCCGTGAAGTACAGTTTGCTGGTGCTGCTGGTGGCGTAGTCGCCATTGACGTACAGGGTCTTGTTCTTGGCCTTGGTGTCGCCGATGATGCGCATGCTGTCCGCATCAGCCCGGTTCGAGCGGCCCCGGTCCAGGTATTCGCCCGTGATGGCCAGGGTGCCCTTGTCGCCCAGCGCGATGCCGCAATATGCGGACGTCATATAGTTCTTGCCGTCGCTGGCTGAGTACTGGCTGTAGCCGGCTACCGCTTCGCAACCGAGGCTTTTCTTCAGTTCGATGTCGATCACACCGGCAATAGCATCCGAGCCGTATTGGGCGGCGGCACCGTCGCGCAGCACTTGCACGTTCTTGATCGCCAGCAAGGGAATCGCATTCATGTCCGTGCCCGTGTTGCCGCGGTTGCGCGCGCCAAACAGGTTGACCAGGGCCGTCGTGTGGCGCCGCTTGCCATTCACCAGCACCAGGGTCTGGTCGGAACCGAGACCGCGCAGGGCGGCTGAATCGACCAGGTCGGCGCCGTCGGCGCCCGTCTGGCGCGTGGAGTTGAACGAGGGCGAAATGTATTGCAGCGATTGGGCCAGGTCAAACTGGCCACCTTGCTCTGCCACCTTGGAAATGGGAATGATATCGACCGGCGCCATGGTGTCGGTGGCGGAACTGGTGACCCGGCGCGAGCCGACCACGCTGACTGTTTGCACGGGACCATCGGTGGCGCCCGCTTCCGTGGTCTGGGCCATGGCGGCGGGACCGAATGCGGCCATGGCGGCGCTGCCGTATAGGCTGATGAGGATGGCTTTACGCAAGATGGTAAGGGTGGGCACGCGGTGTCTCCAAGTGGCTGATGGGCAAGATTTATTTCATTCTAGTGCCATTGATTCTAGTGCCATCATTTCGTGCTCCACTAGCGATACTTTGTTTTTTATTACAAATCTGCCCCAACTGTTGTTTCCTGGTGGACTATCTTTTTGTCCATCGCCTGGCTTGCCTTACACTGGTGCATGATGCCCCTTTCAGGTGCACGCTTGCACCATGCCGCCCACCAGGATTTCCCCGGGACGGTAGTGCACCTCGATCAAACACGGTTGCTGTGTCACATGGCCCTGATGCAGGCGCAGCGATTGTTGCCTATGCGATGCCAGTGCACCCGCCGCTACGCCCGTGGCGCTGTCTTCCAGCGACGGGTCGAGATGGTTGAAGTTGCGTCCCTCGTAACTGTCTTCGCCCGTGCGGCAATACACATAGCAGCCGTTCACTGTATGCAAGGTGCTCCAGTCGGCGATCAGTTCCAGGTTCGGCCGCAGCGCGCGCAGGATGCTGCTGTCGGCCACTTCCAGCAGCAGCTTTGCACTGCCGACCGAGGCGATCACGGGCGGCGACAGCAAGTGCATGTGCTGGCCCATGAGTTCCGAGGCAAGATATTTTTCCAGCATGACCGCTGGCGCCGGTTGCGGCGTGAGGCCCACGAATAAGCGTTGCGATATGCCTGCCGCGCGGCGTACCAGTTGCAAGGCTTGCCCGTGCATGGCCGTGCTCACCGTCAGCGTTGCCGTGGCGCCAGGCGCCGTTAGCAGCACATGCGTCGCTGCCAAGGTGGCATGCAGGCACAGCGCACTGCGCGTGTGCGGATAATAATAGTCGAGCACGATGGCGCCGTCCGCTTGCCGGTCGATGAAGACGCAGGCGCCGACCCGGTGTTCGCGCGCGAAGGTTTGGCGCGCCGTGACGCTGGCGTGGTCGTTTTCCACGACCAGCGCTGCATTGCCGCCACCGGCTGCGGTGCCGAAACATTTCAGGAGTTGGACGATCATGGCAGTCTAGACAAAAGGAAAAACACCAGCATAAACGATCAGCACAATAAGTACGATCAGCACGATCAGCACGATCAGCACGATCAGCTGCCGCCCGATTCAAGATGCGTATAATATACTGTGTTTATATACAGTATTGAGGTGTGTCATGTGGGGCGCAGTCTTAGCCGAGTATGCTGAGTTGTATTGTCTGAGCAATTTCAGCTTCTTGCATGGGGCCTCGCATGCGGAGGAGCTGGTGGCGCGCTCTGCCCAGCTCGGTTACAGGGCGCTGGCCATTACGGACGAGTGTTCGCTGGCTGGCGTGGTGCGCGCCCATGCAGTGGCCAAGCGGACCGGTTTTCCGCTCATTATCGGCGCGCATTTTCATTTGACGCAGGCCGATGGCAGCCCGGCGCTGTCCTTGCTGGCGCTGGTGCAGGACCGCGAGGGCTACGGCAACTTGTCGGAGCTGATCACCATGGCGCGCACGCGCGCGGCCAAGGGCCGTTACTTGCTGACGCCCGATGATTTCGCCACGCCCCCGCCCGGGTTTGCCCATTTGCAGGGTTTGCCCGGCTGTCTGATGATCTTGCTGCCCAGCTATCCGGCCCAGCCCGAGACGCTGCGCGCGCAGGGCGCGTGGATGGCGTCCACCTTTGGCCGCGCGCGCAGCTGGATAGGCCTGAACCTGCTGCAGCGGGCGCAGGATGAAGCACACCGCAGCAGCGTGCAAGACGCCGCGCAGGCGTTGGGCTTGCGCGTGGTGGCTGTCGGCCATGTGTGCATGCATGTGCGTTCGCGCAAGCCCTTGCTCGACACCTTGTGCGCCATCCGCGTGGGCAAGCCCGTGGGCGAATGCGGCTATGCGCTGGCGCAAAATGCGGAGCAGCATCTGCGCGCCCGCTTGCGCCTGGCCAATGTGTATCCGCCGCAAGCGCTGGCCGAAACCCTGCGCATCGCCGCACTGTGTACCTTCTCTCTCGACAGCTTGCGCTATGAGTATCCCGATGAGCTGGTGCCCGCGCATCACACGCCGGCGACCTATTTGCGCGAGGAAACGTATGCGGGCGCGCGCGTGCGCTTTCCGCTCGGCATCCCGGCGCACGTACAGCAGCAGATCGAGCACGAACTGGCCCTGATCGCCGACCTTTCCTACGAGCCGTATTTCCTGACCGTCTACGACATCGTGCGCTTTGCACGCGGGCAAAACATCCTCTGCCAGGGCCGCGGTTCGGCTGCCAATTCGGCCGTCTGTTATTGCCTGCACATCACCGAAGTGGACCCGGCGCGCGGCAATTGCTTAGTCGAGCGCTTCATGTCGCGCGAGCGCAACGAGCCGCCCGATATCGACGTCGACTTCGAGCACCAGCGGCGCGAAGAGGTGATTCAATATATTTACGCAAAATATGGCCGCGAGCGCGCCGCGCTGGCGGCCGTGGTGATCAGCTACCGGCCGAAAAGCGCCTTGCGCGACAGCGGCCGGGCACTCGGGATCGACCTGGCCATCGTGGAAAAAGTCGCCAAGTCGCACCGCTGGTTCGACGGCAAGCGCGATCTGCTGGAACGCCTGGCCGAATGCGGGCTCGACCCGGAGGCGCCGTTGTCGCAGCAGTGGGCCAGCCTGGCGCAGCAGTTACTGGGATTTCCGCGGCACCTGTCGCAGCATCCCGGTGGCTTTGTGATTGCGCAAGGCAAGCTGTCGCGCCTGGTGCCGATTGAAAACGCCAGCATGGCCGAGCGCAGCATCATCGAGTGGGACAAGAACGACCTTGAAGAGCTGGGTTTGATGAAGGTCGACGTGCTGGCGCTGGGCATGCTGTCGGCCTTGCGCCGCGCGCTGGAACTGGTGAGTGCACGCCGTGGCGAGGAGTTCCGGATGCAGGATATTCCCGCTGAGGACCGCGCCACTTACGACATGATATGTCAGGCCGACACCATCGGCGTATTCCAGATCGAGTCGCGCGCGCAGATGAGCATGCTGCCGCGCTTGCGCCCGCGTCAATTTTACGATCTCGTCATTGAAGTGGCGCTGGTGCGTCCCGGCCCCATCCAGGGCGGTATGGTGCATCCGTATCTGCAGCGGCGCCAGCAGAAGGAAGCCGTGGTGTTTCCGAAAGGCTTGGAAAAGGCCCTGGGGCGCACCCTGGGCATCCCGATTTTCCAGGAGCAGGTGATGCAGGTGGCTATCATCGCCGCCGATTTTACGCCCGGTGAAGCGGACCAGTTGCGGCGCGCCATGGCGGCCTGGAAACGCAAGGGCGGCATGAATAATTACCATGACCGCATCGTCGATGCCATGCTGGACAATGGCTATGAGAAAGAGTTTTCCGAAGCCATCTTCAGCCAGATCGAGGGTTTCGGCGAATACGGTTTCCCCGAATCACATGCGGCCAGTTTTGCCCTGTTGACGTACGCCAGTTCCTGGCTGAAATGCCACGAACCGGCTGCCTTCCTGTGCGCCTTGCTCAACAGCCAGCCCATGGGCTTTTACAGTCCATCGCAGCTGGTGCAGGATGCTCGCCGGCATGGCGTGCAAGTGCTGCCCGTCGATGTGGCCGTCAGCGGCTGGGAGGCGACGCTGGAAGAACAGGAAGGGCAGGCCGGGCAGGTAGGGCCGGCAGCGCAGGGCGGCGCGCCCGCCGTGCGCTTGGGCTTGAACAGTCTGTTTGGCATGCGCATGGAGGCGGCCAGTCGCATCGAGGATGCGCGTTCCATCGCCGCCTTTCTTGACGTGGCCGACCTGGCCCGGCGTGGCGGCCTGGACCGGCATGACTTGCAGGTGCTCGCTGCCGGCAACGCCTTGCACGCGCTGGCCGGGCACCGGCGCGAGGCGTTGTGGCAGGCGGCCGGCGCCATGCCCGACACGGACTTGCTGCGCGCCATCACACCAGAGGAAGACTTACCCGTGCTGGCCGCGCCGACGGAAGGCGAGAGCATCGTCAGCGACTACCGCGCGCAAGGCCTGACGCTGGGCCGCCACCCGCTGGCGCTGCTGCGCAAGCCGTTGCTGGAGCAGCGTTTCCTGCCCGCCGCGACGCTTGCCAGCTACACGCATGGCCAGCTGGCGCGCGCCTGCGGCATCGTCACCGTGCGCCAACGCCCGGGCACGGCCAAGGGCGTGGTCTTCCTGACCCTGGAAGACGAGACAGGTACGGTCAACGTCATCGTCTGGCCCGATCTGGTGGACAGCCAGCGGCGCGAAGTGTTGAGCGCGCCCCTGCTGGGCGTGTACGGCGTGTGGCAGCGCGAAGGGCTGGTGCGCAACCTGGTGGCCAAGCGCCTGGTCGATATGTCGCATTTGCTGGGGCGTTTAAGGACCAGCAGCCGCGATTTTTGTTGAGAGTGAGCGCTGGCGAGGAAGGCATGGCATTATTTGAATATGACAACATTATCCGAACCGATCATGCGTCCCGCCCTGGTCGCCGACGCGCCCGCCATCGTTGCCCTGATCGATGATTTGATGCCCTTTTTGACCTTGCACCCGGACGGTGCGGGGGCAGAAAAATTTATTCAACACTGCCGCCAGCCGGCCATCGAAGGCTACCTGTCGCTGCCCAATTACGCTTACCAGCTGGCGTATCTCGATGGTGAGTTGGCCGGCGTGGTGGCGATGCGCGACAACACGCACCTGTTCCACCTGTTCGTGCCGCGCGCCCTGCACCGGCGCGGCATGGCGCGCCGTTTGTGGCAGGCTGCCCGCGAGGTATCGCTGGCCAGGGGCGGCGTGACGGCGTTTACCGTCAATTCCTCGCTCTACGCCTTGCCCTTGTATGCCAGCTTGGGCTTCGTCGCCACGGGGCCGAAGGTGGAAATGGACGGCATTGCGTTTGTGCCGATGCGCATGCCGCTGTAGAAATTAGTCCAACGGCAAGGAATGGGGGCGTACCCTCAGGTTTCGACCCCAGCATTTGCTTTTTGGGGTGGTATTGATTGCCGGCACGCGATCTGGTCCGGATTTGAGTACCGCCCACAGCGCAGTCTGATGTACGCGAGTCCCGCGCTGTTTTGTTTTATTGCGCACGCGGGGGTGCCATGCAAGCAGTGCGTTGATATTTTGGCAGTTATAAAAAATTTGCATGCTTTACGCCGCCTTAGTTGTAAATGAGAATCATTTCTATTAAAATGCCCGCCTATCCTGTTTGCACTGCACGCTTTACCCGAAAGGCCATGCCCATGAAATTCCCCCTGTCCTTCGCCGCCGTCCTGCCCACCTGCGTGCTGGCGCTGAGCGCCTGCAGCAGCGTCGCACCGTTGAGTGCGACGACTGCCGCGTCCGTTTCTGCGCAAGACGTGCGCCAGTTGGGCGAGATCGTTGACTTGCGTAGCGGCCAGCGCCTGAGCGCTGAACAATTGCTGGTCCAGCTGGCAGCCGCGCCGCGCGTGATCGTCGGCGAACAGCATGATCAGCTCAGCCATCACCAGATCGAGCAATGGCTGTTGCAGCAATTGCAGGGCCAGCGTCCGCAAGGCAGTGTGCTGCTGGAAATGCTCAATCCGGACCAGCAAGCCAAGGTGGACAAGGTCAAACCGTGGCTGCAGACGGACCCCGTGGTGCGCCCGGCACACGTGGCCGAGCTGATGGCCTGGCAGCCAAGCTGGAAATGGGAGCAATATGGCGACCTGGTCATGACGCTGATGCGCGCGCCATACCCGCTCTGGTCGGCCAACCTGGACCGCAGCGAAATCAAGCAAATGTTCATCGACAAGCCGGCCGTGCAGGGCATCCATTCCAACCTGGCCAACGATGGCAAGGTGCATGAAAAATTGCAAGACATTATCCGTGTCATGCATGATAACCAGATCGACGCGCCACGCTTGGCCGCCATGCTGTCGGTGCAGCAACAGCGCGACCGCCGCATGGCCGAGCGCCTGCTGGCCGCGCCCGCGCCTGCCGTGCTGATCGCTGGCGCCTACCATGCGCACAAGGACCTGGGCGTGCCGCTGCATGTGCGGGACTTGACGGGCGGCCCCGCGCCGCTGGTGCTGGTACTGGCGCCGCGCGGCGCCACGGTGCTGGCGACGCAGGCCGATTTTGTGTGGTTCACGCCGGCAGTAGCAGAGGCAGCAGCAGTAACAGCCGAAGCCGCAGCAACAGCCGGCGCCAGCGCCAAGTAATTGCTTGTATTGCCGCCGGGCGTTCAGCCCGGCATTCTTCCCCAGCAAGCTCATCCATAGCAGCCAGGTAGTTGTTCCGATTTTTTTTGCATGCGTATGCGCGCCGTTGGCGCAGCCATGCCTGTTACCTGTTGAAGCTCCCATGCGTACCACCTTGTTCTCTATTAACGCCGCTACCGGTGGCGTGTTCCTCGCCCTGTTCCATGCCAGCGCACAAGCGTCTGCGCTGCCACACGACATGTCGCCGCTGGGCATGTTTTTCGCCGCCGACCAGGTCGTGAAGAGCGTCCTCGTCGGCTTGTTGATTGCCGCGCTGGCCACCTGGGTGGTCTTGCTGGTGAAAGGCGCCAGCCTGCTGAAAGCCCGGCGCGAGGCGGCGCGAGCCGTGGCTGTGCTGAAGACGGCGACCTGCTTGCCGGACGCGGCAGTAAAAACGCAGCATGGGGCGTGTTTGCTGGCGCAACATTTGCTCGCTGAGGTACAGCAGGAACTGAGTCTGTCGCACGCGAATGCGCCGGCCACGTCCTTGAAGGAGCGGGCCGGTTTTCGCCAGGAACAGTGGATTGCGCACCAGGTACGCGCCATGACGCAAGGCATAGGTCTGCTCGCCAGCATCGGCGCCGTGGCGCCGTTCGTCGGGCTGTTTGGCACCGTGTGGGGCATCATGAACAGTTTTATCGGCATCGCCGTCAGCCAGAGTACGAACCTGGCCACCGTCGCGCCCGGGATCGCGGAAGCCTTGCTGGCGACGGCCCTGGGCTTGGTGGCCGCGATTCCCGCCGTCGTCATCTATAACCTCTTGAGCCGTGGCATCAACCAGTACAAGGCCCAGCTGCGCGCCGCCTCGGCGCAAGTGCTGCTGATGCTGAGCCGTGACCTCGACGCGCGCAAGCAGGCTTGAACCATGGCTTCCCTGTTTCCTTCGTCTGACGACGATACGGCCGACATGCCGGAACTCTGCGAGATCAATGTTACGCCCTTCATCGACGTGATGCTGGTGCTGCTGATCATCTTTATGGTGGTCTCGCCGCTGGCCACGGTCGACCTGAAAATCGACTTGCCTGCCGCCACGGCCAAGCCCGAGCCGCGTCCCGACCAGCCGCTGTTCGTGTCGCTGAAGGCCGACCACAGCCTGTACCTCGGGGAATCGCCCGTGGCGCGCGAGCAGTTGGGGCGTTTGCTTGATGTCGAGACGGGCGGCGACCGCCAACGCACGCTGTTTTTCCAGGCCGACAAGCAAGCCGCCTATGAAGACGTGCTGGGCGTGATGGATGCCCTGCGCCAGGCCGGTTATCTGAAAGTGGGACTGGTTGGCCGGGAGGGCGGGTGAGCGGGGTGGCCACGCTGGCGCTGCGTCCCGTCTTGAACTGGGGCATTGCCACGGCGCTGGTGCTGGCCACGGCGCTGGCGCTGCTGTTGTGGGCAGCCTGGCAGCCGGTCACCGGCGTGCTTGCACAACCGCCGGCCAGCGTGATGCTGGTCTTTGCTGCGCAGGCGATGTCGGCTGAAACGCAGCCGAGCTTGGCAGTGGGTGCGCGCCAGTCGGCCGCTTCCAGTGATTCCCGGCCGACAAAGAGTAGCACCCGGCAAGAGGCGGTGCCGCTGCTGGCGCGCGCCGCAGCGCCGCACATCGTCGCGGCGGAAAAAGAGGAAAAGGCGGCGGCCAGCCCGTCGTCGGAGCCGGCCAAGGATGTCGCCAAGGACGCCTCATCGGCGCCTGCGCAGGCCAGCAGCAGCGCCACGCCGGCGCCCGCCGCCGTGCGCGGCCCGCAGGCGGCGCCGTTCAACAGCGACACGCCGTCCGCCAGCGCGGCGCCGGCCAGTTGGCAAAGCCGGGTGCTCACTCACCTGGCCCATTTCAAGCGCTATCCTGGCGATGCACGCCAGCGCAAGCGCGCTGGCGCCGCCTGGGTGCGTTTCCAGGTCGACCGCGACGGCAAGCTGCTGGCCAGCGAGTTGATCACTTCATCGGGCACGGCGCTGCTCGACCGCGAAGCGCTGCAAGTGCTGCAGCGCGCGCAACCGTTGCCGGCGCCGCCCGACAAGGTCTTGCACCAGGGCACTGTGACCGTCACCTTGCCCGTCTCGTTCACGCTGGAAGCAGGGCAAGACCAGGCATGAGGATGCCGATTGTCGTTCATTAAAAATCTAAACATAAGAAATTGAGGGTGTATGCATATCAAGACAATGGCGCAAGCCGTGGGCGTTTGCATGGCGTTGCTGGCGCAGCAGGCTGGGGCGCAGTCACAGGAAAGCGGCAAGGTGGAATTTTCGCCGCTCAATGTGTCGGGTACAGCGCTGCCGGTGGAACAGCAAGCGCTGGAAAAGCCGGGTGCCGTCAGCGCGCGCGCAGCGGACACGCGTTTGCAACCCGTGGACCAGATCTTGCGCGGCATGCCGGGCACGTTTACGCAGATCGATCCGGCGCAAGGGGCCGTCAGCGTGAATATCCGCGGCCTGTCCGGCTTCGGCCGGGTCAACACCATGATCGATGGCGTGACGCAGAATTACTATGGCAGCGCACCGTCGGAAGTGTCGCATGGCGGCATGCCCAGCAGCCAGTTCGGCGCCCTGATCGACCCGAACTTCATCATCGGCGTCGATGTGTCGCGCGGTAATACGGTGGGCGGCGATGGCGTCAACGCGCTGGGCGGCAGCGCCAATTTGCGCACCATCGGCGTCGATGATGTGCTCTTCGCCGGTGAAAAAGTCGGCGCACGCGCGAAAATGTCTGCCGGTAATAATGGTGTCGGGCGCAGCGCCATGCTGGCCGTGGCCATGAAAAACCCGGCCTTCGATGGCGGCAGCGTGGGCTTCATGGCCGCCACCAGTGCGAGCGTGATCGGCAATAACTACAACAATGGCAATGGCACGGACAGCGAGCAATTCGGCTTCGGCTACAACCGCTTTTACCAACAGAAACCGAAGTCGCAGCTGCTCAAGCTGGACCTGAAATTGAGCGACTTCCACGCCCTGGAATTGGCGGCGCGCGATTATCGCAACACGTTTACGCGGCGCGACATGCAGAGTAATGATTACTCCGTCAAATATCATTACACGCCGTTTTCAGAGTTGATCGACCTCAATGTGCTCGTCAGCAGCAGCCGTGGGAATCAGAAATACATGCCCGAGGCGCTGACCAATTTCATCAACACGAATGCGGCCAACCGCGCCGATGCCCTCGATATCAATAACACCAGCAGCTTCAAGCTGGCAGGCGGTGATGTGCTGGTGACGCTGGGCGGCAAGCTGATGCGCAATCAGTACAGCAAGCACGTGGAAAGCCTGGTCGACGATCCCAACAATCCAGAGGCGAAGCAGCAATCGATTGAAAACAACCCGTTTGGCGCCGCCGGCAAGCAAAAGATCGACAGCCTGTATGCTAGCTTGCAATACAACCGCGGCATGTATCAAATCAATGCGGGCCTGAACTACACCGGCTTCGAGCTGACGGGCTACAAGCCGGCCTGCGATGCGCGCGTCAAATGTTTCCCGCAGGGTGGGGCGCAGATCGCGCTGAAGGAGCACGGCATCAACCCGTCGTTGCTCGTTTCCGCGCAAGTGACGCCGTGGTTCCAGCCTTTTGCCAGCGCCGAGCGCACCATGCGCGGCCCGAATCCGCAGGAAGTGTTCTTTTCCAACGATGGCGGGGCGTCGATGAATCCTTTCCTGAAGGGTGAAAAAGCGACGACTTATCAGCTGGGCTTCAATTCCAGCCTGCACGGCTTGCTGAGTGCCAACGATGCGCTGCACGTCAAGGCCCTGTATTTCAAGAGCAAGATCGACGGCTATATCACCAGCCAGTCCTTCCTCCTCTGCGATAACGGGCGCAAGTGCAATATCGCCGAAGTGCTGGCCACGGACGGAAAGAATGTGGATGAATACGTGACGAATATGTATATCTACATCAACTCGGCCACGCCCGTGCATACGCGCGGATGGGAGCTTGAAGCCCAGTACCAGTTGGGCCCGGCGTATGCGCGCCTGTCGTACACGCGCGAAAAGACCAGCCAGCCTACCTCGATCGCCAGTGCCTGGTTCGGCGCGTCCGACATCAGCGAGCTGCCCAGTACGTATTACAACCTCGACGTGGGCACGCGTTTGTTCGATAACAAAGTGGAGCTGGGCGCCATCATCAAGCACACGGGTTCAAACCGCCGCCTGTCGCCGGACAATGATGCCGATGCAGTGACGGGGGAAGTGGTGAAGGTAGACAATCCGAAGATCCCGGCCGTGATCGACCTGTACGCCAGCTATCAGGTGACGAAAAACCTGTTCCTGCGTCTGTCGGTGCAAAACGCCATGAACAAGAACTATTCGGAAGCCTTGAACCGCTTGAATTCGATGCCGTCGCAGTCGAGCGATAATACGCCGATGAGTACGGCGAAAGGACGTACCTATGTGGCGGGGTTGGAATACCGGTTTTAAGTAAACCCCAGTGCAAGACCGGGGTCGTACCCTGCAGGGTACGACCCCAGCCCTTCGTTTTGGGTTAATTAATACTCGCGCGGTGTCGTTCCATAGTAACTATGGACGGCATTGGCCCACGTGGTATCGGCCATGTCCGGCCAGTTATCGGAGTCGAAGCCGGGGGCGTTTTCGATACGCTCCTTGTCGACGTTGAGGGTGAAGCGCTTGTTGATGGTGTCGAGCAGCAGCGCTTCCCAAGGCACGGCAAACAGCTTTTCGCCGATGGTGAAGACACCGCCGTGCGACATGACGGCGTAGGCAATCTTGCCGCTGCGCATGTCAATCATGATTTCCTTGATTTCACCTAGGTGTTCTTCCTTGGCGTTGTGGACATGGTCGCCGATCAGGGTGTCGGCACCCATCAGTTCAGGGCCGGGACCTTTGTGACCTCGGTTGACATACATGCCATAGGCGTCGCGTTCTTCGTAGCTCATGATGGACCTCCGTTGAAAAATTTTAGTCTGCCGCCAGGGACTGGCAGGGTCTGTTCGCTTGCCCACACAACAGTGGGAATTGAATATATTTCAATGATTGCCATTGAGTAATTTTGTTGTATGTAGACAGCAGGAGCGGGGACGATGGTCGGCATTTGGCGCAAATTTCCGTGTGCGGGGAGCGCCGCAGGCAGGCTTTAGTGTATAATTTCAATTTCCCGCACGTGCCGTTCGGCACCATCTGCAATGACCAAATTTGTCTTCGTCACTGGTGGCGTTGTGTCTTCCCTTGGAAAAGGGATTGCCGCCGCCTCTCTCGCCGCGATCCTCGAATCGCGCGGCCTTAAAGTCACCATGCTCAAGCTCGACCCGTATATCAACGTCGATCCTGGCACGATGAGCCCTATGCAACACGGTGAAGTATTCGTTACCGACGACGGGGCCGAAACCGACCTCGACCTCGGTCACTACGAGCGCTTCATCTCCACCCGCATGAAAAAGGTGAATAACTTCACCACTGGCCAGATCTATGAATCGGTGATCCGCAAGGAACGCCGGGGCGAATATCTGGGCAAGACCGTGCAGGTGATTCCACATATCACCAATGAAATCCAGGATTACATCCGCCGTGGCGCCGAAGGCTACGACGTGGCCCTGTGCGAAATCGGCGGCACCGTCGGCGATATCGAATCGTTGCCATTCCTGGAAGCGGCGCGCCAGCTGAGCCTGCGCGCCGGTCGCAAGAACACGGCCTTCGTCCACTTGACCCTGGTGCCTTACATCGCCTCGGCCGGTGAGCTGAAGACCAAGCCGACCCAGCACTCGGTGCAAAAGCTGCGCGAAATCGGCATCATGCCCAATGCGCTGCTGTGCCGTGCTGACCGTGCCATCCCGGAAGACGAACGGGCGAAAATCTCGCTGTTCTCGAATATCGAAGAGCAGGCCGTCATTTCCGTATGGGACGTCGACACCATCTACAAAGTGCCGCAAATGCTGCATGACCAGGGCTTGGACAAGATCATCTGCGACGCGCTGGACCTCGATCCTGCGCCGGCCGACCTGTCGATCTGGAGCAAGCTGATCTACACGATGGAACACCCGAAGGCGGAAGTCACCGTCGGCATGGTCGGCAAGTACGTCGAGCTGACCGAATCGTACAAGTCGCTGATCGAAGCGTTGCGCCACGCTGGCATCCATACGGAAAGCCGCGTCAACATCGAGTACATCGATTCGGAAGAAATCGAAACGACCGGTTGCGACAACCTGGCCAAGTACGATGCCATCCTGGTACCGGGCGGCTTCGGCAAGCGCGGCGTGGAAGGCAAGATCAAGGCGGCCCAGTTTGCCCGTGAGCACAAGATCCCTTACCTGGGCATCTGCCTGGGCATGCAAGTGGCACTGATCGAATATGCGCGCAACAAGGCTGGCATGTCGAACGCGAATTCGACCGAGTTCGACCTGGATACGGATCAGCCTGTCGTTGCACTGATCAATGAGTGGCAAAACCACGATGGTAAAGTCGAGTTGCGCGATGAAAACTCGGACCTGGGCGGTACCATGCGCCTGGGCGCGCAAACCTGCGCCGTCAATCCGGGTACCCTCGCTGCCGAGATCTACGGCAGCGTGGTGACCGAGCGCCATCGCCATCGCTACGAAGCCAATAATCACTATCTGGCACGTGTCGAAGCGGCTGGCATGATTGTCTCGGCCCGCACGCCTAGCGAAGATTTGTGCGAAATCATGGAATTGCCACGCACGGGTGAGAATGCCCACCCATGGTATGTAGGCGTGCAATACCATCCCGAGTTCAAGTCGACGCCACGCACCGGCCATCCCTTGTTCACCTCGTTCATCAAGGCAGCGCTGGCGCATAAAGAAGCCAACGCCGCTGCCCAATAACGCGGCTCGATTGCGACAGTATTACCCGTAAGACAGCTCCCGGCCAGATCGTTCCCGCCGGGAGTTTCTTTGCCCCCTTTGTGCAATTGCGCATCAGAACGCAGTGTGCAGCCCCTGTTACGCTTAACTTTGGAGAATGACATGAGTGCTATTGTTGATATTATCGGTCGCGAGATCCTGGACTCGCGCGGCAATCCGACCGTCGAATGCGATGTGTTGCTGGAATCGGGCGTGATGGGCCGTGCGGCCGTGCCGTCGGGTGCCTCGACCGGTTCGCGCGAAGCGGTGGAATTGCGCGATGGCGACGCCAAGCGCTACTTCGGCAAGGGCGTGCTGCAAGCATGCGAAAACATCAATACCGAAATCTCCGAAGCCATCATGGGCCTGGACGCCAATGAACAAGCTTTCCTGGACCGTACCCTGATCGACCTGGACGGCACGGAAAACAAGTCGCGCCTGGGCGCCAACGCCATCCTGGCCGTCTCCATGGCCGTTGCCAAGGCTGCCGCTGAAGAAGCGGGCTTGCCGCTGTACCGCTATTTTGGCGGTTCGGGCGCCATGCAGATGCCAGTGCCGATGATGAACGTCATCAACGGTGGCGCGCACGCCGACAACAACCTGGACATCCAGGAATTCATGATCATTCCCGTGGGCGCGCCGTCGTTCAAGGAAGCCGTCCGCTACGGCGCGGAAGTGTTCCACACACTGAAAAAGATCTTGCACAAGAAGGGTCTGAACACCAACGTGGGCGACGAAGGCGGTTTCGCGCCATCGCTGGCCAATCATGAAGAAGCCATCAAGCTGATCATCCAGGCCATCGAAGAAGCAGGTTACGAGCCAGGCACGCAGATCGCCATCGGTCTCGATTGCGCCGCGTCCGAGTTCTACAAGAACGGCAAGTACGAAATGGCCGGCGAAGGCCTGAGCCTGACGGCAACCGAGTTCACCAATCTGCTGGCGACCTGGTGCGACAAGTACCCGATCATCTCGATCGAAGACGCGATGCATGAAGGCGACTGGGATGGCTGGGCGATCCTGACTGCGGAACTGGGCAAGAAAGTGCAACTGGTCGGCGACGATCTGTATGTCACCAACACCAAGATCCTGAAAGAAGGCATCTCGAAAGGCATCGCCAACTCGATCCTGATCAAGATCAACCAGATCGGCACGCTGACGGAAACCTTCGCCGCCATCGAAATGGCCAAGCGCGCTGGCTACACGGCCGTCATTTCGCACCGCTCGGGCGAAACGGAAGACTCGACCATCGCCGATATCGCCGTGGCCACGAACGCCCTGCAGATCAAGACCGGCTCGATGTCGCGTTCGGACCGCATGGCCAAGTACAACCAGTTGCTGCGTATCGAAGAAGACCTCGGTGATATCGCCAGCTACCCAGGCCGCGATGCGTTCTATAATCTGAAGTAAGTTGTTGTAAAACCCACTGGCCGGCCGGAGATATCCGGCCGGTTTTTTAACTGAATACCCCATGCGCCTGATTACGCTCGCCCTGGCAGCCCTGTTGCTGCTGATCCAATTTCCCCTCTGGCTGGGTAAAGGCGGTTGGCTGCGTGTTGCCGACATGGAAGCCCAAGTGGCGGTGGCCAACAAGAAAAACGTGGAATTGAAGGCGCGCAACGCCAAGCTCGAATCCGAAGTGCGCGACCTGAAAGATGGCACGGGTGCCGTCGAAGAGCGTGCCCGCTATGAGCTGGGCATGGTCAAACAGAATGAGATTTTCGTGCAGATCGTGCGCAAGGGCCAGACCCCGCCGCTGCTGGAAACGCCGGTGGACGCTGCTGCGCCCCACTAATATTGCTCCGCCTGCCAAGCTGCAGGCGCCGGCTGCCCGGCGCCCCACGCGCGGCGCGGCCCGCCTTATTCTTCCCCATCAAGATATACATAGCCGCCATGGCCACCCAGAGTGCAGTCGGCACCGGTGATGCGCAATTCGATTTCATCGCCCGCGCTGGCGCCCAGCCCCTTGAGTATCACCGGTTGCCAGGGAATAGCTTTCCAGTTGCCGCCTTGATAGTCTTTCCAGCCTTGGAAGCTGGGATCGCTGGTAAAGAAGCGTCGGCGGTACAGGTCCTGGCCTTTGCTGAGGTTGCGCACGACGACATCGACATACGGTTGCTCTGATGGCTCGTGGCGCGGATCCTCCAGCACCGCCGCCCATTGAAACACCAGTTGCGGATTGCTGGCCGCCGCCGGCACGATCGCCTTTTGCGCGACATAGGTCGTGTGGTAGTTCGGCGTCTGGTCGTTGATCTTGGCGGCATGCATGCCAAAGATGCTGGTCGTCAGGTCAGTTGCGATCGGATCGAAGCCGACGCCGACCACTTCGACTTTTGTCGGCGTCAACACGGCGCCGCTGTTGAGCAGAGAGGTCTGGCTGTTCCAGCCGCTGAGGTCACCTGATTCAAAGCCGAAATTGACAAAGAAATTTTCCCCCGCAGACTGCACGCTGAATTTTCCAAAGGCCGAGAAGCCGTGCTCGGTGCTGCGCGGATGTTCCGACACCAGCAGCATCACATCGATTTTGTTTTCCAGTTTGGTGGGAAAGTTCAGCATATAGTTGCCTGCCGTATCAAGGAGCACGCCCGTCGCACCCTGGCGCACGCCATCGTAGAACACGTGCAGATAGACATCCTTTTTGCTGCCGACGGGACGGTTGAAGCGTCCTTGCAGGCTTTGCCCGTCTTGATGGGTGATCTGCACGCGCACGGGCCGTGCGTACTCGAGCGCCTGTACCTTGCCTTGCTGGTCTGTCACTTGCAGATGCGAAAAATAGTCTTGCAGCTTGCCGCTTTCCCACTCGGCGATGATTTTCTGGAACTGCGCCGGGGCGCCGAAAGTGTCGTCGCTGGCGTAGCCGATATGGTCGAACATCGAGGGTGGATAGGAGGCTGCGCGTGAATACGTGCCAAAGCCCGTCAGCATGTTCCAGTCGTAGTTGGCTTCGACATCGGGGGCGTTCGAATCGTAGATACGAAAGCGCGCCTGATCCGCGTCATAGGCAAAGACCGTCACGGAATGGCCGCCATCCTTGGTGCCGCTATGCATGACCAGATGCAGTGGATCGCCCGTGGCGATCATCGACTCCAGCATCAGGCGGCCGGTGTCGATGGCTTGCGGAATGAGGATGCTTGATGCCACGCTGTTCCACTTGCCGGCGATGACAGCGTAGGTCATGGCCATGGCTGTGCGGGTCAGTTCATCGTCCACCGGCTGCCCCGGCATGCCTTCGTTGGACAGGTCATACAGCCGCTTTGACTTGTTCAAGGAGAAATAATGCGTGGAGAGCGAGGCGAAAGCGGCGCAGTGGCCGCCGTATAGATAGGAGCCGAAGTTACGGTGCAGGACGGAATCCGTGCCGAGCCGAAATCCCGTGTCGACCGCCGGCATGCCCAGGTTGAGTGCGCGCACGACGATCGCCATGAAGCGCGAGAAGTGCGAGGTACGGAAGGTGACCGTGCCCTTGCTCCTGTCGACGCCAATGACGGAGACGGTACGGTAGCGGCTCGCGGCTTCGTCCCAGTAGAGTACTGCGGGCGGCAAGTCGCCGGCTGCGGCAAGGTCATAGGGCATGGTGACGGTAATGGGCAGCTTGAATTGCGTCGGCCCGCCGCCGGCTACCTTCAAGAGCAGGGTTTTCGAGACAGCCAGCGTGCCGGCCGCAATCGCCTCTGCGCGGAAGGGACCGGGCGGCGCGTTTTCGTAGCCCACCTGGACTTGCAGGTCGTCGATGGCGGCATCAGGCGGGATATCGATGAGTGTGCCCGGTACGCCTGGGGCGCTGGCGGGCACGCTGAGCCGAGCACCGGCGCCGGCGGTGAATGCGCTGCGCAATACTTCATTTTGTACTTCCGACGGCAGTTCTTCGACCGGTGGCGGCACATCCTGCGCCGTGCGTCCACCGCCGCATGCCGTCAGCGCTACGCATACCACGAGGGGCGCCAGCCATGCGCGCCAGTATCTGGAGTGTTTCATTGCATTCTCCCTTGACTTGCCTGGTTTGCTTGCTGGCGGGATGCCAGATGGGCATGGCGTTAGGAGAGCAAGAAGCAGTCCAGGAGAATTTTATGTTGGAGAATCAAGGGCTTGAGCTTGTCCAGTTGCCTGAGAAGGGCATGACTGTCAAAAAAAGCGACACGGCTGGGGGAGGAGGGCTTGCCCTGTCAGCCTGGGCCAATTGCCAGGCTGACGCACTGCACCTTGGCTTGGCGTCGTATTGCCGCGCTGCTGCCAGGGGTGTTTTTTCCTGCGGTTCTTTGCTGCTGACTGATCAGAAACGGGCTTTGCCGGTCGAGATCAGGTAGAAATGGATGCCGGTGACCACGATGGCCACGGTGATCAGTGCGGTTTCGAGAAATATCATCAAAATTCCAGGTAAGCTGTTGATACAGAGTTGGCTTAAAAAATGTCCAGGGCCAGGCGCCACGTCGAAGACAGTAGGAACGTACGGCGAGGTGTGGGCAAAGCTGCCTTGGACGTTTTAGCCGCGTGTAGCGAGGAAACGCAGTTCCGAGGCCAGATTCGGCATCAGGTGTTCGTAACGCGCCGCTTCCGAGTTCAGCAGCGCGATATCGCGTTGGCTTGGGCGCACATAGCGTTGCTCTTGCTCGGTGCCGCTGTTGGCGATGACTTCCTTCTGCGCCAGTTCGCTGTACGGCTTGGTAGCGAGCAGGGCGCCCAGGAAGGCGCGCGTGGCGCGGCCCAGGTTGCTGAAATAGTTGTCGTCGTTGCTGTAGGTAGTGGTAAAAGTGGACATATGCCCTCCATGAATAGTCTGTTGTTGCATTGCACAATAATGGAGTTCGCGATATATGTCTAATTTCAAGATCCAATTTCAGTAATTCAAAAAACGAATAATAAGGGCGTAGCCGTCGGCTACGCCCTGGAAACGATTTTGTTACGAAATGTCTATCCGGCAGCGATGCGTCCCAAGCCCGGATCGTCGCTAAAAAAGCCATCCAATCCCGTTTCGATATAGCGGCGCATTTCTGCCACGGAACCGGCTTCGTTGCGCGCGTTTTCACCATTGCCATCGCGGAAGTCGGCCGCCAGGAAACGATTTTCCGGGCGGAAGGTCCAGGTGTGCAGCAGCAAGCCTGCCTGGTGCGCATCGTCGACGATGGAGGAGGGCTTGGCCAGGCGCTGATCGGCATCGAGCGCGATGACGCTGCGCGTAGGCGGCGCCACCACGTCCGCGTAGGCGGCGATATCGCGCAAGCCGGCCGGCGTCGTCATCTGGCCGAAGGTCAGCTTGCCACCGGCCTTGGCGACGTCCATCGGGCGCACGTCGCCGCCCACCACCAACTGCATCAGGCGCACGTTGGCGCGCCGTCCTAGCTTCTCGCGCAGGTACTTCAGGTTCGCCACTTCGAAGGACTGGATTTCGATGGGCGCGCGGCGCGTGTACTCATGCGCCAGCATGGTCGACAGGAAACGGTCTTCCAGCGCCAGGCCCGCATCGCGGAAGTAGGTCGAGCTTTTCAGCTCCGGCACGAGGCCAATGATGCGTCCGCTGGCGGCCGATTGCGCTGCAACAAAATCGATGATTTCTTCCCAGGTGGGAATCTGGAACTGTCCATCATACAAGGTGTTGCCGGGACGTACTTTCGGCAGCCGTTCGATGGCGCGCAGGGTTTTCAGTTCTGCCAGCGTGAAATCGTCGACAAACCAGCCATCGTGCCAAGCGCCGTCGAGCATCTTCTTGCTGCGCCGGCTGGCAAATTCAGGCCGGCGCGCCACGTCCGTGGTGTCGATCAGGTTGCTTTCGTGGCGCGCCACGAGGATGCCGTCGCGCGTCACCACCAGGTCCGGCTCGATGTAGTCGGCACCGTCGACGATAGCCTTGGCGTACGACGCCAGCGTATGCTCGGGGCGCAGAGCGCTGGCGCCCCGGTGGGCAAACACCAGCGGGCGGGCCGGGGGCGTGGCCAGCAGACCGGCGGCAAAGCCGGGTGCCGCCGCCAGGGCCAGGCCTCCCACGGCCGCCTGGACGAAGCTGCGCCGCGAAAAGTGCCGTTGTGGGAGGCTAGGCGTGCGCATCAAAAGTCTGCCGTCAGGGTCAGGAAGCCCTGGCGCGGGGCGATCGGGAAGGTGTTGTACGTCTTCTCGGCAGCGCCTACCACCACGTTCTGCGCACCTTGGCGGTTGGCCAGGTTGCTGACATTCAAGCGCCAACGGGGATTTTTCAGCCAGCTGGCCATGGCCGGCAGTTTGCCCGACACGCCCAGGCTCATCAGGAAATAGCTGGGCACGGACAAATCGTTGGTGTACGTCGCGTAGCGCTTGCCCACATAGTCACCCGTCAGTTGTACTTCGATATCGCCCAGCGTGGCGGAAGCAACAAACTTGTTCAACCATTCCGGCGAGCCCGGCACGTTCTTGCCCGCCGTCAATACCAGCGCGGCGCCATTGTTGTAATTGTCCGCGTACTGCGAGCGGTTGTACGACAGGGCATTGTAGAACGAGAAATTGTTGCCAAAGTGTACGGTACCGGCGATGTCGATGCCATCCGTGCGCACGCTGCCCACGTTGGCCAGCACGGGGTTGCCACCGATGATGGAGGAAATCACCGGCGTCGGGCTGATCTGCAGCAAACGGTTGCTGAAATCGACGTGGTAGACATTGACTTGCCCATCGATGGCGGTGATGGCGCCCAGATTCAAGGCATGACTGCCACGCACGCCCACTTCATAGGTGAGGGCCGTTTCCGGCTTGGCGTCGCGCTTGAACAAATCAAAAGCGGCCTGGCTCGACAAGCTCCATGGCGAAGCGCCGCCGCCGCCGTAGGTGACGAACTGGCGCATGTTTTTCTGGATATTGAAGTACAACTGGTCTTGCGGCGTGAAGTCCCAGCGCGCGCCTACTTGCGGCAACAGCCATTTCTTCGTGTTGATGGTACCGACCGGCAAGGCCGTCGAGCCACCGGAAATGGCGCCCTTGGCCGGCTGCACGGGGAATTTGCCATCGGCAAACTGCAGGCTGGACTTGAAACCGGCCTGCAGGGCGATATCTGGACGGATGCGCCATTCATCCTGCAGGTGCAATTGCACCACCTTGTTGTTGATTTCGCTGCCGTACTGCGTGATCAAGGGATTGCTGGGGCGGTCATACGGCGAGGTGGGGTTGTTGACATCCAGCGCATACCAGCGGCGGTAGGCGGACGAGCGGTTCTGTTCCAGCCACAGGCCCGCTTCCAGTTGGTGCTCGCCGATTTCCTTGCGCACAGTGGAAATGAAGCCGCCCCGCTTGATGTCGTATTCCGTGGTGCGCACGGCGTAGCCCGAGTTGCCGAATACCTGTTTCAGGTTCTGCTTCGGGTAGTACACGCTGAACAAACCAGGCAAGCCGGCCACGCCGATGGGGCCGGCTACCACGCCCACGCCGTCATCCTTGTGGTAATACACTTGGTTGGCCCAAGTCGTACCTTCGCCCAGGTTGGCGTCGAACTTGGCATAGGCCAGGTAATCGGTGCGCTGCGCATCGCTGTAATAATTGCGGTAATTATTGCCGTCGGCGGCCGGCGTGGCACCGGTAGGCGACAGATAATTCAGGGCTGCCTTGAAGTCCGGGTACAGGAAGGGGCGCGTGTAGGGCGAGCTCGTTTCCCCGGCCAGGTGCACGGTGCTGTCTTCGTTCGGCTCGATCTTGTCCGAGTAATTAAAGAACAGCGTCAGCTTGCCCGCTTCGCTGCGGTTGACGTACTTGGCGTTGAACTGGTCACCGCCCTGGCGTGCGTCAAAATCCCAGGCCCGTGCTTCGTGGTGCAGGATGGAAAAATAGGCGCTGCTGCCGTCGCCAAAGGCGCCCGTGTCGTAGCGGGCAAATGTGCGCGAGGTGCGGTGGCTGCCCACCGTTTGCTGCACGCTGGCGCCTTGCGTGGCCAGCGGGTCGCTGGAGTAGGTTTCGATGGTGCCGCCCAGGTTGCTGGTCGAGGCCGTGGCCAGGTCGCCCGCGCCCGAGGACAGCACCACGCTGCGCACGTTTTCGCTGATGACGGCGCGCTGCGGCGACAGGCCGTTGTAGTTGCCGTACTGCTGGTCGCCCAGCGGCACGCCATCCATGGTGTAGCCGAGTTGCTGACCGGAAAAGCCATGCACAAACAGCGACAGGTTTTGTTCGTTGTTACCCCACGGATCGGCCGTCTGGAAGCTGACGCCAGGCAAGGTTTGCAGGGCTTTCAGGGGATTCGTGCCGGGCAGGATTTTCTGGATTTCATTCTTGCTCAAGGCCACGGAGGAACGCGTCTTGCGCGAAGAAATCTCTACGCTAGCCATCGGGGCATGCTCGTCAGCGGCAGCCGGGCCAGCAGCGGCCATGTCGGTGGCGGCGGATGCCACAGCGGCGGCCACTGCCGTTTGAGCCAGCGCCGGCAGGGACAGGCCTGCGGCGCAGGCGCTCAGCAAAACATGGAAGGAATGGCGGCGCAGGGCCAGCGTCAAGTGGGAATTCATATCAGCCTGTGTAAAGTTGGAAGTAAGACAAGCTGCGCAGCGTAACGGCCGCGCGTTACGGGCTGATGACGAACTGATGACGGGAAGATGACAGTAGAAAAAAAGCGCCGCCTGAGCGGCGGCGCGGGGACTATTGCAATTAATTAATTGGTTAATTAGTTAATTAATTAGTTAGTTAATACTTGCTGCGGGGGGTATCAACACCTCGGCCGGCGCATCCGTGATGAATAGCTGCGCGCAATCGACCTTGTCGAAGGCATAATGCTGGCCGCAGAAATCGCAGTTCACGCCCACTTCTTCCACTTCGTCCAAGGTGCTGTTGACTTCTTCCTGGCCCAGCATCTTGAGCATATTGCCGACTTTTTCGCGCGTGCAGCTGCAATGGAAGCTTGGGTGCAGCGGCTCGAAGACGCGGATTGTTTCTTCCCAGAACAAGCGCTGCATCAGGGTCTCGATATCGGTGGCGAGGATTTCTTCCTCTTTCAAGGTCGACGCCAGCATCACGGCGCGGTGCCAGGTGTCCAGTGCATCTTCTTCCGAGACGGGCGTCGCTTCGGCCTTGCCGCCATGGTGGGGCAGCTTTTGCAGCAGCAGGCCGCGCGAGACGCTGTCATCTGTGGCCAGCCACAAACGCGTGTCGAGTTGTTCCGAACGCAACATGTAGTTTTCAATCACGGTGGCCATGTCGTCGCCGTCCAGCGGCACGATGCCCTGGTACGGTTGCTGGCCTGGCACCTTGTCGGCCGGATCCAGGGTGATGATGAAGCGGCCCTTGCCCGTGGCGTTGAGCAATTGCGGCACGGTGGCGACATCGGCAATGGTGGCGTCCGGGTCCAGCTTGGCCGTGGCGCGCAGGCGCAGGTCGGAATCGCACTCGACGACCATCAGGCGCACGGGACCGTCACCATGGATTTGCATGATGATGGAGCCGTTGAATTTCAGGTTGGCTGACAGCAGGGCGGCCGCAGCGACCATTTCGCCCAGCACTTTTTTCACGGCCGTCGGGTAGGCGTGGCGCGATACCACTTCCTGCCAGGCATGGGAAACGTCGATGAACTGGCCGCGCACGGCGGCGTTATCGAAAATAAATTTTTGCAGCGTATCCTCGGTGGTGGCAGCGCTGACGGCGCCCGTGGTTTCAGTCGTCATTCTCTTATCCAATCTTCGTGAGTTGCGTATTAAATAGCTGGCCGCGTTGCACATAGCTTACGGCGTTGCCTTGTAGTCTGGTGATATCGTCTGCCGTCAGGGCCCGCACGGCTTTCGCCGGTGAACCGATGATGAGCATATTGTCGGGAAATTGCTTGCCTTCCGTGACCAGGGCGCCTGCGCCGACCAGGCAGCCTTTGCCTATCTTTGCACCATTCAGGATCACCGCCTGGATGCCGATCAGGGCGCCATCGCCTATCGTGCAGCCGTGTAACATCGCCTGGTGGCCGATGGTCACGTTCTGGCCGATGACCAGCGGGTAGCCAGGGTCTGTGTGCAGCACGGCGCCTTCCTGTACATTGCTGTTGGCGCCCACGGTGATACGTTCATTGTCGCCGCGAATCGTGGCGCCGAACCAGACGGACGTATTCGCTGCCAGTGTCACCTTGCCGATCACGTTGGCCGTGTCGGCAACAAAAGCGGAAGCGTCAATCTGCGGCGCATCGGCGCCCAATTGGTAGAGTGTCATCGTTAGCCTGTGGCGGTGGTGGAAGCGCCGGGCTGGGCCGGACGCGGAAGTTTTGCTTGGCTTACCTGTTATGTACGCTATTTTACGCTGTTGCAGGACAAATCCTGGTACCAAGCGCCAATCCGGTATAATTATCGAACGCTCGTACTTTTATATCCCTACTATTGACAGAGACAGCATGTGGCGCCATCGGCGTCACTTTCAAGGCAGGCAATCAGATGAAATCCATGAAACTTTCCCGTTCCGAATTCATCCATATCCGCGGCGCCCGTACGCATGTGCGCCATTGGGGCCGCGAAGGTGCCCCTATCCTGTTCATGCTGCACGGTTGGATGGACGTGGCCGCTTCGTTTCAGTTCGTCGTCGACGAGTTAGCTGGCGACTGGCACGTGATCGCGCCCGACTGGCGCGGTTTTGGCCTCAGTGATTACACGCAGTCCGATACCTATTGGTTCCCCGACTACCTGGCCGACCTGGATGCCATGCTGCTGCATTATTCGCCGGAGGCGCCCGTTAAACTGCTCGGCCACAGCATGGGCGCCAACGTGGCCGGCCTGTACGCGGGCGTGCGGCCCGAGCGCATCAGCCGTTTCATCAACCTGGAAGGCTTCGGTATGATGGCGACCCGGCCCGAGCAGGCCCCCGGCCGCTACGCCAAGTGGCTGGACGAATTGCGCGAGCCGCCCGCCATGCGCGGCTATCCTAGCCAAAAGGCGGTGGCGGAACGCCTGCAAAAGACCAATCCGCGCTTGTCCGATGAGCGCGCGGCTTTTCTGGCCGAGCACTGGTCGGCGCAGAACGAGGCGGGCGAGTGGGACATCCTGGGCGACCCGCAGCACAAGCGCGTCCATCCCATCTTGTACCAGGTGGAAGAAGTGATGGCATGCTGGCGCCGCATCACGGCGCCCGTGCTGTGGGTGGAAGCCGATGATACGAATATGTGGCAATGGATGGGACCCAAGCAAGAGGCGCGCATCGAAATCGACCGTCGTTTGGCCTGTATCGAGAATGTGCGCTGCGAGATGATGCTGGACGCGGGCCACATGCTGCACCATGACCAGCCAGCGCAGCTGGCGCGCCTGGTGGAAACTTTTCTGGCGCAGTAATGCGCTGGCGCCACTGTGTCTTTAAGGCGACTTCCTTATCTGGCAAGCAGCGTACAATAAAAACTTCTTTCATGTTGAGCTCTTGCGGGGTATTGTTTTCGTATGCTTAAAGTCGACCTGCATTGTCATTCGAATATTTCCGATGGCGTACTCGCGCCCGCTGCCGTGGCCGCGTATGCGCGCAAGGCGGGCGTCGACGTGTGGGCGCTGACCGACCACGACGAAGTGTCCGGCGTCGCCGCCGCGCGCACGGCCGCGCTGGACCTGGGCATGCGTTTCGTGGCCGGCGTGGAGATCTCCATTACCTGGGCCGGCCAGACCGTGCACATCGTCGGCTTGCAAGTCGATGAAAACAATCCTGGCCTGGTACAGGGCTTGCACCAGACACGCTCGGGGCGCGACGCGCGTGGTCGCGAAATCGCCCGCCAGCTCGACCTGGCCGGTATCCCTGATGCCTATGAAGGGGCCTTGAAATTTGTCGGCAATCCCGATTTGATGTCGCGCACGCATTTTGCCCGCTACATCGTGGAAATGGGGAAATGCGCGAATATCGCTGATGTGTTCAAGAAATACTTGTCGGAAGGCAAGCCCGGCTATGTCGAGCACCGCTGGGCTACCCTGGCCCAGGCGGTGGGCTGGATACGCGGCGCGGGCGGCGTGGCTGTCATCGCCCATCCGGGACGCTACCGCTTCAGCGACATGGCGCAAGGCGTGCTGTTCGATGAATTCAAGCAGCTTGGCGGCGTGGCTATCGAAGTCGTCACGGGCAGTCACAGCCCGGACCAGTATCCGCAATACGCACAGCTGGCCAACGCTTACGGTTTCCTCGCCTCGCGCGGCACGGATTTCCATGCACCAGGCGAGGCGCGCGTGGATTTTGCCATGCTGCCGCCGCTGCCGGCCAACGTCACGCCCATCTGGCACGACTGGTTTTAATGCCGTCGAAAATCTACTGCGCGGCGCGACTTGCGGCCTGCGATGCTCACTGTGCTAAAGCACAGCTCCGCTTCTCGGCCACAATTCACATCCGCTCGCGACGATTTTTTTAGGCATTAAGTGCAGGATGTGCGCAGGCTTGAAATTCGCCACTGCATGCTTATCTTTTAGCCATTACTCTCTTTCCGGAGACATCGCCCATGAAACGTATCGTCCTTTTTATCGTCACCAACCTGGCCGTGATGCTGGTGCTCTCGCTCGTCCTGAGCTTGCTGGGCGTGGGCAATCCGGCACGCGGCAGCACCCTTAACCTGGGCAGCCTGCTGGTGTTTTCGCTGGTGGTGGGCTTCACGGGCTCGATCTTTTCGCTGCTGATCAGCAAACCCATGGCCAAGTGGAGCACGGGCGCGCGCGTGATCGACAACCCGACGTCGTCGACGGAATTGTGGCTGGTCAATACCGTGCGTGCCCTGTCCGAGCGCGCCGGTATCGGCATGCCGGAAGTGGCCGTGTATGAAGGCGATGCGAATGCGTTCGCCACGGGCGCCTTCAAAAATTCGGCCCTGGTGGCCGTCTCCACCGGCTTGCTGCAGAACATGAATCGCGATGAAGTCGAAGCCGTGCTGGGCCATGAAATCGCCCACGTCGCCAATGGCGACATGGTGACGCTGACCCTGATACAGGGCGTGGTCAATACCTTTGTCGTCTTCATGGCCCGCGTGGTGGGTTTCTTTGTCGACAATGTGCTGTTGAAAAATAATAACCGCGAAGGCGGCGGGCGCGGCATCGGCTATGTCGTCACCGTCATGGTGTGCGAAGTCATCTTCGGCTTGCTCGCTTCCATCATCGTGGCCTGGTTTTCGCGCCAGCGCGAATTTCGCGCCGATGCCGGCTCCGCCAAGCTGCTGGGCAGCCCGACGCCGATGATGCATGCGCTGGCCCGCCTGGGTGGCGTAGCGCCGGGCGAACTGCCGCAATCGATGCAGGCACTGGGCATCAGTGGCGGCAATGGCGGCTGGGGCGCACTGTTTGCCACGCATCCGCCTCTCGAACAACGCATTGCCGCGCTGCGCGGCGTACAATGATGCTAACTTAATAAGCTGGTTCGCCAGAACGCTTACACATGAGTCAATTTTTTCATATCCACCCTGAGAATCCGCAATTGCGTCTGATCAAGCAGGCAGTGCAGATCATCCAGTCCGGCGGCGTGGTGGCCTTGCCCACCGATTCCTGCTACGCGCTCGTATGCCAGCTCGACGACAAGGGCGCCGTCGAGCGCCTGCGCCGCATCCGTGGCGTCGATGAAAAGCATCACCTAACCTTGTTGTGCCGCGACTTGAGCGAGCTGGGCGTGTACGCCCGCGTGGACAACCGCCAGTTCCGCCTGCTCAAGGCGGCCACGCCGGGCGCTTACACCTTCATCCTGGAAGCGACCAAGGAAGTGCCGCGCCGCCTCAGCCATCCTTCGCGCAAGACCATCGGCCTGCGCGTGCCGCAGCACCGTATCGTGCAATGCCTGCTGGAAGAGCTGGGCCAGCCGCTGCTCGGTGCGACATTGACCCTGCCCGGCGACGAAGACAGTCTGACCGATGCCGATACCATCCGCGAGCGCCTGGAAAAACTGGTCGACCTGATCATCGATGGTGGCGTTTGCGCGCACGGCCCCAGCACGGTGATCGACCTGACGGGGGCCGAGCCGGAAGTGGTGCGCGTGGGACGCGGCGACCCGGCCGTGCTGGGTTTGTAAGTCGATGCGGCAGACCAGCATGGCCTGCCCCAATTTACCTAACGTTGCCAGGCCTGACAAAACCGCAGCGAGCGCAAGTGACGACGCCCAGCAGGTTTTGACAGCTGCCTTTAATTGCCGTCTAAGAAAGCCATCTGCACGCCTCTGGTAGAATCGCGGTCATGAGCGATTTCAATACGATAGTCCAGACCGTTGCCGTGTACCTGGTGCCGGTGCTGTTTGCCATTTCCCTGCATGAGGCAGCGCACGGCTACGCCGCCCGCTATTTCGGCGACCCGACGGCCTCGAACGAGGGCAGGCTGAGCCTCAATCCGATCCGACATATCGATCCTTTCGGCACTATATTGCTGCCCTTGATACTCTTTTTTACGATCCAGGTGCCGTTTGGCTATGCCAAGCCGGTGCCCGTCGATTTCAGCCGCCTGCGCAATCCGAAGAATCAGATGGCCTGGGTGGCGTTTGCCGGTCCTGGCGCCAATTTCCTCATGGGCTTGGGCTGGATGATCGCCTTTGTCGTCCTCAGCGTCCTGCCGCCGACGGAGATGGGCATGTTTTTGCGCAAGATGGCCGGTGCTGGCGTCAGCGTGAATGCGGCCATGTTCGTCTTTAACCTGATTCCCGTGCCGCCCCTCGATGGCGGGCGCATCATGACGGGCTTGCTGCCGATGTCGCTGGCGCGTCCCTACGCCAGCATCGAGCGCCACAGCCTGTATGTGTTTGGCGCCTTGGTGCTGCTGATGTACACGGGCATATTGAACCGCGCCTTGCTGGTGGCGATCGAATTTGTCATTGGCATTTTTGTCACCCTGGTCACGCCACTGACGGCGTTATTGACTTGATGCACGCCACTGGATGGACGCACATAATCGATGGAAGTAACGATGCAAGTAACTGAAGCAATACTGGAAACTGAGACGATTTCGGGCTGGCTGCGCCGCTGGGCACCCCTGATCCCGGGCGGCGAAGTGCTGGACCTGGCCTGCGGCGCCGGCCGCCATGCGCGCCACCTGGTGAGCCTGGGCCATCCTGTGATCGCACTTGACCACGATCCTGAAATGCTGGAAAAGGCTGCTGGCACGGGTATCACCACCTCGCTGGTGGACCTGGAGGCACCGGGCGCCGTGTGGCCCTTCGCTGCCGGCCGCTTTGCCGGCATCGTCGTCACCAATTATCTGCATCGGCCCCTGCTCGAAGCCATGCTCGCCAGCCTGGCAGTCGATGGCGTACTGCTGTATGAAACGTTTGCGGAAGGCAATGAGCAGTTCGGCAAGCCGTCGAATCCGAAATTCCTGTTGCAGGAAGGCGAAATGCTGACTTGGGCGGTGCAGCACGGCCTGCGCGTGGTGGCGTACGAGGATGGGCGCGTGGAACAGCCAAAAGCTGCTCTGGTGCAACGAATTTGTGCCGTTCGGCCGGATTTTCCACGGCTGGCGGCCCTGCTGCCGACGTTTTGAGCGGCCATACTATGTCAGAATGCACCACAGGCGCGGGCTATCCGCTACAATCGTTGTTTTATTTATCGGCGCTATAAACTTACTATGATCAAGGGCAGCATTGTAGCAATCGTCACCCCGATGCACGCAGACGGCAGTCTGGACTTTCCAGGTCTGCGCAAGCTGATCGACTGGCATATCGCCGAGGGTACGGACGGCATCGTCATCGTTGGCACGACGGGCGAATCGGCAACAGTCAGCGTGGAAGAACACTGCGAACTGATACGCTTGACCGTCGAACATGCCAAGGGACGCATTCCTATCATCGCCGGCGCCGGTGGCAACTCCACGGCCGAGGCCATCAAATTGACGCGCTACGCGAAAGAAGCGGGCGCCGATGCTGTCTTGCAAGTGGTGCCGTACTACAACCGTCCTACCCAGGAAGGCATGTACCAGCACTTCAAGGCCATCGCCGAAGCCGTCGACATTCCCGTCATCCTGTACAACGTGCCTGGCCGCACGGTTGCCGACATGAGCAACGACACCATCGTGCGCCTGTCCGCCATCGCCAATATCGTCGGCGTGAAAGATGCAACCGGCAACATCGGCCGTGGTATCGACTTGCTGCGCCTCGTGCCGGCCGACTTCGCCGTGTACTCGGGCGATGATCCGACGGCCATGGCGCTGATGTTCTGCGGCGGCCACGGCAACATCTCCGTGACGGCCAACGTGGCGCCGCGCGCCATGCACGAACTGTGCGTTGCAGCCATGGCGGGCGAGCGCGCCACGGCGATCGCCATCAATAACAAAGTTTTTCCTCTGCACCAGAAATTGTTTGTCGAGCCCAACCCGGTGCCCGTCAAATGGGCGCTGGCCGAAATGGGCCTGATGCCGGCTGGCTTGCGCTTGCCACTGGTGCCACTGGCTGAAAATTGCCATGCTACCGTACGCGATGCCTTGCGCGACGCCGGCCTCCTATCCTAAGGCCGAACCTCAAGCCCGGACTCGACCAGTCCGGACCTTCCCTGATTCCAGCTGCTACTTAGCTTCTTATCCAGTTACGACATGACTAATTGCAAGAAAAACCAATCGGCGCCTGCCACCATCGCCATCCGTGGCATCGTCATCGGCACCATCGCAGCGAGCCTCGCCGGCTGCGGCATGATCAGTTCGGTAGTCGGCGGCGACAAGGTCGATTACAAATCGGTCAAGAAAGCCAGCACTCTGGACGTGCCGCCTGACTTGACGCAATTGCAGCAGGACAACCGCTACTCCTTGCCGGACGCGAAAAACGGCGTGGCGACGGCTTCCGGTTACAACGCGCAGCGCAACGCCGCGGCAGGTACGCCTGTCGTCGTGGGTGCCGACGGCGTGGTGGGCGTCGTCCCTGTCACGGCCGGTGGCGTGAAGGTCGAGCGCGCAGGCAACCAGCGCTGGCTGGTCGTCAAGCAGTCGCCTGAAGTGCTGTGGCCGCAACTGAAGCAGTTCTGGGAAGATTCCGGCTTCAGCGTCGCCATCGACCAGCCGACGGCTGGCATCATGGAAACCGAGTGGAATGAAAACCGTGCCAAGGTGCCGCAGGACATTATCCGCAGCACGATAGGCAAGGCTTTCGATGCGCTGTACTCGACGGGTGAAAAAGACAAGTTCCGTACCCGCGTGGAGCGCCTGGCCGACGGTTCGACCGAGATCTACATCAGCCACCGTGGCGTGGAAGAGGTTGTCACCGGCCGCGACAAGGAAAGCACCACCTGGACCGCGCGTGCTAACGATCCTGGCCTGGAAGCGCAATTCCTGGCCAAGCTGATGACGCGCCTGGGCGCGGCCAGCGACGATGCGCAAGCGAAGACGGCCGTCGATGCCGCCATCGTGCAGCCGCAGCACGCCAAGCTGGTGGGTGACGCCGCTACGCCAGCGCGCGCCATCGAAGTCGATGAAGGTTTCGACCGCGCCTGGCGCCGTGTCGGCCTGGCACTGGACCGCGTTGGCTTTACCGTGGAAGACCGCGACCGCACGCAAGGCACGTATTTCGTGCGTTATGTCGATCCGGACGCGGTCAAGAAAGATGGTTTCTTCTCGAAACTGTTCAGCTGGGGCTCGTCATCGGACAAGGATAAGGAAGCGCAGCGCTACCGCGTCCTGGTCAAGGCCGGTAACGGTTCGACCAGTTTGGTCAGCATCTTCAGCAATGAAGGTAAGCCTGACGTTTCGCCAGTGGCAGAAAAGATCCTGGGCTTGCTGAACGAGCAGTTGAAATAAGTGCCGCGACAGCGGCAGGTTTGAAAAACTTGCCGCGTATTAAGAAGGCTGGCCCGGGAAACCGCGTCAGCCTTTTTTGATGCTGACTGCCGCAGTTTTATCTTGTGGATAAAACTGCGGACGCAAAAAAGCCGGCCCGAAGGCCGGCTTTCTTTAGTGCAGGGTGCTAAATTACTTAGCAGCCGATGCAGCAGCCGAAGCAGCCGAAGCAGCGTCGGTAGCGGCCGAAGCGGCAGCAGCAGCGTCGGTAGCGGCCGAAGCAGCAGCGTCAGCAGCAGCGGCTGGAGCAGCTTCAACTACTGGTGCTGGTGCTGGGGTTTCAACTACTGGTGCTGGTGCAGGAGCTTCTTCTTTTTTGCTGCAAGCAGCCAGAGCAACAACCATCAGGGAGGCGATCAGCAGGGATTTTTTCATTTGTTTTCCTTAATTATTTCAAAAATTAAATCAATATTGTTGCGATGAATAATTACCGGTAATTATCGCTCGTTAGGTCGTCTTCGAAGGCTTTTCGTACCAGGTGGTGCCTGCCAGACAACGGAAACTTCCTAACCGAATATTATAGCGATTTTTGGTGCGTCGCAATAGGAGCAAGAGGCAAATTCGCAACTATTTTGTGATATCGCAATATTTGCCGAAGCAAATTGCAAGCAAGTGTAAGCGATTTGCGCAAGCACGACAAAACGATATAAAAATAATATTTTTCATTGCGCTAGCGCAGATGTTGCCATTTCATCTGTCGCCATACCACTTTGCTGCGTCACGATCATTCAGGCCAGTTCGATCCAGCCATCCTGATACCAGGTATACAAGGCATCCATCACGTCATCGGAAGCCTGTGCCACGGCGGCGCCATCGAGCGCGCGTTCGTTGGCTAGGGTTTCCAGGGCTGTTTTATCAGCCTTGCCAATGGCAAACGATTCGCCATTGATGAAGACATTCTTGCCACGATACAGCATCAGCGTCTTGCGCGACAACACGACACCCTTTTTCTGTGCGGCATCCGCGAAGCGGCCCACCGTCAGCGGCTTGGACAGCGGCGTGAAAAACACATTGTGCTTCGGTTCCGACAGGTGTTCACCGAGGAAAATGGTCACGTCTTCTTCCGTGAAGCGCACCTTGTTGATTTCTTCCGTGATGGTGCTGAGCATTTCACGCGGTATTTCCGCTGGCTTGCCCGATGCTTTCAAGTCGGGATCGCTGTAAATGCCCGGCAAGTCGATCGAGTCGGCCATGAATTGCAGGAACGCTTCGCCCAGTTCCTGGAACGTGGGCGAGCGGAAGCCGATCGAATACGTTTGGCAGTCGCCGATGGCCACGCCGTCGTGCGCGTAGTGGGGTGGCAAATACAGCATGTCGCCCGGTTCCAGCGTGAATTCTTCGTCGGGCGTGAAGTTGCTGAGGATTTTCAGCGGCAAACCGTCGATCAGGCTCAGGTCTTTTTGCGCGCCGATGCGCCAGTGGCGCTTGCCCTGGCCTTGCAGCAGGAACACGTCATAGGAATCGAAATGCGGGCCTACGCCGCCGCCATCGGTGGCGAAGCTGACCATCAAGTCGTCCAGGCGCGCATCTGGCAGGAAGCGGAACTGGCGCAGCAGGGCGTCGGCCTTGGCGCTGTGCAGGTTGGCGCCCTGCACCAGCAGGGTCCATTCCTTCTGTTTCAGCGAAGGCAGGCTGGTCAACGGACCTTGCTGCATATTCCAGTGGCCGTCCGCATGGCTGACCAGGCGCGATTCGACGTGATCGAGGGTGGCCAGTTCGGCCAGGGCCTTGAAATCGAACAGCGCCTTGAAGCCAGGCACGGCTTGACGGATCAATAAGGGTTTTTTATGCCAGTAGTCGCGCAGGAATTGCGCCGGCGTGATGTCGCCGAGGAGAGTTAATTTTTTCATGCGCCCATTATAACAACCGGAAATGCAGGAATGCGCCTGCCGTGGGCGGCGTGAAGGTATAATTTGTCAGCTTATACAATGAAAGGAAGCATAATGAAGATTGCCAAAAATACGGTCGTGACTGTCAACTACAAACTGTCAGACGCGCAAGACAATCTGATCGAAGATGGCCGTCAGCCTATGGTCTACCTGCATGGTGATTATGAAAACACCCTGCCGAAGATCGAAGAAGAACTCGATGGCAAGGAAGTTGGCTACGCCAACACGATCCAGATCGAACCGGATGATGCTTTCGGTGAATACGATCCAGCCCTGGTGAAGGTCGAGCCGCGCAATCGCCTGCCTGAGCCGCTGGAAGTGGGCATGCAGTTCGAAGGCATGCCGGAAAGCGATTCGCCGGACGAAGAGGCGATGATCTTCACGGTGACCGATATCGCCGACGACAAGGTTGTGCTGGACGGTAACCATCCACTGGCCGGTATCGCGCTGCGCTTCTCGCTGACCGTCGCTGACGTGCGCGCAGCCACCGACGAAGAAATCGCCCATGGCCACGTGCATGGCGCACACGGCCATGACCATGGCGATGAAGATGATGAAGGCGAAGGCGACGAAGGCGATCACTTCCGCACTCACCCCATCCACTAATCTGAAGACGCCTGACTAAACCTACTGCGCGCAGCGGGACGCGGCCGGCGATGCTCACCGTACTAGAGTACGGTTGCGCTTCTCGGCCACGCCGCGCAGCTGCTCGCTACGGTTTTGTCAGGCGTCGTGACGTTTGTTGGTCGTGACGCCTGTTGTTCGATAAATAAAGGCTGGCCTTGCGCCTAATGCCGTTCAGTTAGTGTGTTAGTGATGCTATTTTTAGCCCAAGAACCAGGACAGGGGTCGGACCCTGAGGGGGAATGTGCTTCAATGGAGCACATTCCGATCACGGAGTGACCGACCCCAGCTCTTTGCCTCTGGGGTTAGCGAATTTACTGGCGCTCATCAATCACGCCAAAATCCTTAACTGAACGGCACTATGGCCTTGCGCCAGCCTTTATGTTTACCTGCGTACAGTAGACGCCTTGACGCGCGCTTGCCTTGATGGCCGCGTGGCCCGTTGACGTACCTCAAAGAATGGCGTCTTGCCGGGCCGTACGGCGATGGCGGACCAGTCGTTGTCGATACTGACGTGGCCCAGGTTGCCTTTCCAGTTGATAGTCGGCCCGCCGGCCCTGGCGGTAGCCTTTCCAATCTTGCCCTCCTTGCCGTCCTTGCCGTTCGCCTCGCCTGCGCGCTGCGTATCGACCAGCAAAACCTTGCCGCCAAATTTCTTCGCCAGGGTGCGGACTTGCTTGCGCGGTCCGGCAAAGCCATCCTGCTTCGCGCTGAAGCTGGGCAGCAGCGAATTGTCGTCTTCGTCCAGCACGCCCACGTCGCCATCGGAAAACAGCACGATGCCGTCGAGTTTCTTGCGCTGCGCCATGGCGAACAGGCGCTGCAGCCAGGAGCGGTTGGCGACCAGCCGGTCTTCGAATTCGCTGTTGCGTCCCGCTTCTGGCAAGAAATGGTTGTTATTCGCGGGCAGGTTGACGGTGGCAAACAGCACGCCGCCGTATTCCCAGTGGGCGTTTTCCGCATAGCTGCGAAACTTCGCCGTCGAGGACAGCCGCGACAGGGTCAGCTTGTGCTGGCCCAGGCTTTGGTCGTCGGCGAAATAAACGTCGCGCAAGCGGTTCAGGCGTTCGATGGCGTTGACCCTGCCGCGCGAATTGCGGCAGTTGGCCCAGTCGCTGGCCGACAGCGAGACGATCAGCGGCGGGCCGCTGGCGTCCAGCACATCCTTGCGCTGGCCATACAGCTTGTCGCTGCACGATTCGCTGGCAGCCTTGATGCCGGTGGCCACCACGAAGGAGGCATTGAAGGCGCTGGTGTCGGCGATGGCTTTTTTCAGGGGGCCATCGTCCGGCCCCGCGTTGAATGAGTGGCCCAGCACGGCGAACTCGAAGCCGGCCTGCCCGCCCGGGGCGGCCAGCGCCGCTTGCCAGGGCAGGCTGGCGACCAGCAGGCCGGCAGCGAGCAGGCGTAGGCTGGCCATGCTGCGCCGCATGGTCATGCGGCAGCCAGCCGTTTCAACTGATACAGCTGTTCCAGCGCGTCGCGCGGCGTGAGCGCATCGGGATCGAGGTCGGCGATCGCGTCGAGCAAGGCTTGCTGCGCTGTATTGAGCACGGCCAGCGGTGCCGCTTCCTCTTCTTCCTCTTGCGCATATGGATCGGCGGAGGGCAGCGAGAACAGGTCGCGCTGCGGCGTGGCGTCCAGCGCCTGCGCTTCCAGGCGCGCCAAGTGCTTGCGCGCGGCCTTGATCACCGGCTGCGGCACGCCAGCCAGCTGCGCCACCTGCAAGCCATAGCTTTGCGAGGCGGGGCCGGCTTGCACGGCGTGCAGGAAGACGATGCTGTCCTTGTGCTCGACGGCGGACAAATGTACGTTGGCCGCGCTCGGGTGACTGTCCGGCAATTGCGTCAGCTCAAAATAATGCGTGGCAAACAAGGTAAAGCTGCGGCTGCTGTCGATCAGATGGCGCGCGATCGCCCAGGCCAGGGCCAGGCCGTCGAAGGTCGAGGTGCCACGGCCCACTTCATCCATCAGCACCAGCGAGTGCTCGGTGGCACCGTTCAAAATGGCGGCCGATTCCGTCATTTCCACCATGAAGGTCGAGCGTCCGCCCGCCAGGTCGTCGGTGGCGCCGATACGCGTGAAGATGCGGTCGATGGGACCGATGGTGGCGGATGCGGCCGGCACGTAGCTGCCCACGTAAGCCAGCAGGGTAATCAATGCCACCTGGCGCATGAAGGTCGACTTACCGCCCATGTTCGGGCCGGTAATCAGCAGCAGCCGGCGCTCGTTGACGAGGCGGCAATCGTTGGCGATGAAGCGCTCGATCTGCTTTTCCACCACCGGGTGGCGGCCTTCGACAATGTTGATGCACGGCTCGTCGACCAGTTGCGGCGCGGCCCAGTTGTGCTGCTGCGCATGTTCCGTCAGCGCATTCAGGGTGTCGAGCTGGGCCAGGCCCTGCGAAATGGTCTGCAAGCTGCCGATGTGCGGCGCCAGCTCGGCCAGCAACAGGTCGTACAGCATTTTTTCGCGCACCAGGGCCTTGTCTTGCGCCGACAGGGCCTTGTCTTCGAACACTTTCAGTTCCGGCGTGATGTAGCGCTCGGCGTTTTTCAGGGTCTGGCGGCGGCGGTAGTCGTCCGGCACCTTGTCCGTCTGGCCGTGCGTGACTTCAATATAGAAGCCGTGTACCTTGTTGTATTCGACGCGCAGGTTGGCGATGCCCGTGCGTGCGCGTTCGCGCGTTTCCAGGTCGAGCAGGAACTGGCCCGCGTTTTCCGACAGCGCGCGCAACTCGTCCAGTTCGGCGTCGAAGCCGGTGGCAAACACGCCGCCGTCGCGCACCATGGCGGCTGGCTCCTGCGCCACCGCGCGCACCAGCAAGTCCAGGCAGGCGGTCGGTGTTGCCAGAGCCGCGTGGATGGCGGCCAGCAAACCGGTTTCGCCGCCTTGGCCAGGTCCATAACAACGGACTACGTCGCCGCGCAGGGCCGGCAGTTGCAGCAGGCCGTCACGCAGGGCGGCCAGGTCGCGCGGACGTGCCGACAGCAAGGCGATGCGCGTGGTGATGCGTTCGATATCGGGCACTTGCGCCAAGGTGGCGGCCAATGGCCCCGCCGCTTCGCTTTGCGCCAGCGCGGCAATGGCTTCATGGCGCGCGCGCGCCACGTTCTGGTCGCGCCGCGCATGGTGCAGCCAGTGGCGCAGCATGCGCGAACCCATGGCCGTGCGGCAATGATCCAGCAAAGAGAACAAGGTTGGCGATTCCTGGCCGCGGATGGTTTCCGTCAATTCCAGGTTGCGCCGCGTGGCCGCGTCCAGGCCGATGAATTCGCTTTCCGTTTCCGTCGTCAGGGAGCGCACGTGCTGCAAGCCCCGTCCCTGCGTCGACTGCGCATAGCGCAGTAGCGCGCCGGCCGCGCCAAACGCGGCGCCGAGGCCATCGGCGCCAAAGCCGGTGAGTGTCGCCACGCCCAGCTGGTCGAGCAGGGCCTTGTGGCCGCCCACCACGTCAAAATGCCAGTCCGGCACGCGGTTGATGTGCGTGCCCGCGTAGTCGTCAAACAGGTTGCCATTGTCGCCGCTCAAGATTTCGGCAGGCACGATGCGTTCCAGTTCCTGCTGCAGGCGCGCGGCCACGGTGCTGCTGTCGCCGGAAAACTCCATCAGTTTTAGTGCACCGCTGGCCAGCGACAGCCAGGCCAGGCCCGTGGTGACCGTCTTGCGCTGCGTGATGCTGCACATGGCCAGCAGCGGGCGCTCGGCCTTCTCGGGCAGCAAGTCGGCATCCGTCAGGGTGCCCGGCGTGACCACGCGCATGACCTTGCGCTCGACAGGCCCCTTGCTGGTGGCCGGGTCGCCGATCTGTTCGCAAATGGCCACCGACTCGCCCAGCTTGACCAGCTTGGCCAGGTAACCATCGAGCGAATGAAACGGCACGCCGCACATCTTGATCGGGTTGCCACTGGCCACGCCGCGCGCCGTCAGGGTAATGCCCAGCAGGCGTGAGGCTTTTTCCGCATCCTCGAAAAACAGCTCGTAGAAATCGCCCATGCGGTAGAACACCAGCATCGTCGGATGGTTTTCCTTAATGCCCAGATATTGTTGCATCATGGGTGTGAGCTTTTCAGCCGAATTTTTCTTTGCCGCGGCGGCGTTGATTTCTTTTGGGACGGTGGTCATGTGTTCTTTGTCGTTGGTCCGGCGGCAGGAAAACGCTTGCCTGCCGGGCTATGGGGGGTGCTATGTGCGCTCAAGGCCGCGCTGCTAGGCGATGCTTGAGTCCAAGGCCGTCATTTTACCGCTTTCGGCAGGCGAGGCGGCGTATTGCGTGCGGATGTGAAAAAGCCGCGCCGACAGAGGTCGGGGCGGCTTGGAATCTTATGCGACTGCAAGCAATTGCCTGTCAGTGAGCGTACGGACTACGTCTCGACGTTACCCCCCACAGATGCTTCCGGATCAAAACTGAAGACGCGCAATTCCGGCAAGTCTTGCTCGCCTCGAATGATGCGCACGGTCAGTACGAACGAGAGTTCCCAGCGGCCCTTGCTCTGACCCACGTCAAGGTTGTGTTTCCATTCCTGGCGGATGCGGCGCAGATCGGGCAGGGCAGGGTCTGGCGGCAGTAAATGGGACTCGAAATCCAGGGGCACCTGATAGGTGGCGCCGGCGGCTTGCAGAAAGGGCGACGGCAGCGAATAGCGGGTGGGTACATCGGGGCCGATTTGGGTCAGCTGGGGTACGCTGATGAGGCAACAATCGACGATTTGGAACCCAGTAAAACCACTCGCCTTGGTGCCACAGCAATTGACTTCCAGGTAGACGTGCTGGCCTTGCTGAAAATGCACACCGCCCATGTAGGGGCCGTGGCGCGGGTCAGCACTGCCGTCGCAGGAGGTAAACGCATAGTCGAGCTGGTTGGTGATTTGGTCTGCATCAAAATGCACGGATAACTTCATCCAAGGGCTTGCAGGCGTCATTTTTTATTGTCTCTTTCTAGGTTGATGAGAAATTGTTGGTAGCGAGCATCTCGCCGTAGTGTCAATAGATCAGGTGCCGATTCGATCAGGTTGATGGGGTAGCCACGCTCCATCGCCTGTTTTAATGCCGCCATCGCTTCGTTGCGCTTGCCTATCAGCTCATAGGTCAGCGCTGCCCTGAAATGGATATCGGGCAATGTGGGCGCTAGCCGAACAGCTTGCGCTACGTGCCTTAGCGCATCGTCTGGTAAGCCTGCATAAGCCGCATACAATGCCAGCCGGGAGTTGACCTTTGGGTCGTCCGGAGAGTGTTGCAGCATGACTTTGATCAGTGTAATGGCACGACGGTAGGAGTCGCGCGATAATTCCATCTGGCCGGGGACCCAGCGTTGAGCGTCCGCCAGGTTTGCCCATAGCAGGTAATTGCCAGGATTGCCTTTGTTTTCCGAGACGGCATTTTTAAAGGCCTGGACTGCTCCCAGATAGTCGCCCCTGTTAAACAGGGCGTTGCCCAGGTTGGTATACAGTTCCCAGTCGGGATGAACCTGCAATCCTCGCTGCAATACTTGCAGGGCTTCATCGCTTCGATTCAAGCGTTCAAGCGTCGCGCTGAGCTGGGCATACGCATTGGCCACCTGTGGGTTCATTTGTATGGCTTTCCGAAAGAGCTTTTCAGCTTCCGTGTAATTGCCCTGGTTGTAGTGCATCCTGCCCAACATCGAAATGAATGGGCGATCACGGGGATACAAGGCGATGGCCTTGTCAAGCACGTCCCTGGCTTGATCAAATTTTTGTGCGTGGATGAGCAGGCGTGCTTTGCCGTACATGCCCAGCGGATTGTTTGGTTCCAGATTCAGTGCCGTAGTAATTTCCTGCATTGCTTGCCGACGGTCGCCATGATGTTCAATAGCCCAGGCTTGCGCCACATGGGCAAGAGCCAACTGATCGTCTGCTGCCAATGCTTGTTTCGCAGCGACATCCGCGCGTTGCAGCCAGGTTTCATCCCGGTTGCTGCCTAAATAGCGCAATGTGAAAACCAGCGACAGGCAGGCATTTGCCGCAGCGTGTTCAGGATTGTGTTTAAGTACGGTACTGAAATATTCAACTGCCTGTTTCTGTGCGCTTTCTTGGTCAAACGAACGCAACGCCTCCATCCCTGCCGCCATGCTGGCCATTTCCGAATACGGCGCGGGCGCCTTTTCGCCCGTGACGAACGATTTGACGGCAGGAAGGATATTGGGCAGCTGCCATCCTGCCAGCACCGCCAGCAGCGCCACGCCTGCGCCCCACTGCAGGGTGCGCTTGCGGGGCAGAGGCAGGCGGATGGAGACGCTGGCGGGTGGTTCTTCCTTCGCGGGCGTCTCGTCAGCAAGGGGCGCAGCCACGGTCAGTGGGTCGCCGCGCTGGCCACCTATCGCCTCGCGCACGTCGCGCATGGTGCGTGGCCGTTCGGCCGGGTCGTGCGCCGTCATCGCGCGTACGAGGGCGTTGATGGTGGGCGGCACCGATTCCGGCAGGTCGGGCCACGGTTCCGTCGCCTGAATGTGGGCTGAGGCCAGGGCCAGGCCGTTCAGGTGGGCGAAGTGGCGCTGGCCGGCCAGCATTTCGTACAGCATGGCGCCCAAGGCATACACGTCGCCGCGCGTGTCGGGCAGGCGGCCCATCAGACGCTCGGGCGCCATGTAGGCGATGGTGCCCTGCAAGTCGCACAGGGTGGTCGTTTGCGTCGCTTGCGGGTCGATGTGGCGCGCCAGGCCGAAGTCGAGGATGCGCACCTTGCCGTTCGCCTCCAGCATCAGGTTCGACGGTTTCAAGTCGCCATGGACGAGGTCCATGGCGTGCGCCTCGTCCATGGCGTCAGCGATCTGGTAGGCGATGTCGAGCGCGGCTTGCAGGTCAGCCTTGCCGCTGTGCATGAACTGGCCCAGGGTCTGGCCTTCGACCAGTTCCATGACGATGGACTGGCTCGTGCCTTGGCCCTCGATGGCGAAAATGCGTACGAAGGCGGCATGCTTGAGCGAGGCGGCCAGGCGCGCTTCATTGATGAGTTTTTCCGGATGCAGCACGTCGGCTTGCGGTTTCAAGCGCTTGAGCGCCACGCTACGGCACAGCTTGGCATCCCAGGCTTCGAATACATGGCCGAAACCGCCTTCGCCCAGCAAGCGACGCACTTCGTAGTGCCCGCCGATCGTGTCGTCTTGCGACGGGGTTTGACGCAGGGAGTCTAGCAGTTCCATATTCCTTGGCTTCGGAGTGCATCACCGTGGGCATCCATCATCGAAAGGGTCAATGCGATGTTTGAGTGCCCAAGATGATTGATTTTGAGTAACCTTCTGATTTAAAACTATTGTTTCGCATAAGTCAATTAATATTGGCAAAGATAGAACAAAAGTTGCTTAATCGGAAGCGAAATGGTATTCCTTGCTGACGCATGCAGGCAATCTTGTTCAAACTCATATTCCTCGTTCCCGCTTCCCCAATAATGCAGACGGGGCTGTACCGGCATGTGTCGACCAGGCAATGGGAGCGGGCATGGATGAGTTGCTACAGTATTACGAGCGCGAACTAGGCACCTTGCATGCGCACAATCAGGCGTTTGCCCGGCGCTACCCAGCCATCGCTGGCGCCTTGGGCATCCTGGGCGGCGATATGGGCGACCCGCATCTGGCGCGCATGCTACAGGCGTTTGCCATGTTCAATGCGCGCACGGCGAAGCGGCTGGCCGATGGCTTCGGCACTTTCAGCGAAACCTTGTTAGAAGTCAATTTCCCCCATTGTTTGCGCCCGTTTCCTGCCTGCGCCATTGCCCGCATCGACAACGACGCGGGCACGGTGAGTGAGCTGGCCACCATTCCACGCGGCACGCTCATGCATGCGGCCGAGCACCAGGGTATCAACTGCAAGTTCACCACCACCTACGATGTCGCCGTGGCGCCGCTGCGCCTGGCTGATGTGCGCTTTCAGTCTATCGTGGCGACGCCGCCGGTAGTGCGCCTGGCGCCTGACTTGGGGGCGGCGATCAGCATCACGCTTGAAGCGACGGGCGCCACGTCCACGCTATCCGGGCTCGCGCTGCCGGCGCTGCGCCTGTTCCTCGACGGCGAGCCCGCCTTTTGCGCCACCTTGCGCGACAGCCTGTTCCTGCGTGCGCGTTGTGCCTATGTGGAAGTCGATGGCGTATGGCAGGCGCTGGCCGCAGTGCCCTTGCATCCGGTCGGCTTTGCTGCCGAGGATGCCTTGATGCCGGCCATGGCCGCCTCGCATCGCGCTTACCGACTGCTGGGCGAATGGTTTGCCTTTCCGGATAAATTCAATTTTGTCGACCTCGACCTGGCCGCGCTGCATCCGCTGTTGCCGCCAGCCTGCCGGCGCTGCACCGTGCACCTGTTGCTGGCCGACGTGCAGGCCGATGCGGATATCGCGCGCATTTTGCGGCCCCTGTCCGCCAGGCATCTGCTGACGGGATGCACGCCCGTCGTCAACCTGTTTCGCCAGCCGGCCAATCCCATTCGGCTGACGCACGCGAGCGCCGAGCATGTGCTGCTGCCATCGGTGCGGCAGGCGCATTGCTACGATATTTACAATGTCGATAGCGTGCACATCCTTAGTGAAACGCAGAACGGCGGCGCACTCGATGCGTTTCACCCGTTCTATTCGATGCGCCATGGCGAAGCGGGCGGACGCCAGGGGCGTTACTGGGTGACGCGGCGCGACGAAGACATGGCGCTGAGTAATCCCGGCTACGACATGCGTATCGCCTTTGTCGACGGCGCCATGCAGCCGCTGCACGACGCCACGCAAACGGTGTCCATCATGCTCACCTGCAGCAATCGCGATTTGCCAAGCCGCCTGGCGTTCGGCAATGCCGCGGGCGATTTGCACCATGATGGCGTGGCCAGCGCCTTGCCGGTGCGCCTGCTGCGCAAACCCGGCGCGCCGTGCCGCTTCCCTGTGGGTGCGGCGTCACACTGGCGGCTGATCGCGCAATTGTCCCTGAACCATCAGTCGCTCAATGAACAGGGCTTGCCGCTCTTTAAGCAAATACTCGAGTTGTACAACTTGCCCGGTTCGGCCAGCGCCGCGCGCCAGATCGCGGGCGTGACGGGACTGCGCCAGCGCGCCGCCAGTACCTGGCTGCACGATGAGGCGGGCGGCAGCCTGGTCTTCGGCATCGACGTCCTGCTGTCCGTCGATGAAGAAGCCTTTGTCGGCAGCGGCTTGCATGCCTTTGCCCAGGTCATCGAACGCTTTCTCGGGCTGTATGTGCACCTGGCCTCGTTTACCCGCCTGATCGTCTTATCGCAGAAGACTGGAAAGGAGTTGTTGTGCTGCCTGCCACGCAATGGAAACCAGACGCTGGTGTAGTCGCGCGCCTGCTGGCCGATCCGTCCGGCACCGGCTTCTTTCAAGCGGTGCGCCTGTTGTCGGGCTGGCTGATGCAGCAGGGTATTTCGCAAGAGCAGGTGTTTGAGGATTACCTGCGCCTGCATGGCAGCGCATCGCTGTCGTTTGCGCCGGGAGAAATCGAACAGCTGTGGCTGGAGCCGAAGGCGGACGGCGATATGCAGGTGCATGTGCGAGCAGCGATGCTGGGTTTTTTAGGCGTGCATGGCAGTTTGCCGCTGCATTACACGGTAATGCTCGCCCGCCACGAGCGGCAGACGGGCGATGGTGGTCCCCGTGCCTGGCTCGATACCTTGTCGCACCGCGCGCTGGTGCAGTTTTATCAGGCCTGGGCCCGCTACCGTATCGAATGCCAGCAAGATGCCGACGGCGGCGATTTCCTGCCCTTGCAACTGGCACTGGCGGGTGCCTGGCCTACCGAGGTGGCCAGGCAGGACGATGGGCTGCCTGCGCATGTGCTGGCCCATTATGCGGCCCTGTTGCGGCATCGGCCCGTGGCGGCCGACGTGATGCAGGCGGTGCTGTCCGAGTATTTCGGCGTGCCCGTGCACATACAGCGTTTTGTGGGGGCCTGGTTCCGGCGCGCGCCGCAAGAGCGGACCTTGCTGGCCACCGCCCATGCCCGGCTGGGGCACGGCGCCATGCTGGGCGAGCGCTGCCGGCGCGCAGACTTGCGCGTGCGTCTGGTGCTGGGGCCGCTGGAGCGCCGTGTCTACGAGGATTTTTTGCCCGGCCGGCCAGGCGCGCTGGCCCTGCGCCAGATGCTGGCGCTGTTTGGCTTGCCCGGCATGAGTTTTGAAATACGCCTGGTGCTGCGCCGGGAAGACGTGCGCACCTGTGTTCTGGGCATGGGCGCCTGCCTGGCGGAGGATGCCTTCCTGGCCGACCAGCTGCCCGCCCGCGAGCGTGACGACATGCATTACGACATTCGATTCGATGGCTCCGCCTGAGACCGCCTTATTGATGGACCCCGCTGAATGCTGGAAGGAAAAAAATCATGGAAGACTACACGCAATGGCTGGTCGTGAACAAGGCCTTGACTGCCAGCAACCGCGCTCTGCGGCTACGCCTTGCTTACCCGGAAGGCATCAATGACGATATCTTGCTGCCACAACGTATCAGCGGTAGCGAGGCCATCTGCGGCGCGATTGAGTACCGCATCCTGTGCGTGGCTACCGAGGTGCAGCTGCCGCTGAAACAGTTCATCGCCGTGCCGGCCGAATTGCAGATCGTCACCGACGATGGGCAGCTGCGCAGGGTCTGCGGCATCGTCGCCGAAGCGAGCGCCGGGCAAAGCGACGGCGGCTTGGCGACCTATCAGCTGGTGCTGCGTGACGGTCTGGCGTTGATGGAAAAACGCATCAACACGCGCGTGTTTCGCAATAAAAATGAATTGCAGATTGTGCAGCTCCTGTTTGATGAGTGGCGGCAGGGTAATAGCGTACTGGCCGCCAGCCTGGATTTCGCCATCGATGCGGCGCTGGCGGCGCGCAGCTTGCCCGCGCGCGAATTCACGATGCAGCACAATGAATCCGATGCTGCCTTCATCCGCCGCCTGCTCAGGCGCTGCGGCATCGCCTGGTGCTTCCAGGCGGCAGCGCCGTCCAGTGCGAACGCCGCGCACGTGCTTGTACATACCCTGCTGCTGTTCGACGACGCCAGCCGTCTGCCGCAAAACGCAGCTGGCACGGTGCGCTATCACCGCGATGACGCCACCGAGGAAAGCGATAGCGTGACGGCCTGGAGCGCCGTGCGCCGCTTGCAAGCGGGAAAGTCCGAACGTTACAGCTGGGACGATGGTCATCCGCACAGCCCGCAGTTCATGGCCACGCAGTCGCACGGCGACGTGGATCAGGGCGCTAATGGCAATCGCCTGGCGGCCAGTCTCGACGACTATATCGTGGAGCCGCCGCTAGCCGCTGCTAGCCACGACGCATTGCGGCAACTGGGCCAGCTGGCGATGGCGCGCCACGATATGGACAGCAAGTGCTTCCAGGGCGAAGGCTGCGTGCGCGACTTTTGCGCGGGCCAGTGGTTCAGCCTGGAAGGCCATGCCGACATCGACACTCACCCGTTGGCCGAGCGCAGTTTCGTCATCACAGCCTTGAGCGTATGGGCCAGCAATAACTTGCCGACAGCGCTAGATGCGCGAGTCGGGCGCCTGTTTGCGCAGAGCGGCTGGCAGTACGATGCCGGCCCGGCGCACGGTCCTGGCGCCGATGGCCAGCCGGCCTTGCGCTACCGCAACCATTTTACTTGCGTGCGGCGCGGCATCGCCATCGTGCCTGCCTTTGATCCGCGCAGCGATTTCCCCGTCGTCCGACTGCAAAGCGCGCTGGTCGTCGGGCCTGCTGGCGAGGAAGTGCATTGCGATGCGCAGGGACGTGTCAGGGTGCGTTTTGGCGCCACGCGCGCGCCGGACCACGCGCATGCCAACGGTTCCGGTGCCTCCGATACGGAGCGCGATTCGGCCTGGGTGCGCGTGGCATCGAGCTGGACCGGCAATGGCCCGGGTAGCGGCAAACAATGCGGCACCTTGAGCTTGCCACGTATCGGCGCGGAAGTGCTGATCGATTTTCTCGGCGGCGACCCGGACCGGCCCATCATCGTCGGCCAGCTGTACAACGCCGTGGGCGCGCCGCCGAGCTTGAGCGCGCGTGGCAGCTTGCCTGGCAACCGCTATCTGTCCGGTATGCGCAGCCGCGAAGTGCACGGCGGGCGCGGCAACCAGCTGTGCTTTGACGATACACCAGCGCAAATCAGCGCCCAGCTGGCCAGCGACCAGGCGGCCACGCAATTGAACCTCGGCTATCTGACCGAGCCGCGCAGCGACGGTGCAGGGCGGCAGCGCGGCGACGGCTTTGAATTGCGCAGCGACGCCAGCGGCAGCGTGCGCACGGCCCGTTCGCTGTTGATTTCGGCCTGGAAACAGCTGGGCGCCAGCGGCAAGCAGCTCGACGGCAGCGAGCATGCCGCCGTGATGAAAGAGTGTCTGGAATTGTTTAGCTCTCTGGGGGAGTTTGCCGCCCAGCACCAAGCGCTAGCGTTGGACATGGCCGGTAGCCAGGCGCTGGGAGCGGCCATTGCCGCCGACCAGCCCGCCATTAGCATCACGGCGCCCGAGGGCGTGGCGCTGAGCACGCCCAAGACCATCGCCGTCAATGCGGGCGCGAACATCGACCTGGTGGCCCAGCAGCATCTGCAACTTAGCGCGGCCCAGCGCTGCAACGTCAACGCGGGCAAGGGCATTTCCCTGTTCGCGCACCAGGACGGCATCGTGCAGGTGGCCCATTTCGGCAAGTTTTTGCTGCAAAGCCAGCACGATCTTCTGCAGGCGGACGCCGCCAAGGACATCCGCCTGACGGCCGGCACGCGCCTGGTCGGCGTGGCGCAGGACGAAATCACTTTCATGACGGCGGGCGGCGCCTACCTGAAACTGTCGGGCGGTGCTGTGGAACTGGGCGGCCCGGGCGCCCTGACGGTGAAGACCAACGGCCATCACTGGAACGGCCCGGCCAGCATGAAGGCGGAACTGCCCACCTTCGGCGAAGGCGAACTGGGTCGCGTGCCACGCTTGCTGCGTCCCACCGACGGCATGCCGGTCGAAGGCGTGGAAGTGCACATCGAGCGCGAAGGCGATAGTCCCTTGACGGGCGCCAGCGGCGCGGACGGGCGCGGGCCGAAGGTGGTCACCGATCATTTGCAGCGGCTGAAGGGCTTCTTCTTCCGCCGCCGTTCCTGAAACCCGACCTCGGAGAACACACCATGCAGTTCGATCCCCACCCGCCGCTGTGCGACGACCCCACAATCGACATCCTCGGTCAATTCTCCTGCAGCGCCAATTTCCAGAGCAGCGACAGGGACACGCTGCAGCAGTTGCCACTGCCCGGCATCATTATCTTCGTGCACGGCGTCAATTCCGATGGCGAGTGGTACGCGGCAGCTGAAGAGGGCTTGTGTCAGGGACTGAACCAGCGCCTCAAGCGTTCCTGCTATCACCTGCAGCACCGTGGCGTGGAAGGCGGCGAACTGACGGCGGTCAGCTATGGCGCCGAGATCACGGCCGAAGGCTTTCTCCATCCGGAAATGTCGGCCGATACCTTGATCCGCGATGCTGGTACTTTTTCTCCCGTGATCCGCTTTCGCTGGGGCTACAAGGCTACCGGCGAGGAACTGCAAAAGTATGGCAAGGGCATCTACCTGAATGAAGAAGATTACTGGGGTGGCGGCCCGTTTGCCAATGGCTGCAGCGCGCTGGCGGACCTGTGGAAGGAAGGGCTGAGCGAGGATCTATTCTTGTGGAACAAGATACAGCACATGAATCCCTTTTCGGAACGGCAAGTGTACAGCTGCCCGCCGCGCCCGTATTTCGTGCTGGCCGCCTATCGTCTGGCCCGGCTAGTCGAGTCCATTCGCCAACAGCAGGCCGATGTGCCCGTCACCATCGTTTGCCACAGCCAGGGCACGATGGTGGCGATGGCGGCCGCCTTTCTGGGCGCAAAGCTGCCCAAGGTAAAGGGCAGCTTTCCCTGCGTGGCCGATAACTATGTGATTTGCAATTCGCCGTACAGCCTGGCGAAACGCAATAGGGCCGAGAACTGGGTAGCCAGCAATCTGCGCGCGGCGGACGGCAGCACGGGCAGGGTGACGGTGCAGGCGCGCATCGCCACCTTGAAAAACTTCTTTGCCATCATCGGCCACCGCGCCAGCCTAGGCGAGGCGCAGACAGACGAGGAAATCGACCGTTGCATGGCTAATCTAGAGCACGGTTTTTCGGCCGCTGCGGACCGCGAGCAATATGGGATTGCCGGTGCCGCACGCGGCGGCAAGAAATCATCGTATGGCAGGGTGACCATCTATTGCAATCCGCACGACGTGGTGGTGTCATCCGTCGCCATCGAGGGCATTGGCTGGCGCGGCCTATCGGGCTCGTTGCAAGCGGACAGCAAGGACGGCGGCGAACTGGCGGCCACCGAGGCCGCAGGCGTGTGCGTGCAGCGCGTGTTTGCCCAGGGTTTTGAGGTGGGCAAGCAGGGCAGCTATCACTACTGGAGCGATCACTGGCGCAAGCCTGCGCCGGACGGCAAGGACTTCTGGTTTCCGGCACAGAAATATGCGTCGTATTCCATCAAGCAGGGCGTCGAGGCCAGCCAAGGCTTCTTTTCCACCATCCTGACGGTCGGGTTTGCGCCCTTGTTTATCGTGGCAACAGGCCTGGCCCGCAGCCCCTGCAATGTCTCGCCCCACAAAGATTGGAAAATCGAACTGAGCGCACCCGACTTGCTGCCGCCCTTCAAGCCGCAGTCCTTGCGCTTTGGTCAGACCAGCGAGCAATTCGACGAAGGCTACGATCCACCCGGCGAATCGCGCCAGGCGGGCAAGCAGCGCGCGCCCGGCGACGATTACTTCGCCAATCATGAAATTCCTCCCGGTGGCTTGCAGGGGCAGGCGGCAAAAGACGAAGCCAAACGCATGGACATTGCCCGGGGCACGGCCGACGACGAGGCGCGCCTGCGATTCGAGCAGCGCGCGGTGATACGCGCGCAAGCCTTACGGCAAGGAAAAAGTCCCGCAGGCCAAAAAGTGCAGCAGGAAATGCCCAACGCCACCCCTGACGCCGCCTACCAGCAATGGCGCAGCACGCGGATAGCGGAATCGATGTCCAGCCAGGCCGGCGCCTACGCCACCGACCATTCCAGCATCTTGAGCAACCCCATGCACGCGGAGCGGGCACTCGCATATGACGTGGCGATAGGCGTGTGTCGCATCAAGCCGGAGCAGCTGCGCAAGTTGAGGGTGGCGGCGGATTGGCGGTTGTTGAAGTGGGTGGATGACGATAATTCTGCCATCGAATTCCTGGAATATTTTAATAAAGGAGAGCTCCATCGGAAAACTATTTCTGCTTGGGTAATGCAGTCCGGATGTGAGGCTGGTATGCCGACTTTAATCATCGATAGGCGTGAAAATTCGCCACCAGATCCGAGGCCGACGTCCGGTGAAATGGCGCATGGGTAACTCCATGTCGATTGATTCCCTTTATTAAGAATGTTACTCACAAGTTGTTTCCACCATGGAGAATCTCGCATGTCGAAATCCATTTTTTTGTATGCATTACTTGTGTTTTTGGCGCTAATTTTTCTGACGGCCTGCGCGCGTCTTCGTGCATCGCCTGTTACGCCGGAAAATGCCGTTGCCGCCTCACCTGATACCGTCAAGCGACCGTACATGGCACAAGTGGTAGCCGTGCAATGGCTGAACCCTTTGCAACGGCGGGATTACCCCACGGAATGGCAATTGCTGTGGACTATGGGACTGGTGCAACCAAATCCTGCCGATGACATGGTCAAGGAAAACCCTATCAAGTATTCTAGTTTACAGGCTGTTTCACCTGTCGTCGCTGGAAATGAAGGTGAGGAAACGTTTCGTGGCTATCATCGGAAGTACATTCGTGAAGTTATGAATTTATTCCGTAGCCCGTATTTTTCAGATCCCGAGTATTTCTATAACGTCCATTCATCCAAGGACAGGTCGCGTTGGCGTGAGTTGGCCGGCATCCATGTTGAGTATGCGATTCCTGAAGGAAAGCTGGATCTTGCCGATGCGACGGATTTTGTGCGCGAGTACATTGGTGATATCTTTGATATTGGCAATCCCAACTTCCCCACTCTCTGGACCCGCGCCACCCCACCAGACGTCCGCGTCACCATGGGCGGCCCCAACGCCGGTTTTACTTCACTTTCTGCCGCGCTCGACTACCTGCAAACCCACCCCAAAGAAACCGTCTGGGCCATGAACTGGGATGCGCCCAGCCGGCCGCTGGACCGGCAGATCAACGAGAACTTGGTACTGCTGGTACTGGCCGGCCCTGACTACAAGACGCAGCGAGCGCCGCTGGCGTGGCTAGGCTATCCGAGCACGAAACAGGCGGCGGATTTCGAGTCGAAGAAGGGCGAACCTCCGCGCTTGGTGCAGGCGTGGACGGCGGCCATCGAAGACGCGGCGGCTAAGGCCAATCAAGACGAGACCGGGATCGGCTATCTCATCCACGACGCCGGCAATACGCACCACGATTCGTCCGCACGCCTCGGTGCGCTGGCGCAGACACTCACCCTGCAATTGCCGGAATTCGACTTTCTCAAGCAAAGCTTCAATTTGACCGCCGTGCTGGGCGAGACTGGCGCAGGCACGGCGCTGACGAATGTGGCGCTGGGCATCGCTTACGCGCACCATTTCGGCAAGGCCGTGCTGGTGGCTGGCACCAGCGACCTGTCTGCCCCCGTGGCGCTGGTGGTGGCGCCGCCGGCGGTGGTGCGGCCGATACAGTCCGGTAAACCGTGGTTCCGCGCGCGCAGCGGCAACCACGCTTACTTGCCGTGGTGGGGCTTGCGCCACGATGCGCGCGAGTATTACCAAGGATTCTCGCAATGAAGCGCTGTCATTATCCAAGGAGAAGAGCATGCGTGGTGTAATCCGTTTGAATGACCCCACCAGCCATGGCGGCAAGGTGGTGGGGGCGGCGCCGAACAGTACGGTGCTGGGCGTGGCTGTGGCGCGCAAGGGCGACCCTTGCGCGTGTCCGATAAAAGGTCATGTGCGCTGTGTGATCGCCGAGGGCGATCCGCAGGTGCTGATCGATGGCGTGCCCGTGGCGTTTGACGTGCACAAGACCAGCTGCGGTGCCAGCCTGATTTCCACCGTGGGCAACAGCGGGCGAGGCTAGCCCACGCAAGCGTCGATAGCCGCGCCAAGCTTGTCGACGATTTCATCGACGTGGCTGGCGTTGATGATGTAGGGCGGCGCCAGCAGGATGTGGTCTCCATGCAGGCCGTCGATGGTGCCGCCCATGGGGTAGCACATCAGTCCGCCCTGCATGGCTTGCGCCTTGATATGCGCGTGCAGACGGCGGGCCGGGTCGAACGGCTGCTTGCTGGCACGCTCTTGCACCAGTTCCAGCCCCAGGAACAGGCCGCGGCCGCGGATGTCGCCCACGTGCGCATGGCCATCGAAGCGCTGGCGCAAGCGCTCTTGCAGCAAGCCACCCATGGCGCGCACATTGGCCAGCAAATCGCGTTCCTCGATTTGCCGCTGTACGGCCAGGGCGGCGGCGCAGGCGGTGGCGTGGCCGATATAGGTGTGGCCATGCTGGAAAAAGCCCGTTCCGGCGCGGATGGTGTCGCGGATGTCTTTGGATACCATCACGGCGCCGATGGGTTGGTAGCCGGCACCGAGGCCCTTGGCGATGCAGATCAGGTCGGCCGTGATGCCTTCTTGCTCGCAGGCGAACAAGCTGCCCGTGCGGCCCATGCCGCACATGACTTCGTCGAGGATCAAGAGGATGCCGTGGCGCTGGCAGATGTCGCGCATGCGCGCAAAATAGCCGGTGACGGCGGGCAGGGCGCCGGCCGTGGCGCCGACGACGGGTTCGGCGATGAAGGCCATGACGTTCTCTGCGCCCAGTGCGGCGATATTGTCTTCCAGTTCCTGGCCCAGGCGCGCCACGTAGTCAGCATCCGTTTCATGCGCCAGCTGCTCGCGCCAAGCGTAGCAGGGCGACACATGCGTCACGTCGACTAGCAGCGGCTCGAACTGCTGGCGGCGCCAGGCATTGCCGCCCGCAGCCAGCGCGCCCAGGGTGTTGCCGTGGTAGCTCTGGCGACGCGCGATGATGTGGCGGCGCTGCGGCTGACCCCGTTCGACGAAATACTGGCGCGCCAGCTTGAGCGCGCTTTCCACCGCTTCCGAGCCGCCCGAGACGAAATACGCGCTGTCGATGCGGGCTGGTGCCCGCGCGACGAGGAAGTCGGCCAGCTGCTCCATCGGTTCGCTGGTAAAGAATGCGCTGTGCGCATACGCCATGCTGGCAAGCTGCTGCTGCACGGCGGCGATGACGGCCGCATTTGCATGGCCAAGGCAAGAGACTGCCGCGCCGCCGCAGGCATCGAGGTAGCGCTTGCCATCTGCATCGATCAGGTAAGGGCCATCGCCGCCCGTGGCGATGGGGTAATTGGCCGTCAGGCTGCGGTGGAAGACATGGCTCATGGCATCGCTTTCTTATCGGCTGGGGAGAGGGCCGCAGAGTGGGCCTATTCTGCGCGCAGGCGTTCGACAAAAATGGTGGTGAGTTCCTGCCAGCGGGCAAAGCGCAGTTGCTGCGCCAGATGCACCTTGGTCAGGTTCATCGGTGCGGCGTAGCGGGCGTGGGGTGTCGCTGCCTGCATGGCCGTGCCTCAGATTAATAGCTTGCGGCGACGGAACAGGATTGGTCAGCACGCCGGTAGCGGCAAGCCCTGCGCCAGCGTCGTCGTGCGCGGACGCAGGCGGGCAAACTGATGCGGCCCTGCCGGCTGGCGGCGCGCTGCCGTGGTCAGCACGCGCAAGGCGATGGGCAGCGGCACGTCGTGGCAGTGCAGGAACAGGGCGGCGGCGGCCGTGCCGGCCATTTTCTGCAAGGCCAGTGCATGCTCGAGCAGCGCCGTCGTGCGCATGTCGAGCCGCACCGGGATATCGGGCTGGAATAATTGTGCATCAAGCTGTCGTGCATCGCGCATGCTGTCCCCGCCGCGTTCGCTAGTCAAGTTGCCAGCATAAAAGTGTCCCGGCGGCGGCACCTTGCGCCACATCACTGCACTGACGGATAGATTCCATCAGGCAAAAAAAGGGCGGCCCGCAGGCCGCCCTCGTGCTCACTGATGCAGTGCTTAGGCTTCGGCGACGCGCTTGGCGATGTGCGCCAGCGCTTCTTCCACCTGGTCGATCAGGATCAGGCACAGATCGCCTTCGTTCAAGCGTGCCAGGGCCTTGTCGATGGCGACGAATTCGCCGTTGATTTCATCGATATGGCTGGTGCGCTTGGCGCCGTTCAAGCCCTGGCGCAGCAGCGCCACGACTTCGCCGTCGGCGCGGCCGCGCTGGCACTGGTCCTGGTACAGCAGCACGTCATCGAAGGCGGCGCCGAGGATTTCCGTTTGCTGGCGGATATCTTCGTCGCGGCGGTCGCCGGCACCGCTGATCACCACCAAACGGCGCTTGGCCGGCATGCTCTCCACGGCCTGCACCAGCGCCAGGATGGCGTCCGGATTGTGGCCGTAGTCGGCGATCAAGGTGGCGCCACGATAGTCAAACACGTTGAAGCGGCCCGGTGCATTGTCGGCTTCATTGGCAAAGGTTTTCAGGCCCAGCGCGATGGTTTTCCAGTCCAGGCCCACGGCCCAGGCGGCGGCGAGCGAAGCCATGACGTTGTCGACCTGGAAGCCAATGGCGCCATTGCGCGTGATCGGCACCTGCGACAGGGCGATCTCGTGGCGTTCCTGGCCTTGCGCCGCGACCAGCTTGCCGTCTTCCACGTACACCACGCGGTTGCCCTGCGCGCGGTGCGTGGCCATCACGGGATGCGTCTTGTCGGCGGCGAAGAAGGTCACCGTGCCGTTGCAATTCTTGGCCATGCGCGCGACGGCGGGGTCGGTGGCGTTCAGCACGGCGACGCCGCTGTCGGCCACGTTCTGCACGATCACGCGTTTCAGCACGGCCAGGTCTTCCACGGTGGTGATGTAGTTCAGGCCCAGGTGGTCGCCTGCGCCGATATTCGTCACCACGGCAACCTGGCAGCGGTCAAAAGCCAGGCCTTCGCGCAGCATGCCGCCGCGCGCCGTCTCGAACACGGCCGCGTCGACGTCAGGGTGCAGCAGCACGTTGCGCGCGCTGCGCGGGCCGCTGCAGTCGCCACTGTCGATCTGGCGGCCTTCGATGTACACGCCATCGGTGTTGGTCATGCCCGTGCGCAGGCCGGACGTGGTGAGCAGGTGGGCGATCAGGCGCACAGTGGTGGTCTTGCCGTTGGTGCCGGTGACGGCGACAACGGGGATGCGGCCATCGTCGCCCTCGGCGAACATGGCGGCGATGATGGCTTCGCCCACAGGGCGCGGCTTGCCGAACGACGGCGCCAGGTGCATGCGCAGGCCCGGCGCGGCGTTCACTTCGACGATGCCGGCGTTCTGCTCTTCCAGTGGTTTTAAAATGCTTTCGGAAACCACGTCCACGCCGCAGATATCGAGGCCCACCATGTGCGCGGCGGCGACGGCGCGCGCCGCCACTTCCGGGTGCACGTCGACGGTGACGTCGGTGGCCGAGCCGCCCGTCGACAGGTTGGCGTTATTGCGCAAAATCACGCGCTGGCCCACGGGTGGTACCGATTCGGCCACATAGCCTTGCTTGGCCAGGCTGGCCAGGGCGATATCGTCAAAGCGGATTTTCGTCAGCGAGGTGGCGTGGCCGCTGCCGCGGCGCGGGTCCAGGTTGACCTGCTCGACCAGTTGGCGCACCGTGTGCTGGCCGTCGCCCACCACTTGCGGCGGGTCGCGGCGGGCAGCTGCCACCATCTTGTTGCCGATGACGAGCAAACGGAAATCGTGGCCCGGCAGATAGCGCTCGACGAGGATGTCGTCGCGGAACTCCTGCGCTGCAATGAAGCCGGCCGTCAGCTGTTCGCGCGTGGTGACATTGACGGTGACGCCCTTGCCCTGATTGCCATCCTTGGGCTTGACGACGACGGGCAAGCCGATCTCGCAGGCGGCGGCCCAGGCGTCATCCGCATCGATGACGACGCGACCTTGCGGCACCGGCACGCCGGCCGAGTCCAGCAGCTTCTTGGTCAGTTCCTTGTCTTGCGCGATGGCTTCGGCAATCGCGCTGGTGCCATCCATTTCGGCGGCCTGGATCTTGCGCTGCTTGCTGCCCCAGCCGAACGTCACCAGGCTGCCTTCGGTCAGGCGGCGAAACGGGATATTGCGTGCCACGGCGGCGTTGACGATGGCGCCCGTCGAAGGGCCCAGGCGCACGTCTTCATCGAGTTCCTGCAACTGATGCAGGGCGCCGGCCAGGTCGAACGGCGCGTCGTCGAGTGCAGCCTGACACATTTTTTGCGCAAGTTCCAGGGCCAGGCGGCCGACCGCTTCTTCCGAATATTCGACGACGACCTGGAAGATGCCCGTTTCCAGTGTCGGCGTGGTGCGGCTGAACGTGACGGGGCAGCCGGCTTGCGCCTGCAGGCCCAGCGCCGCCAGTTCCAGCACCTGCGCCATCGGCGCGGCGTTGTAATTGCCCAGCGGTTGCAGCGGGCTCAGTTGCGGAAAGAGCGACCGCAGGCGGGCTTCGAAGCCGGGCAGCTGGGCGATGTCGAGTTCCTGCGCGGTGCAGGAAACAATGGCTTCCACGGCGGTGTCGTGGCTCCAGAGGTTAGGGCCCCGCAAGGCCCGTACGCGAGATACTTCCATAATTAAACCGTAATCCTGTTGTGTTCTTGTGGGCCCGGCCGTCATGACCGGGCTTCGGTCTTAGCTTAGGTTTTAGCTTGAGTATTAGTTGCCGATGCAGCCGGGGGCAGCGTCAAACGTGCGCAAACCGGCGCAGATAAGGTCGACGGGCAGGTTCAGGGCCCACGCGGCGGCCGCAACGGCCAGCACGCTGTCGACATTGCCGACCGTGGCCGGTTTCAGCAGGTCCAGGCACAGCAAGACCGTTTCGCTGCCGCCTTCGGCCAGTACAATGTGCTTGTCGCGCACGAACACGGCGCGCTGGCCGGCAGCCAGTTGCGCTGCGATGGCGGCCAGGCTGCCGTCCTGCGCATACAGGGTCACGCTGCCGTCGCACAGCTCGGCCAGTTCCAGCACTTGCGCGTTGGCGGCGTTCAACACGGCCACGCCCGTTGGCATCACCACGTCGACCTGGCTGCGCACTGCCTTGTACAGGCCGGCATCGTCCAGCACGTCGAAATCCTTGACGCTTTCAAGGCTGCCCATGTCGGTGACGACGCCGATCTGGCACTTGTCATAGGCCAGTCCTTCGGCCAGGATCATGCGTGGATTGCTCTCGAACAGAGCCGTCTGCACGGTGCGGTTGAGCAGCAGGCGCTGGCCCGCGTCCCAGTTCACGCAATCGCTGCTGACGACGCGGCGCTGGTCCAGGTACATGCCTTCGCTGCAGACGGCGCCCGTGTGCAGACCAGACAGGTTGAGCAGTTTGCACAGCATGCGTACGATCAGGCTGGCGCCGCGCGTGCCCGTCACGCCGATCAGCGGAATGCGGCCCGTTTCTGCTGGCGCGAACAGGTGCTCGACGATGGCCGCGCCGACAGGGCGGCTCTGGCCTACGCCGGGCTTGATGTGCGCCAGCAGGCCGGGGCTGGCATTGACTTCGATGATGGCGCCGCGCTGCTCTTCCAGCGGACGCGTGATGTCTGTCGTGACCAGGTCGATGCCGGCAATATCGAGGCCGACGACTCTGGCCGCCAGCAGGGCTGCATGCACGACGGACGGGTGCACGTCGTCCGTGACGTCGATGGCCACGTTGCCGTTCGGCTGGATCAGCACTTTCTGGCCCGCTTGCGGCACGGACAGGGCGGTCATGCCCTGGCGCTGCAGTTCCAGCACGATTTCGCCCGATTCATGCGGCTTGACGGTGCCCAGCGGGAAATCCTCGCCTTCGCCGCGGCGCGGGTCGATATTGATCTGCGTGTTCACCAGTTCCAGCACGCTCGACACGCCGTCGCCGTCAACCCACAGGGATTCGCCCTTGGCGGCGGCGATCAGCTTGTTGCCGACCACCAGCAGACGGTGTTCGTCGCCGGTGATGAAGCTTTCTACCAGCACGGCCGAGCTGTCGCCCTTGCGCGCTGCCAGTTCGTAGGCCGCCTTGACGTCGCTTTCGGTCATCAGATTGAGCGACACGCCGCGGCCGTGATTGCCGTCATACGGTTTGACGACGACGGGCACGCCGATGTCCTGTGCTTCTTCCCAGGCCGCTTCGGCGCTGCGCACCAGGCTGCCTTCGGGCACGCGCACGCCGCACGATTTGAGCAGGAATTTGGTCAGGTCCTTGTCGCTGGCGATGCCTTCGGCAATCGCGCTGGTGCGGTCCGTTTCGGCCGTCCAGATGCGGCGCTGCGCGGCGCCGTGGCCCAGTTGCACCAGGTTGCCGTCGTTCAGGCGCAGCGAAGGGATGCTGCGCTCGGTGGCGGCATCGACGATGCTGGCCGTGCTCGGACCGAGGCAGCGCGAGTCGACCATGTCGCGCAGGGGGGCCAGCGCCGCTTCGAGATCGTAGGCTTCATCATTGATGGCAGCCATCAGCAGTTCGCGCGCGGTGGCCAGGGCGGCGCGGCCCACCTGTTCTTCGCGGGTGCGGAAAGCCATCTTGTAGACGCCGCGCTGGCTGGTCGAGCGCGTCTGGCCGAAGCCCGTGCGCATGCCTGCCAGGTTTTGCAATTCCAGCACCACGTGTTCGAGGATGTGGGCCGACCACGTGCCTTCACGCAGGCGCTCGAAAAAGCCGCCCCGTTCGCCCACGCCGCAGCGGTGTTCGATCATGCCCGGCAGCCACGCCACCAGACGCTCGTACAGGCCGGGCAGGGTATTGGATGGATAGTCTTCCAGTTCGCCGATGTCGACCCAGGCCTCAATCACGGGACGATAGGTCCAGATGTTGGGGCCGCGCAAATGAGTGACGCGGACAAATTCGATGTTCTTCTTCTTGATCATGTAAGTGGTTTCTTGATAACAGGCCAGGCGTCTGGGCGCCAGATACTTTATGTAGGCTCTACAGAGTCTTTTCAGGCTCGTGCTTGGTTCTTTATCCCGGGTATGCGCAGTGTGCCACTTTTAGTGGTCTCTTGTCGCGTTTGCTGCTCGTATTCTGCTGGTGTTGTCATTCTAATTGATACTATTTGTTGCCTTACTTGTTATAAAGATACCGACTCAGGGCTAAGCCGGGGCATTTGCGCAACAGCGAGCTGTTGTATACTTGCCCATGCTCAGGGCCGCGTTGCATACGCGCCGCGCCTGCCTGGCACTGCGCGCGACGGTCGCCAATTTTTTTGCGTCATTTTGCCATCCATTGCCTACTTGCAGGCATCCATTCGATACAATACAGGAAATTGCCACTGGTGCATCTACCTCGCCATCGCGCAATACACAAACATTGATCGGGCGTCTGCCCTATCCCCCAAATCCCGCCCTGAAGGGCTTGGCCTCGAGCCGGAGTATGCTTTACGATGACAACTGAACAGAGTGTTCCTGCAACAACTATTCCCCTCAACTCGCTGCCCGCGCCTGTAGCACAAGCCTGGCTGGCGGAGGTGGAAAGCAAGCTTTCTCCAGGGGAGAACGTTTTAAGTAGCGTTGAGGTTGACCTCGATGCGCGATTACGTTTCACAAAAGGCATAATTGTTGTTACCGAGCAGCGTTTGCTGGCCCGTTCACCGGGTGATACTGCCTGGAAAAGCTGGTCTTTCCGCGCTGGACTGCGCCTCACGCACCACGACCATGCCGGTGTCGGTCACATGGAATTGTTCGATGACCACGGCCGCCTGGCCTCGTGGCGCTTCACGCTGGGCCAGAATTTGCACGCCATCCGCGTGCTGGAGCAGTTCGTCGAGCGCCTCGACAGCCACCTGACGGGTCAACCCGTGCTGCAAGCGGAGCAGGAAGTGTGTCCGAGCTGCAAGGCCCCTTTGGAGCCGGAGCAGGAAGAATGCCCGATCTGCGCCAAGGTGCTGTACACGCCGCCGTCTACCTGGACCCTGTTCCGCCTGTGGCGCTTCGCCCATCCCTACCGTGGCCAACTGGCCCTGGGCTTCATGCTGATGCTGCTGAGTACCGCTGCGCACATGATTCCGCCTTACCTGACGGCGCCGTTGATGGATAATGTGCTGATTCCATATCAAAACGGCAAGCAGATCGACCCGTGGCTGGTGGTGTACTACATGAGTGGCTTGCTGGGCTCGGCCCTGCTGGCCTGGCTGCTGGGCTGGGGCAAGACCTATGTGCTGGCGCTGGTGTCCGAACGCATGGGCGCCGATTTGCGCTCTGCCACGTATGAACACTTGATGAAACTGTCGCTGGAATTCTTTGGCGGCAAACGCACGGGCGACCTGATGTCGCGCATCGGCAGCGGCAGCGATCGCATCTGCGTCTTCCTCTCGCTGCACTTGCTCGATTTTGCCTCCGACGTACTGATGATCATCATGACGGGCGTGATCCTGTGGTCGATGAACCCGTGGCTGGCCATCATGACGCTGGCGCCATTGCCCTTCATCGCCTGGATGATCCACCTGGTGCGCGACCGTTTGCGCACCGGTTTTGAAAAAATCGACCGCGTCTGGAGCGAGGTGACCAACGTGTTGGCCGACACCATACCCGGCATCCGCGTGGTCAAGGCGTTTGCGCAGGAAAAACGCGAAGCGGCCCGCTTCCGCGACGCCAATGCGCACAACTTGGCCGTCAACGACAAGTTGAACAAAGTTTGGTCGCTGTTTTCGCCCACCGTGTCCTTCCTGACGGAAATGGGTTTGCTCGTCATCTGGTGCTTCGGTATCTGGCAACTGTCGCGTGGCGAAATCACCGTCGGCGTGCTGACCGCCTTCATCGCCTACAGCACGCGCTTCTACAGCCGCCTCGACTCGATGAGCCGCATCGTCTCCGTGACGCAGAAATCGGCGTCCGCCGCCAAGCGCATCTTCGACATCCTCGACCATGTGTCGAGCGTGCCGGAACCGGCGCAACCGGTCAAACTGGAGAAGATCGAAGGCAGGATCGATTTGCGCGAAGTCGGTTTCCGCTATGGCAACCGGGCCGTCAACCGTGGCATCACCTTGAACATCAAGGCGGGCGAAATGATCGGCCTGGTCGGTCACAGCGGTTCTGGCAAGAGCACCCTGGTCAACCTGATCTGCCGTTTCTATGATGTGTCGGAAGGCGCGATTTTGCTCGACGGCGTCGACATCCGCTCGTTCGCCGTGTCCGACTACCGCCGCAATATCGGCCTGGTGCTGCAGGAGCCGTTCCTGTTCTTCGGTACCATCGCGGAAAATATCGCCTACGGCAAGCCGCACGCGACGCGCCAGGAGATCATCGCCGCTGCGCGCGCCGCGCATGCCCACGAATTCATCCTGCGCCTGCCGCAAGGCTACGATTCGATGGTGGGCGAGCGTGGCCAGGGCTTGTCCGGCGGCGAACGCCAGCGCATCTCGATTGCGCGCGCCCTGCTGATCGACCCGCGCATCCTGATCATGGATGAAGCGACATCGTCGGTCGACTCGGAAACGGAAAAAGAAATCCAGAAGGCGCTCGACAACCTGGTGCAGGGCCGCACGACGATCGCCATCGCGCACCGCCTGTCAACCTTGCACCGGGCCGACCGCCTGGTGGTGCTGGACCGTGGCCAGGTCGTCGAAGTGGGCAGTCACGATGAACTGATGGCGAAAGAGGGCGCCTATTTCCGCCTCTACGAAGCACAGGCGCGCAACAACGAACTCGCCCTGGATGACAAGGAATAAGCATGGCCAGTACAATTTTTACATTAAGCCGTGACAGCTTCGGCAAGCTGCTGATGACGGACGCCGATGGCCAGGTCTTTGAAGGCGTGGTGCCTGTGCGCGCCTTCCCCATCCAGTCGCCCGACGAAGGCATTTCGCTGGTGCTGGGCAATGGCAAGGAAGTGGCGTGGATCGACCGCCTCGATGCCTTGCCGGAACCGGCGCGCAGCCTGCTGCAGGAAGAGCTGGAAGGGCGCGAATTCATGCCCGAGATCGCGCGCGTGAAAAGCGTTTCCAGCTTTGCCACGCCGTGCACCTGGCACGTCGATACGGACCGTGGCGAGACGCAGTTCGTGCTGAAAGGCGAGGAAGACATCCGTCGCATCGGCGCCACCTCGCTCTTGATCGCCGACAACCACGGCATCCATTTCCTGATCCGCGATATGTTCAATATCGACAAGACGACGCGCAAGATACTCGACCGCTTCCTGTAAGCGGCAGTCACTGAAGTTGAAAAACGGCGCCTGCATTTTGCTGCAGGCGCCGTTTTTTTATTGGAACGCCACCTCCGCAAAGCTGCGCAGCTTGCGGCTGTGCAGCCGGTCCACGCCCTGGCGGCGCAGCAATTCCACGGCGCGTATGCCGATGCGCAGGTGCTGGTCGACCCGTTCTCGGTAAAAGTGGTTGGCCATGCCGGGCAGCTTGATTTCGCCGTGCAGCGGCTTGTCGCTGACGCACAGCAAAGTGCCATACGGGACGCGGAAGCGGAAGCCGTTGGCGGCGATCGTTGCGCTTTCCATGTCCAGCGCGATGGCGCGGCTCTGGCTGAAGCGGCGCTCCGGCGTGCGCTGCGGCAGCAGTTCCCAGTTGCGGTTGTCGGTGCTGGCCACGGTCCCCGTGCGCATGATGTGTTTCAGGTCATGCCCCGTCAGCTGGGTGATTTCCGCCACCGCCGTTTGCAGCGCCTGCTGGATTTCTGCCAGCGGCGGGATCGGCACCCATAGCGGCAAGTCTTCGTCGAGCACATGGTCTTCGCGCACATAGGCGTGCGCCAGCACGTAGTCGCCCAGGCTTTGCGTGGTGCGCAAACCGGCGCAGTGGCCCAGCATCAGCCAGGCGTGCGGGCGCAGCACGGCGATATGGTCAGTGATGGTCTTGGCATTGGCCGGTCCGACGCCGATATTGACCATGGTGATGCCGCTGCCATCGGCGCGCAGCAGGTGGTAGGCCGGCATCTGCGGCAGGCGTGGTGGCGCGGCGCCCAGCGCATCTTCGCTTTCGACCGCTTGTCCGACCCGGCGCGTGACCACATTGCCCGGTTCGATAAAGGCGATGTAGCCGTCGTCGTCCGAGGGCGCGGTGGCGTCGGGCGTACGTTCCATCATGGCGTGGCCCAGGCGGATGAATTCGTCGATATAGAACTGGTAATTGGTAAACAGCACGAAGTTCTGGAAATGCTGCGGCGAAGTACCGCTGTAGTGGCGCAGGCGCTGCAGCGAATAATCCACGCGCGGAGCGGTGAACAGGGCCAGCGGCTGCGCTTCGCCGTGCGCCGGTTCGTGCGTGCCGTTGGCGATGCCGTCGTCCATGGCCGACAAGTCGGGCAGGTCGAACAGGTCGCGCATGGCCATGCGACGACCCGCATCCATATTGCCTTCGATGTGGTCATGCTCGGCGAACGAGAAATGTACGGGGATCGGTTGGGCGCTGACGCCCACTTCCAGTTGCACCTTCTGGCCGCTGTTATGGTTTTTCAGCAGCAGGGTGAACTGGTCGAGGTAATAGTCGCCGAACAGGTCGGGGCGCGTCAGGGTGGTTTCAAACACGCCGGGACCGGCGACAAAGCCATAGGCCAGCGGCGAGTCGGCGCGCGCCACGGTGTCGGTCTGGATGCGCACGAAGGGGTAGCAGGCGCGTATGCGTTCGTGCATGTCCGCGCCGGCGACAAAGCGCTGCAGCGCGTCGCGCAGGTGTTCGATGCTGCTGCGGTAAATGGCTTGCACCTGTTCTAACGCCAGGCGTGGATCGTCGAAGCGGGAGGAGGCGATGAAGGGGGGCGTAAGCAAGCGGATTCTCCTTGTAGCGGTTCGTGCATACCATTGTAAGGCAGCGGGGCAACTCTTGTCGGTGCGTGCACGGCCGCTTGACGGATTCAAATAGAATCTGTATTCTATTTGAATGGTCAGACTAGCAAAATTTAACGAAAATAACTTCATCGATGGCGCCATCGCCATCGCCGCCCAGTGCGGCGTGGCCGCCGTGTCGATGGCGGCCATCGCCGTCAAGGCCGGCGCGCCCATCGGCTCCGTGTATCACCGCTTCGATTCGCGCAATGCTATCCTGGCACGCGCCTGGCTGCGCGTGAAAGGCGACTTCCGCGAGGAAGTGGCCAGCCGCTGGCTCGGCGGCGATACCTGGGCTGGCGTGCATGGCTTGCTGGACTGGTGCCGGCGCAAGCCCGTGTATGCGCGCTTCCTGCTGCAATGCGCCGACAACCCCGATTTCAGCAGTGGTCTCAGCGAGCAATTGCTGGCCGCCGTGGAGGAAGAGCAGGCGGCGCTCGATGCCTGCTTTGTGCGCTGCGCCGAAGCCATGCCCGCCGCCGCGCAGCCGGACCTGGACCACATGCTGCTCAAATTTGTCCTGATCGATGCCCCCGTGGCCGTCGTCAAGCCCTACCTGACCCAAGAGCGGCCGATACCTGCCACTGTCGACGCCATGCTGCGCGCCTCGCATGACGCGGTGCGCGGCTGGGCCTTACACACCACATCACACTCATAAAGAAGAAATCCATGCGCTATTCCACCCAGCTTGAACACGGCAAGAAAATCCCCCTGCACGACGAAGAAGGCTTCATCGGCATGCGCGCGGCTGGCCGCATCGCCGCCGACACGCTCGACTACATCACGCCCTTCATCAAGCCTGGCGTATCGACGGCCAAGCTCGACGCCTTGTGCGAGGAATTCATGCGCGCCGCCGGCGCCATCCCCGGCACCATCGACTACCACGGCTACAAGCATGCCAGCTGCATCTCCGTCAATCACGTGGTCACGCACGGCATCCCGTCCGAGACCAAGATCTTGAAAGTGGGCGATATCCTCAACATCGACGTGACGCCGAAGTTCCAGGGCTGGTTTGGCGACACCAGCCGCACTTTCAAGGTCGGTGCCGTGTCCATCCTGGCCAACCGCCTGGTCAACACGGCGTATGAAGCCATGATGGCCGGCATTCATACCGTGCGCCCGGGCGCGACCTTGGGCGACGTGGGCGCCGCCATCGAAGCGGTGGCCAAGGCGCAGGGCTTTTCCTCCGTGCGCGACTTTTGCGGCCATGGCGTGGGCCAGGTCTTCCACGACACGCCGCAAGTGCTCCATTACGGCCGCGCCGGCACGGGCATCGTGCTCGAACCGGGCATGATCTTTACCATCGAGCCTATGCTCAACGTGGGCAGCTACCAGGTCAAGGTCTTGCCCGATAAATGGACCACGGTGACGAAAGACCGTTCGCTGTCGGCGCAGTTCGAGCATTCGCTGGCCGTGACGGAAACGGGCTTTGAAATCTTCACCCTGACCGGCTTGCCCGATACGCTGGCGTCAGCCGCTTAAGGCTGTCCCTGCGCGACGGCCTTGATCGCGCGCTCCTCGCCCATGTCGGAGGCGATCTTCCAGCGCTGCATGGCGCTGGCGTGGTCCGCGCGCGTCAAGCCCGCGCCGTCCCAATCCATTAGCCCCAGGTGATAGATATCGCCCGCGCAGCAGCTTTTCCACGATATCGTCCAGGGTCAGCCAGCGCAAGTGCGTGCCGTACGCCACCAGATGATGCTTTTCTGCGTCCAGCGTGGGCGGCGGCGCAACTATTACCGCGGCAGGCATCGCTGGCCACTCGGATGGCACTGCTCAGCGCACTGCTGGTCCGACTGTGCTGTTTCTTCCTGCTTTTTGCTGTTTTTTTCTGTTTTTTTCTGTTCTTTACAGCGCTTGTCCGGTGCGCCTTGTCTGCCTCGATACCTAGCATGCGAAAATGGCCGCCATTCAATCATGGAGTTCTCCGCATGCAAGCCAAGCAGTATCTGTTTCCCGTGATCGCCGTGCTGATCTGGGCCATCAACACCATCGTCAGCAAGATGGCCGTCGGCGTGATCGATCCTGCCGCCATCTCGTTCTACCGCTGGCTGCTCGCTGGCGTGCTGCTGGCGCTGGTCTTTGGTCGCGGCGTGTGGAAGCAGCGGGCCGTGGTGAAACCTTATATGGGGAAACTGTTCGTGCTCGGTATGCTGGGCATGGTGATGTACCAGTGCCTGGCCTACATCGCCGCGCAAACGACGACGGCCACCAATATGGGCATCCTGGCCTCGTTGATGCCCTTGCTGGCTGTGGGCCTGTCTGTATTACTGCTGGGCGAGGCGCCCACCGTGGGCGGCGTACTGGGCGGCATGGTGTCGCTGCTGGGGCTAGGCTATCTGCTCAGCCATGGTGATCCGGCCGCGTTGATCTCCCACGGCGCGGCCATGGGCGACGCCCTGATGTTGCTCGCTTGCCTATCGTATGCGGCTTACGGCGTGCTGCTCAAACGCTGGAAGATTCCTCTCAATAACTGGCATTGCCTGCTGATTCAGGTCTGCTGCGCCGTGCCCGTGCTGTTTGTGTATTACCTGAGCCAGTCCGCGCCGCCCGTCACCAGCGCCGGTTTGCCGCTGGTACTGTTTGCCGGCATTCCCGCCTCTATCATCGCGCCGTTTTTGTGGATGCATGGCCTGGCCAAGCTCGGTCCCAGCCGTGCCACGACATTGATGAATTTGCTGCCGGTGTTTACCGTCATCATCGCCATGCTGTTTTTGGGGGAAGTCTTGCACGTCTATGATGTGATCGGTGGCGGTGTGACCTTGCTCGGTGTGGTGATGGTGCAAACCCTGAAACGCCCTCTGCGTCGTCGCGCCAGCGCCTAGTTTTTTTGCTATGCTGATGCTTTAAATAAGGAGGCAGCATGCCTAGCATCGACACTTTGTTGAGCGAGCTCGAAGCATTCGGTAGCAGCAACGATGCACTGCACACGCAGCGCGCCAGCCGCATGCTCAATATTACGCGCGACACGGGCCAATTGCTGGCCGTGCTGGTGCACGCGCGCGGTGCGCGCCGGGTGCTGGAGATCGGCACCTCGAACGGCTATTCCACCCTGTGGCTGGCGCGCGCGGCGCAGGCGCTCGGTGGCAGCGTGGTGACGGTGGAACAAGCCCAGGACAAGTTCGACATGGCGCATGCCAACTTTGCGCGCGCGCAATTGCAGGGCGTGATATGCCAGCTGCTGGCGGACGCGGGCGACGTGCTGCGCGATGCGGCGCACGGCGCCTACGATTTCATCTTTCTCGATTCCGCGCGCCAGCAGTATGCGCAATGGTGGCCGCAATTGGACCGCGCGCTGGCGCCCGGCGGCGTGCTGGTGGTCGACAACGCCGCTTCGCACTACGCGGACATGGCCGCTTTCCTTGACGCCATCCGCGCCGACAGCCGCTACACGACCTGCCTGGCCACTGTCGGCAAGGGCGAATTCATCGCCGTCAAGTCCGGCAACTGAGTCATTACTCGGCGACGATAGCCGCTTCCAGCACGCGCACCAGCGATTCGACGCCTTGTGCGTCGACTTCATCGAAGCGGCCCGTCAGGGGGCTGTCGAGGTCGAACACGCCGATGATATTGCCTTGCGCAAACACGGGTACCACCAGTTCCGAGCGTGAATTGACGTCGCAGGCGATGTGGCCGGGAAATGCATGGACATCTTGCACCACGATGGACTTGCCCTCGACGACGGTGGTGCCGCATACGCCGCGGCCCTTCTTGATGCGGATGCAGGCGGGCTTGCCCTGGAATGGCCCCAGCACCAGCTCCTCGCCCTTGAGGAAATAAAAGCCGGCCCAGTTCAAGCCCGGCATGGTGTTGAAGACCAGCGCGCTGAAGTTGGCCGTATTGGCGATGAAGTCGCTCTCGCCCGACAGCAAACCTTGCAACTGCGAGCGCAGGTCTGCGTACATGGCTTGCTTGGCGGCGGGGGTGTCGGTGTCGTAGGCGGTGTCGCTGGTGGTGAATGTCATGGTCGTGGTGGCGCGCAAAATGGTGAAGGCGTGATGGTAGCGCGTTTGGCGCCTCTGTGTGCAGCCCTCACCTATGCAGATGTTCTTGCGCCAGCTGGCGCAGCAGGGGCAGGGCCGCATGGTCGTGCCCATCGCGCCAGGCCAGGCCGATGCCGACCGCCAATGCTTCTCCCTCCGCCAATTGCCGGTAAGCCACGCCAGCGAGGCGCAGCGCGCGGAAGGAGTCGGCCAGCAGGGCCATGCCCTTGCCGGCGGCCACCTCGCTGAGCAGCACATGATGGTCCAGCGCCTCGCGCAAGAAAGTGGGGACGAAGCCGTGGCGCTGAAATACCTGCTGGCAATGGTCGAAAAAGGCTGGCTGGCGTGCTCGTTCGAACCAAAAAATCGGTTCTGTTGCGATGTCAGCGAGGCCCAGCTTGCGCTTTTTCGCCAGCCTGTGGCTAGCGGGCAGGGCCAGCATCATGGGCTGGCGCGCTAGCGGCTGGACGGCCAGCTCGAAGGTGGCGCTGGGCAGGGCCAGCAGGGCCGCATCGAGCTGGCCCTTGCGCACGGCTGTGACCAGGCGCGGCGAGGGCGCAGCCGTCAGTTCCAGGCGCAGCGTGCCTAATTGACTGCTCAATGCTGCCAGCAGGGGCTGGAACAGGCCCGCTTCCACCGAACTGGTCAGGCCCAGGCGCAGGCGCACGGGAGCGCTGTCTTGCCGTAGGGACGCTTGCGCCACCTCTAGCAAGTCGAGGATGTGCAGCGCCTGCGGCAGCAGGGTGCGGCCCGCCTGCGTCAGGGCCACGCCCTGGGTGTCGCGCTCGAACAATCGTGCGCCCAGCCGCTCTTCGAGCAGCCTGATGGCGCGCGACAGGGGCGGCTGCGTCATGTGCAATTGTTCCGCCGCCTGGCGAAAGTTCAGGCAGCGGGCGACGCCGCAAAACAGGCTCAACGCATGGGTGTCCAGGGCTCTCATACCAGAAAGGTATCACGAAATTGCACATTCCCTTGTCGGCCTGCGCGGTCCAGACTTGCCGCCTTGACACTTGAAGGAGATCAACATGCAACTGCCACAACGACGCATCGGCCACAGCGGCTTGAACAGTTCGGCACTGGGCCTGGGCTGTATGGGCATGTCGGAATTTTATGGCGCCACGGACGAGGCGCAATCGTTGGCCACCCTGGACGCGGCCCTGGCCGCTGGCGTGACCCTGTTCGACACGGCCGACGCCTACGGCTTTGGCCACAACGAGCAATTGCTGGGACGTTTCTTGAGCAAGCACCGCGGACAAGCCCTGGTCGCCACCAAGTGCGGCCTGGTGCGCGTAGCGGGCAGCTATGCGCGTCGCGTCGATAATGGCCCCGCTTACATCCGCCAGGCCTGCGATGCGTCGCTGGCGCGCCTGGGCGTCGATGCCATCGACTTGTTTTATCTGCACCGCTTGAACCTCGATACCCCGCTGGAAGCGTCGATGCAGGCGCTGGCACAACTGCTACAAGAGGGCAAGATCCGCGCCGTGGGCCTGTGCGAAGTGAGCGCCGCGACCTTGCGGCGCGCGGCGGCGCTGTGCCCGGTGGCGGCCGTGCAGAGCGAATACTCGCTGTGGACGCGCGAGCCGGAGCAGGGCGTGCTGGCCGCCTGTCGCGAAGTGGGCGCCAGTTTCTTTGCCTATAGCCCGCTGGGGCGCGGTTTCCTGACGGGCACCATAGCCGACCCGGCCAGCCTCGACGCCGGGGACTTCCGCCAGTTCAATCCGCGTTTCGCCGCCGGGAACCTGGCGCACAACCAGGCCATCGTTGCGCAAGTTCAGCAGTTGGCGCGCAGCAAGCGGTGTACGCCGGCCCAGCTGGCGCTGGCCTGGCTGCTGGCCCAGGGCGACGACATCATCCCGATTCCTGGCACCAGGCGCATCGCCTACCTGCACGACAACCTCGGTGCGCTGGCCGTGCAGCTGGACGCGGCGGAACTGGCGGCGATGAGCGCCGCCTTTCCTTTGGGCATGGCAGCGGGCGCGCGCTATACGGCGGAAGGGATGAAGGGCGTGGATGCCTGAGGAAAAGTGCGCCGAGTGTACGCTAACGTACATATGCGACACTTTAGCTGCGCGATAATCGTCGACGATCTGCCAGTATTTTGGCTAGTCCCAGGCACCCGGCCAGTGCAGCGGGGCCGGGGCATGCAGCATGTATAGAGGAGAGGATTTCGGATTGCTGGACGATGATATTTTCGATATCGAAATGAAGTTATTGCTTGAGGCAATATTGCTGAGGTATCAGCATGATTTCCGCGATTATTCCGTGGCGTCCTTGCGCCGGCGCATGCTCCAGGCCATGGAGCGTTTCGGCTGCACCAGCCTGTCGCAGCTGCAGGACCGCATCTTGCGCACACCGGCCATGTTCGCGCAACTATTGCAGTTTTTTACGGTCCAAGTGAGCGAGATGTTCCGTGACCCCGCCTATTTTCGCGCCGTGCGCGAAAAAGTCGTGCCCGTCTTGCACACGTATCCCTCCATCAAGATATGGGTGGCCGGTTGCAGCAGCGGCGAAGAGGTGTGGTCGCTGGCCATTTTGCTGGAAGAGGAAGGGTTGCTCGAGCGCAGCATGATTTATGCTACCGACATTAATGTCGAGGCGCTGGCTGCGGCCGAAGCGGGCATCTATTCGGTCGAGCGCATCGCCCAGTTCAGCGAAAATTATCAACGCGCCGGTGGCAAGCGTTCGCTGTCCGACTATTACACGGCCGCCTACAAGGGCGCCATCTTTGACCGGCGCCTGCGGCGCCAGTTCGTCTTCGCCGACCATAGCCTGGCGACGGACAGCGTGTTTTCGGAGGTACACATGGTTTCCTGTCGTAACGTCATGATTTACTTCAATAAAGACTTGCAAGACCGCTGTCTGGGCCTGTTCCACGAAGCGCTGGTACACCGGGGCTTCCTGGGCCTCGGCATGAAGGAAAGCCTGCATTTCAGCCGCCATGGGCGCAGCTTCAACGAGCTGAGCGCGGTAGAGCGCATCTTTCAGCGAGCCTGATATGTTGCCGACCTGTGAGGTAGCGCCACCGCCCGCCGGCCTGCGCCTGATCGCCATCGGCGCCTCGGCAGGCGGCGTGGAAGCGCTGGGTATCTTGCTGAGCGCCATGCCGGCCATCTGCGGCGCAGCCGTGGTGGTGCTGCTGCACCTGGCGCCTGGCCAGTCCAGCCGCTTGCCGCAGCTGTATGCGGCGCGCTGCGCGCTGCCTTTGCGCGTAGCGCAGGACAAGGAAGCGCTGCAAGGCGGCACGGTCTACTTCGCCCCGCCCGATTACCACCTGCAAATCGAACCCGATGGCTGTTTTTCCCTGTCGCAGGAAGCGCCCGTGCATTTTTCGCGCCCCTCTATCGATGTCTTGCTGGAAACAGCCGCCTACGCCTACCGGCGCAGCATGCTGGCCATCATCTTGACGGGCGCTTCGGCCGATGGCGCGGCGGGACTGGCGCGCGTGCGCCAGCTGGGCGGCAGCGCCTGGGTGCAGGACCCGCAACGGGCCGTTTGTGGCTTCATGCCGGCCGCTGCGCTGAAGCGCGCGGGCGCCGACCGGGTGCTCGATTTGCCGCAAATGGCTGCCAGCCTGGCCTTGCTTGGCGATGCCGAACACAAGTGAATGGGAGTGAGGTAGTACGTGTAATATAGGTGAATACTGAAACACTATTTATGTCTTTATTGAAATACGATGGCAGCCTGCCGTTGCGATGCTGAAGATGACTCCGTGACCGCACCTATCCATATCCTCGTCGTTGACGACATCGCGCAAAACCTGGTCGCCGCCGAAGCCGTGTTGGCACGGCCCGGCATTGTTATCCTGAAAGCAAGCTCGGGCGCGCAAGCGCTGGAGCTACTCTTGTCGCATGAGGTGGCACTGGCCCTGATCGATGTGCAAATGCCGCAGATGGACGGTTTTGAATTGGCCGAACTGATACGCGGCAGCGAGCGCACGCGCAGCATCCCCTTGATTTTTCTCACGGCTGCGTCGCGTGAGGCGAGCTACAGTTTCCGCGGCTACGAGGCCGGTGCCGTCGATTTTCTCTACAAGCCTATCGACGTGAAAGCCTTGCAAAGCAAGGTGGCGGTGCTGGTGCAGCTCTACCAGCAAAAGCGCGAATTGTCAGCCCAGCTTGATGAACTCAAGCATGCGCTGCACCTCAATCAGTTATTTACGGCCGTGCTGGGCCACGACTTGCGCACGCCCTTGTCGGTGGTGATGAATGGCGCCATGCTGTTGCCGATGATGAGCGAGCACCCGAAGGTGATCGTGACGGCGCAGCGTATTGAAAGCAGCGCCAAGCGCATGGCGCGCATGGTCGACCAACTGCTGGACCTGGCGCGCATCCGTTCCGGTACGATGGAGTTGCGCAGCAGCACGCACGACTACGCGGCGCTGGCGCGCTCCATCGTCGAAGAATTCGAGACGGCCGGCCAGGCCCCGCTTGTCGAAATGAGCAGTGTTGGCGAGTTGCACGGGCAATGCGATGCGGGCTTGCTATCGCAAGTGATCTCGAATCTCTTATGCAATGCCATCACGCATGGCGAGGCGGGTACGCCGGTGCAGCTGTTCCTCGACGGGCGCGCCGCCGACAGCATTGAGTTGCGCATTGTCAATCGCGGCGTCATCCCCGCCGCTTTGCTGCCGACCCTGTTCGAGCCGTTCCAGCAGGCGGGCGAAAAGCGCAGGTCGGGGCAGGGCTTGGGACTGGGCCTGTACACAGTCAATATGTTCGTCAAGGCCCACGGCGGCACGGTCGAACTCAGTTCGACGGCCACACAGGGCACGTTGGCGACGCTGCGCATGCCGCGCCATTGTCAGGTGCGCGTGCAAGCGGGCGTGGCTGCATGAGCGCGCCAGCCTGGCCGCGCGGTGGCGGCAACATGGGCACGCTGGTGCGCCAGCATGACTGGTCCGCCAGCAGCCTGGGCGCGCTCGATGGCTGGCCCGCCCATCTGCGTACCAGCGTTGACATCGTGCTCAATTCACCGATGGCGATGGTGCTGATGTGGGGGCCGCAGCACGTGATGATTTACAACGACGACTACATCCAGATCGCCGGGGCGCGCCATCCGGCGGCGCTGGGTGGCACAGTACCCGCCGTCTGGCCCGAAATCTGGGACTGGAACGCGCGCATCCTCGAGGCGGGAATGCGCGGCGAGACGCAGGTGCACCGCGAATGCTGCCTGCCGCTGTTGCGCGAAGGGCAGCGCGCGGATGTCTATTTCGACCTGTTTTACACGCCCGTGCATGGCGTCGGCGGCCAGGTCGACGGCGTGCTGTGCACGGCGCTGGAATTGACGGCGCGCATGGAAGAGGGGCGCCAGTTGAAGCTGGCCACGGCCGAGCTGGGCGAACTCAACACTACCTTGCAGATGGAGAGCGAGGCAGTGCGCGCGGCCAACCGCCGCTTGGGCGAAGAACGGGCGTTGTTGCGCGCCCTGTTCCAGCAGGCGCCCAGCTTCATGGCCTTGCTGCGCGGACCGCAGCATGTGTTCGAACTGGCCAATGAACATTATTTACGCCTGGTGGGACGCCGCGAACTGGAACTGCTGGGCAAAACCGTCGAATCGGCCTTGCCCGAATTCAAGGCGCAGGGCTTCATCGCGCTGCTGGACCAGGTCTACCGTACGGGCGAGTCCTACGAAGGGCGCCAGGTGAAGGTGGATTTGCAGATGGCGCACGGCCAGTCGGGACCGCGCTATATCGACTTCGTGTATCAGCCCATCAAGAATGACGAGGGCGTGGTCACTTGCATCCTCGTCGAGGGCCTTGACGTCACCGAGCGCATGGAAGGCGAGGAGCGGCTGCGCCTGGCCCAGCAGGCGGGCGGTATCGGCAGCTTTGAATGGTTCCCCGAGACGGGCGCGATGCTGGTGTCGCCCATGTTCCGTCGCCTGTGGGGCATTGCCGACGACGTGGAGGTCACGCAGCAGTTGCTGGTGAGCCTGGTGGACGAGCGGGACTTGCAGAAGGTGGGGCCGAGCAAGCTTGATCTGGTGCAAAATCCCCTTGAGTATGTGGAGTACCGCATCCGCCGCCCTACCGACGGCGCGGTGCGCTGGATCGCGCGCCAGGGCGAAGTGGTGGCCGGCCGCGTGCCGGGCCAGCGACGCTATGTGGGCGTGTCGTTCGATGTGACGGAACGACGCCGGATCGAGGATGAGCTCAACGCTAGCCAGGAGCGCATGGCGGCCATTTTCGGTCAGGCTTCGGTGGGCTTGTCCGAGCTGGGCCTCGATGGCCGTTTCCAGCGCGTCAACGGTGCCCTGTGCCGCATGTTGGGCCGCTCGGCCGAAGAGCTGCTGAGCCTAAACATGAAGGACATCATGCATCCGGCGGACGTGACTGGCAACAGCGTGCTGTTCCAGCGTCTGGTGGAAACGGGAGCCTCGTTCTCGCTGGAAAAGCGCTACCTGAAGCCCGATGGTTCACAAGTGTGGGTGTCTAGCAATGTCAGTCGTTTGCTCGACGAGCAGGGACAGACGCGCTCCTTGATTGCCGTCAAGATTGATATTACGGAGCGGCGCCGCGTGGAAAAAGCGCTACATGAATTGAACGAAACGCTGGAACACCGTGTCGAACAGGAAGTCAATGAGCGTGCCAAGGCGGAAGATGCCTTGCGCCAGGCGCAAAAGATGGAAGCCGTGGGCCAGCTGACAGGTGGCATCGCGCACGACTTCAACAACGTGCTGCAAATCATCTCCGGCAATTTGCATTTGCTGCATCATTTGACGGGCACGGATGGCGTGATGCGCCAGCGTCTGGAGACGGCGCTTGCCGCCGTCGAGCGGGGCGCCAAACTGTCGTCGCATCTGCTGGCGTTTGCGCGGCGTCAACCGTTGAACCCCGTGGTGGCCGACCTGGCGCGTGTGGTGCGCAACATGGATGCGCTGCTGCGGCGCGCCCTGGGCGAAGCGATCGACATCGTGCTGGTGGGCGGCGGAGGGCTATGGAATACGCTGGTTGACCGCAGCCAGATCGAGAACGTGATCCTTAATCTGGCCATCAATGCGCGCGATGCCATGGATGGCGTGGGCAAGCTGACCATCGAGCTGGGCAATGTTGTGCTCGACGAGCAGTATGTGCACAAACTGCTCGACGTGCCGCCCGGGCAATATGTGATGCTGTCGGTGACGGACACTGGCCGCGGCATGAGTGGCCCCGTGCTGCAGCGTGCGTTCGAGCCGTTTTTTACCACCAAGCCGGAAGGTGCGGGCACGGGCCTGGGCCTGTCGATGGCATATGGCTTCGTCACGCAAAGCCGCGGCCATATCCGCATTTATAGTGAACCAGGCGTAGGCACGGGAGTCAAAATCTATTTGCCGCGTTCCCTGATGGCCGAAGCGGACGAGGAAGTGGAATTGAGCGGCGTCGTCGCGGGCGGCACGGAAACCGTGCTGGTGGTGGAAGACGACGTGGGTGTGCGCACCACCGTAGTCGACATGTTGGGTGCGCTAGGCTATACCGTACTCAAGGCCGAAGATGGCGAAAGCGCGCTGGCCGTGCTGCAAGGCGACGCGCAGATCGACTTGCTGTTTACCGACGTGATCATGCCTGGCCCTGTCAGCAGCACGGAAATGGCACGCCAGGCGCGTGAGTTGCAGCCTGACATTGCCGTCCTGTTTACCTCGGGCTATGCGCAAGACATCATCGTGCATGAGGGCAGGCTCGACGTGGGAGTGGAATTGCTCAGCAAGCCGTATCGGCGCGAAGAACTGGCGCGCAAATTGCGCCATGTGCTGGCCAATTGCCAGCAGCAAATGCGCGCGCGCCAATGTGAGCGGTCCGGCATGGCGCTGCGCGGCAGCATGACTGCCAGCGTTCTGGAGGGCGGTACGCCAGGGCTGGACTTGACCGGCCATGCTTTGCTAGCGCAGGGTGAGATGCCGACATCGATGAAAATTCTCGTGGTGGAAGATAATCTCGATTCGCAGTTGATGGTGTGCGAACTGGTGGGCATGCTGGGCCACACGGTCAGTGGTGTTTCCGATGGCGAGACGGCGTGGGAATTGCTTAAAGAGCAAGAGTTTGATATCTTGTTCACCGATGTCAGCCTTCCCGGCATGTCCGGCATCGCGCTGGCACGCATGGTGTTGCGCGAGAAACCGGGTATGCGCATCATCTTTTCCACCGGCTATGGCAAGGAGTCGATGGACGAACTGGGGTTTTCCGCCAGTGTTTTGCGCAAGCCGTATGATTTGACGGAATTACAAGCAGCACTCGACCAACCCTGACGGGCACGCGCCGGTACGGCCTGCCTATCTCACTTTGCAAAGACACATATGACTCCTGAATTGACCATGCTGGGCTTCACTTTGGTACTGGCGCTGGTGCAAATCCTGCTGCCGGCGCTGTTTCGTACGCGCGAAACAGGCACTGCGTACAACATGAGCGCACGCGATGGTGACGGGCCGCCCGTGGGCAAGATCACGGGTCGCTTGCAGCGGGCCAAGGCGAACCTGTTTGAAACCTTGCCCCTGTACGCTATTGCCGTGCTGATCGCCCATGTGACGGCGCAAGAAAGCGTACTGACCCTGTACGGCGCGGCCCTGTACCTGGCCGCCCGCGTGCTCTACCTGCCGCTATACGCCTTGGGCGTTCCCGTCGTGCGCACGCTGGTGTGGTGCGTGTCGATTGTCGGCTTGCTGATGCTGTTCTGGGCCATCCTGTTCGCTTCCTGAGGTCCTATGGCAGATCCTCTGCCAAGTCCTACGCTGCATGACGCCTGTCATGTGGCGCCTGTCCAATGGCGGTGCGGCTGACGCACATGCGCCGCCACCTCTCGTTTTGGCGCTGCCCATTGCCCACTGCCCGCTGCCCGCTGCCCCCTAACTGCTGAGTGTCTGGTACTTTTGGTAAAAAACTGAAAGTAATTATGCCACCGGGGGCGGGACTCATCCTACATACGCTCTTGCCATCGTCCTATTACTTGCGGCCCATGCACGCACTAAGATGAGTGTTCCCTTGCCGTGCGAGGGGGAAGAATTGCATCGTTTGCACTGTTTTCTGATTCCATCGATCAAGGAGATCATCATGGCCACATCAAGCGACAATAAACAGCAAGGTAGTAAAACCAGCAGTGCCCGCAGTACCAGCAGCACCGGCAACACTGGCAACAAGCAAAGCGATACCAGCAAGCGTGGATTCGCTTCCATGGACCCTACCCAGCAGCGCGAAATCGCCAGCGAAGGCGGACGTGCCGCACATGAAAAGGGCACGGCGCATGAATTCACGTCGGAAGAAGCACGCCGCGCGGGTAGCCAGAGCCACAAAAACGATGCCAGCCGGCAAAGTGCCTCCAGCTCCAGCTCCAGCGGTGCGCGTGACAATGCCAACCTGAAGCAGGAGGGCAACCGTGACAGTGGCAGCAAGCAAAGCGGTACAGCCGGTTCGGGAACGGGTTCGCCCGGCTCGCGTAATAAGTAGGCACACGCTTTAGCAAGGCAGGCCTGGCCGGCGGCAATCGCGCATTGCCGCCGGCCAACGCACAGTCAATGTTCGATCAACGCGCACTCACGAGCGGAGGGCAGACAATGAGCAGCTTCACCATGCCGCAGCGCGGCAATAGCCAGGGCGGTACGTCGTTTACGCCGGGCGGCAAGCAAAGCACGGCCGAGTCGGCCGAAAGCTTCGTGCTGGTCGATAGCGAGCAAGGCCTCGATATCGGCGACGATGTGTTTTCCATCGGTGAAGTTCGGCGTGCCGACCGCTTGCCGACTCTGCCCGGCGCCGCCGGGCAGAGTCGGCACAGCGCCGATGATGGGCCTGACACCACGGGCAGCACGGGCGTCTGAGCGACTCGCCTAACGTTCTTCGCTCTCGGACCATCCGCGCTGTGCCAAGTGCAAGACGTGCTCGCGCACGTCGGCGGGCCATTCCTGCACACACGCGAGGAATGCCGGCTGCTTGCCGGCGAACAGGGCGCGGCTGGCTTCCTCGAAGCCGCGCGCATCGCCCGCCAGCGCGCTCATGAATTTATAAGCCGCTTCGCGCGCCTGGCGTTGCTCATCGTGCGCCTTGTTGCCGCGCTGCGCGTGTTCCACCAGTTTGCGCAAGGCTACGGAGGCACCGCCCGGCTGGGTCGCCAGCCATTCCCAGTGACGCGGCAGCAGGGTAATTTCGCGCGCCACCACGCCCAGCTTCGGGCGGCCAGCCGTGCGCGCGGGCGGTGGTGCCGCTGGCTCATCGATGGTCGGCGCCGCTTCGCGTGGCAGCCGCTGCAGCACGTCGGCCAGGCTGCCGTGCAGGTTCAAGTCCATCTGGCTGCCGCTGTCGTCATCGAAGACCAGGATTTGTGCGCTGGGATCGCGCGTCACCAATTGCTTCAGAGTTTGCGCCACCGTATGCAGTGTGCCAGCGGCAACTTTGTGTGGGCCTGCAAAGGCCGTAACGTGGGGGGATGCGTGCATGTCTTGCCCTGTAAGAGTCAGTGTGCAGAAGATTTTACCCGGGTTAAATTAAAAGTCAATAAAGCCCGGGTAAAATGTGGCAGCCCTGCTACAGGTCGACCCGGCCGTGTTCACCCACGTCTTTTGGCGGCTCGCCCGTGATGGCAGCCTTGGCCATTGCATAAAATTGCATCATCTTGCTGGCACTGCTGTCCCAATACTCGGCCGACTCGATGGTCACCTTGATCAGCGACAGCTTCGGATCGTCGAGCCCGCCCGGGAACCAGGCTTGCACCAGCGGGTTCCACAATTGCTCCGCCTTGGCGCGGTCTTTCAGCAGCTGCGCATGGCCACAGATGGACACATACAGGCTGTCGCCCGTGTCGGCAAAGCTCACATTGACTTGCGGATTGTTGCGCAGGTCGCGCGTGTAGGCCGCCTCGTTCGAAACAAAGAACCAGATATTGCCGTCTTGATCCACCTGCTGCTGCGTCAAAGGCCGGCTGGTGAGGTTGCGCATGTCGTCGCTGGTGCACAGCATGCCGAATTTGATGTCCTTGATCTTGGCCGCGATGCTGGCCAGTTGTTCGTTGGAATACGCTTGCATGGCTTGCTCCCTTGATGATGATGTTGAATAACAGCATAGGCCGATACCGCTTGTGGCTCTGTACGGCAGCTTACATAGCGGGCTCGCTTTGTTGCAGCGCTGTTACAAAACGCTGGGTTGGAGGGTGAGCCTATGTATTGACTTAATAAATGATAATCATTATCATTTGTTTGATGTGATGGATATGAACTTTGATTGAAGGATGGGAATGAAGCATATTGACTTGCCGCGCCGCCTGGCGCGCTCCTTGCCGGGGGGGCTCGGTGGGTAAGGCGGGCGCCGCAGACAAGGCGAAGAGCAATGCCAGTCGCGCCGTCTGGCTCAAGCACTTACATCAATGGCACTGGATCAGTTCGGCACTTTGCCTGCTGGGCATGTTTCTGTTCGCCATCACCGGCATCACCCTGAACCACGCCAGCCAGATTGAAGCTAAGCCCTCGATCACGCGGCAAAAGGCGCAACTGCCGGCCACGTTGCTCACCGAACTAGCCGCGTATGCGGCCCAGCATGATGGTGCCAATGCGCCCATGCCCGCCGTCGCCGAAACCTGGTTGCAACAGCAATGGTCGCTGAACGCGGGCGGGCGTGCCGCCGAATGGAGCGTCGAAGAAGTCTACCTGCCATTGTCGAAGGCGGGCGGCGACGCCTGGGTGCGCATCGGCCTGGAAGACGGCGCTGCCGAATACGAATTGACGGACCGGGGCTGGGTGTCTTGGCTCAACGATGTGCACAAGGGCCGCAACACGGGCGTGGCCTGGAACTGGTTCATCGATATTTTTGCCGGCCTGTGCATCGTGTTTTGCCTGACGGGTGTATTGATTTTAAAGTTCCACGCGGTCAACCGGCCATTTACCTGGCCGATGGTAGGCCTCGGTATTTTGATCCCTTGCGCGATCGCCTTGCTGTTTATTCATTAATTTCCAATTAATTATTTATTGATTGTTTTTACTTTTCCTTTTTACAGGCACACCATGAAATTACGCTACTCCCTGGCGCTTGGCCTTCCCCTCATCGGTACTTCGGCGATGGCGGCCGACCTGGCCCTCAAGATTGAAATCCCGCAACTGAACGCGGCGGAGTATCACCGTCCCTACGTGGCGGCATGGCTGGAAACGGCCGATCAAAAGGTCGTCGGCAACCTGGCGGTGCTGTATGACATGAAAAAGAAGGACAAGGCAGGAGAAAAATGGCTGAAGGACATGCGCCAATGGTGGCGCAAGAGCGGTCGCGACCTGAGCATGCCGATTGACGGCGTCAGCGGTGCCACGCGTGCGCCGGGCGAATATACCTTCAATTTCCCTGGTGCCAAGGCTTTGCTCGACAAGCTGCCGGCCGGTGAATACCAGGTGGTGGTGGAAGCGGCGCGCGAAGCGGGTGGGCGCGAAGTGGTACGCGTGCCGTTCCAGTGGCCGCCGAAATCGGCCCAGTCCGTGCCAGTCAAGGGCAAGGAAGAACTCGGCAATATCGTCGTCCAACTCAAACCTTAAGGCGCATCCATCATGTTCAATAAACTGAATAAACCGCTGCTCGCGCTGGCCTTGGCCGGCCTGACCATGAATGCCCACGCCCACCGCGGCTGGATGGTGCCATCGAGCACGATGGTAGAAAGCAAGGACGCCTGGGTGACGGTGGACGCGGCCATCTCCGATGGCTTGTTCGAGATTGACCATCAGCCGCTGCGCCTGGACGCGCTGCAAGTGATCGGCCCCGATGGCGCGAAAGTGACGCCGGCGAACACCGTCACGGGCCGCTTGCGCAGCGTGTTTGATGTGAAGATGGAAAAGCCCGGCACCTACAGGGCGGCCATCGTGTCGCAAAACGTGATGGCCAACTACAAGCAAAATGGCGAGCAGAAGCGTTTCCGCGGCAACGAGGAAACGTTCAAGAAAGACATGCCGGCCGACGCGCAAGAGGTGAAAGTCACGCGCACGGCCAGCCGTCTGGAAACGTTCTTCAGCAATGCCGAAACCAGCATGGAAGTATTCAAGCCGACGGGCGTAGGACTGGAATTCGTGCCTGTCACCCATCCGAACGATTTGCGTGCCGGCGAGAAAGCCACGTGGCGCTTCCTGGTCGACGGCAAGCCGGCGGCCAACCAGGCGTTCAGCCTGGTACCCGGTGGCGTACGCTACCGTGGCGTGCTGGGCGAAATCCGCCAGAGCACCGATGCCAAGGGCGAGATCACGTTCACGCTGCCAGCGGCAGGCATGTATTACTTGAGCAGCACCTGGCCAGCGGTGGCACCGGCCGTGGCCGGGCAGTCGCCAGCCATGCCTGAGCGCCGTTCGACCTACGCGGCCACCTTGGAAGTGCTGCCGCAGTAAGCGGCGGCAGCTTTACGAGAGCATCGATGCGACGGGTCTTGCTGCCTCAGCATATTTCCGATCAGGTCGCGCCGCCCGGCGCCGCGATCCGGGATCTGCGCGGGCTGTCCATGGGCACCAGCTGGTCGGTCCGCCTGCTTGAGTGTGCCATGCCGGGGCGTGCCGGCAGCGTCGACCTGCAACTGGGCTTGCAGCAGCAGTTGGACCTTGTCGTCGCGCAAATGAGCCATTGGAACGAGGCGTCCGACCTGGGACGCTTCAACCTTGCCGAGCCCGGTAGCTGGCACAGCCTGCCCGCTGCTTTTTGCGAGGTGCTGGGCTTTGCCATGCATGTGTCGCAAGCATCCGGCGGCGCGTACGACCCTTGCGCCGGCGCCCTCGTCAACCTATGGGGCTTTGGTCCCCGCAAGCGCTACGATCAGCCCGACTTCATGCTGCCGAAAGGCGACACCGTGGCGCTGCTGCTGTCGCAGCGTCAGCGGCAACGCCTGGAGCTGGACTTGCCGGCCCGCCGTGCGCGCCAGCCCGGTGGCTTGCAACTCGATTTGTCTGCCGTGGCCAAGGGCTATGGCGTGGACCGCCTGGCGCGCTACCTCGATAGCCAGGGCATCGAGCATTATCTGGTCGAGGTGGGGGGAGAGCTGCGCGGCGCCGGTTGCAAGCCCGATGGCCAGCCATGGTGGGTGATGCTGGAACAGGTCGATGGCGCCGCCGATAGTGCCGTTAATGCACAGCATCCGTCGGAAATGTTGCTGGCGCTGCACGGCTTGTCCGTCGCCACTTCGGGCGACTACCGGCGTTTCTTTCAGGATGGCACAGCGCGTTTTTCCCATACGATCGATCCGCGCAGCGGCATGCCGATCGCCAATCAACTCGCTTCCGTCACCGTTGTGCACGCCGAATGCATGGCGGCCGATGCCTGGTCGACGGCCTTGACGGTGCTCGGCCCCGAGGCCGGCATGGCGCTGGCCGAAGAGCAGGGCCTGGCCGCGCGTTTCTTGCAGCGCGATGGTCTTGCCTACCACGAAACGCTGAGTAGCCAGATGCTGGCCATGCTCGACGAATGAACGATTACTTGCCATGATTTTTACACACGATACGGCACGGCTGACCTTGCTGGCCGCCCTGTCCCTCAGTTATGCGGGCGTGTGCCTGGCGCCCTGGCTGCGCGCGCGCACCAAGCGGCGTGCCGTTGTTGCCGCCCAGGCGGCGCTGGCGAACAGCTCTGCCTGGCTGGTGGTGTATGCCAGCCAGACGGGCAATGCCGAGGAGTTGGCCACGCAAACTGCGCGCAGCCTGCAACTGGCGGGCATTTGCGTGCGCCTGTGCGCGCTGGCCGAACTCACGGCCGCTGATCTGCAACAAGCGGAGCGGGCCCTGTTTGTGGTCAGTACCTATGGCGAGGGCGACGCGCCCGACAATGCGGCCGCCTTCATGGGCAGGTTGATGACGGGTGAGCTTGCGCTACCGCAATTACACTATTGCCTGCTGGCCCTGGGCGACCGCAGCTATGGCCAGTTTTGTGGCTTCGGCCGCGCGCTCGATGCCTGGCTGGCGGCGCAGGGCGCTTCGCGCCTGTTCGAGCGCATCGAGGTTGACCGCAGCGCCAGCGCTAGCATTGAACAGTGGTTCCAGCATCTGAGCCACCTGGCCGGTACCAGCGATGCACCCGACTGGAGCGCGCCGGCCTTTGGCGACTGGCGTCTGACGCAGCGGCGCCAGCTCAATCCGGGTAGCGCGGGCGGTGCCATTTATCACGTGGAACTGGTGCCAGTGGCGGGCAGTCTGCCGCACTGGCAGTCGGGCGACCTGGTGCAGGTGGCCGCGCCGGCCGATGCAAGCCAGCCGCGCGAGTATTCGATAGCCTCCATCCCGCGCGACGGCGGCGTGCACTTGCTGGTGCGCCAGCATGCCCATCCCGATGGCAGCCTGGGTCTGGCCTCGGGCTGGCTGACGGCGCAGGCGGCTGTCGGCGACGTGGTTCAGCTGCGCTTGCGCCAGCATCGACGTTTCCGTCTGGAAGACAATGCCCAGCGGCCATTAATCTTGATTGGTAACGGTAGCGGTATCGCCGGCTTGCGCGGCCACCTGAAAAGCCGTGTGCTGGCAGGGCAACGGCGCAATTGGCTGATCTTTGGCGAGCGCAACGCGGCCCACGATTTCCATTACCGCGAAGAAATTGAAGGCTGGCATGCCAGTGGCGACTTGCCGCGCCTGGACCTGGCTTTTTCGCGCGACCAGGCGCAGCGCACCTACGTGCAAGATCGCCTGCGTGGCAATGCCGACGAAGTCAGGCTGTGGCTGCAACAGGGCGCGGCCATCTACATTTGTGGCAGCCTGGCCGGCATGGCGGGCGGCGTCGACGAGGCTTTGCAAGAGATGCTGGGCCGGCCCGCGCTCGACGCGCTGGCGGCCGCTGGGCGCTATCGACGCGACGTGTATTGATTGCTGCCCCGCCGAGTTGACACAAGCGGGCGCTATCGTCGCGCCGCCCGCCGTATTTTAGTGCTCTGCGTCCAGCGCGGCCGGTTGTATTTCCCCGCTCATTTCCTGCAAGCCGCGCGCCAGGCTGGAGATGCTTGGGTTGTCGATGAAGACACAGCGCTTGCCCGTGCGCTTGCAATAATCTTTCACGCGCCAGTAGGCGCTGTGGCTGATGCAGCCGGTCTGGCAAATCACCAGGTCGGCCGCCGCCAGGCTTGAATCGAGCAAGTTGGCATTGTCTTCCAGGCCGCCATCGTGGTGGGCAAACTGTGCGCCCACCCGCTCGATCAGGGCGCGGTAAGTGGCCACATTGCCGCTGCGACCGCCCACGCACAAGACGCTTTGATCAAGCAGGCGGATCGGCATTTTCAGCTTGCCGCCGGTCGGCACTTCCAGCTTCGGTGCCGGTGCCGGCGGCGACATGGCGGTGCCTGGACGTGCTTGGACTTGCTTCAATTCCGCGATTTGCTGGCGCAAGTCTTTTTCACGCTCATCCATTTGGGCCAGGCGCTCGACCAGGCGTGTGCGCGATTCCAGCGCCGGGACGGCAGCCTGCAATTGTGCCAGCTCACAGCGCAAGGCGTCGAGCACGCTATCCTTGCCGATCGATTCGGCCCGCGTGCGCAGCAGCACGGCTTCCTGGCGTTCCAGTTCGCCCGTTTTTTCCATCAGCATGGCCTGGCTGCGCTGTTGCAGCTTGGCCAGTTCGTGCGCCAGGCGTGCATTTTCTTCCTGCAATGCGGTAAATTTTCCCATGTCGGCGCGCACGCAGGCACCGGCCTGGTGCTGGATCATGTGCAAGTCGCGGCACATTTGCTCTTCCAGTTCGGCGTCGCAGCGCGGATGCGTCAGGCCGGCCCAGAAAGCGCCCGACACGTCGCCGTTGGCGACGGCCGTGCGCCACAGTTGCGCTACCTGCCCGGTGCTCTTGGCGCTGCGAAAGCGCAGGATCACAGGCGCGTAGCGGCGTTCGAGTTCCTTTTGCAGAGCTTCGGACAGGCGGTTGCGCGCGCCACATTCCGTCACGGCCCCCACGTGCACTTCGTAGTCGTCGGCCAGTACGCGCCCGCCCGTCATCTTGCCCACCAGCTTGCGCAAGTAGCCTAGCGGCAAGCCCACGCCGACCAGCGGGCAATGGCAGGTGTGTGACAGTTCCCACAGCCGGCGGCGGCGCGAAGCGAGCGCCGCCGTTTCGGCCTCGCCGTTGGAACAATTGCTGATGACGGGCAGGGACTTTTCGTGCTCACACATGGCGATATCCTATTGGGCGGTGGAGGGGGATTATTGCGGCAGGGACGAGGCCGGGCCTTTGGCGCTCAGCAAGCGTGCCAGGCGCTCAAGCATGGTGTCCTTCGGCGGCGCAGGTCGCTGTTGCACCACCAAGGTGGCCCATTGTTGCGACAACTGCTGGCAGGTCGCTTGCAGCACAGGACTCAGGCTGGGCGAACAGGACAACACTTGCAGATGGCGTTCGATGACAGCGGCCAGTTGCTCGCAGGGATTGCCTGCATGGTAGTGCGACATCAGGTGCAGCACGGCCGAGAGCAGCAATTCAGGCTGTTGGCCCTGCGGGGATGGAAATATCGGGGAAGGTCGCTCGTTCGCCATGAAACACTCCTGTGCGGGTGGTATGGCTGGCTGCGCGCACGCGACGCGACTGGCTGGCGAGTATGGTGACTGGCTGTCGTGCTGTTTCAGGCAGTCAGGATCAGCTTATTTAATTGGGTGACGCGCAGGCGATAGATTTTGCCGCTGTGCTCAATTTCCACTTCGCGGCCTTGTTGCAGCAGCGCTTCGCTGGTGATGCGGCGCGCCGGTTGCGCCATACTGACGGGAGGACGGGCGTGGGCGGTAGCTGCATCCTGGATCAAGGCTGGTTTTGAGCGTTGCATATTGGGCTTTCTTTGTCTCAGTTGAGAATGATTCGTATTTGCATTATTCTCGAATGTGGCCCGAAAAGCAAGGCTTATTTGTGCGCAATCCGCGCTTTTTTACGCCCGCATGACAGCGTGGATGAGGAAGGCGGCTGGACAAAGGCGGCCGCAGGCGCGGCATGCGAGGAGAGCGGCAGCAAAAAAGACTTGGCCAAGGCGGTGCGCGCCTTGTCCAAGTCAAGCCTGTGCCAAGCTTGAAGGAGTGGGGACTTACTTAGATGGTGGCCAGCAATTGCGCCGAGGCGGTAGCGGCAGCCGTGTTGTCGGCCTTCAGCTTGGCCGCTGCCAACTGTTTCGCGCGCGAGCGTGAGGGCGGCAGGCGGCGCAGGGTTTTCAGCGCCTCCGGGTACTTCAAGCCGATGGTGCGCTGATCGACCGAGATCAGGCCGATTTCATTGAAGGCCGACAGGGTGCGGCTGACCGTTTCCAGGGTCAGGCCCAGGTAGCTGCCGATTTCATGGCGCGTCATGCGCAGGTTGAATAGTTTGCTTGAATAGCCCATTTGCGCAAAACGCTCGGCCAGCGAGACGAGGAAGCGCGCCACGCGGGCCTCCGCGCTGAGGGCGCCCAGCATGCCGATCATGGCTTGCTCGCGCACCAGTTCGCGGCTCATCACGCCATACATGACGTTTTCCAGTTCCAGGTGGACTCTGCCTAGCGCCGTCAGTTTCTTGAACGGCAGCAGTATCAGGTCGCAGTCGGACAAGGCCACCGCTTCGGACGAATAATGGCGCGAGTGGATGCCATCGACGCCGAGCATGTCCCCCTTCATGGGAAAGCTGAGTACCTGCTCATTGCCGAATTCGTCGATGAGCACGGTTTTCAGGAAGCCCGAATTGACGATGTAGAGGGTATCGAAGGCCTGGCCTATGGTGTGCACGCGCTGGCCCGTCTTGAATTGCACGTGCTGGAACAGCAGCTCATCGGCGGCGACGGTGCAGGCGCTGGAGATATGCAGCAGGTCGCATACTTCCTTCAGGTTCGACCATAGCCGCCCCTGGCGCTGGCGCCCCGCTTCCATCGGCGAGGAGGGGGACAGCGATGGAGAGGCAGCGCGGGTTTCAGGCGTTTGCGTGGACGGCATGTTCATCTCCTGGTGACAGGTAGTTCAGAGTTGAATGACAGGGTGCACAGGGCGGCGGGCAGGCAAGGGCGACGCGCATCCAGGCTGGTAAATCTCAATTCGCGGAAGACTTGCTGGGTGATGAAATAACTTTCCAGCAACTTGGCGACTGGTTTCAGTATGCCAACAAGCGTCCCGAATTCATATCAGCAGAGGCTGAATATGGCAGTAGGAGCTATGGTAGTTGATGTAGGATTGTTCCTACGCGATGGTGCGCCTGGACATGCTCAGCTCTTGAAGGGCGACAGCAGGCGGTGCGCCACCGCATACTGGACCATTTCTGACAGCGAACTCATGCTCATCTTTTGCATGATGCGCGTCTTGTGGGTGCTCACCGTCTTCACGCTCAGATGCAGGTTATTGGCGATTTCGGTGATCGACTTACCCGCCACGAGCAGGGAAAAGACTTCGAATTCGCGGTCTGAGAGCTGTTTGTGCAGCAAGCTTTCGTTCGGCATCATGATGTTGAGCACGAGCTGCTCGGCTACCTCGGCGCTGATGTAGGGACGTCCCGACGCCACCTTGTGTATCGCGCCCACCAACTGGGTGCCCGCGCTTTCTTTGGTCAGATAGCCTTGTGCGCCAGCGCGGATGGCGCGCACCGCATACTGCTCTTCCTCGTGCATGGTGAGGATCAGGATGGCCAGCTTGGGTGCCTCGCTGCGGATTTGCCGGATCAGGTCGACGCCGCTGCGGCCGGGCATCGACAGGTCGAGTAGCAGCAGGTCGAAGCCGCCCTGGCGCACGTGATTGAGTACGTCAAAGCCGTCGATGGCTTCACCCACGATGTCGATGTCGGGTGCGCCATCAAGAATGCGCTTCAATCCTTCCCGCATGATGGTATGGTCATCAGCAATCACGATACGTATCATAGGCGGGCAATCTGGAGGCAAGTAGTGTGCTTCGGCCGTTTTGTGGCGGCCGGTCGAATGTTGAGAAACGAGAAACATTGTTATTTTAACCGAATGGCCGCAAGTTTGTCTTCTTACCCGCTAGGCCGGCTGCGCCCCCCTCTGTGGCGATGCGAACTGCTATTGCGGTGGCGGTTCCTTGATCAGCCTATGCACCAGCACCGGCAATGTCGAGTGCGACAGCACCTTGTTGGTCACGCTGCCGAGCAGCAATTGCCCCCAGCCGCTGCGGCCATGCGAACCCATGAAGATCAGGTCGCAGTGCTGCGATTGCGCCGCTTCGACGATTTTCATGGCCGGGCTGTCGGAAAAAGCGGTCAGGCCCGTCGCTTCCAGGCCCCGCTTGGCAGCGGCGTCGAGGATGGGCTGCCAGTGCTCTGTGCCGGCCTTGCGCATGGCGATCCGATATTCTTCTTCGCTGGGATAGCTCGGTGGAATGATCTCGATGTACACCGGATACTGGTATTCGGGCGCCACGTACAGGGCAACGATGTCGGCGTTCATCTGTTCGGCAAAGGCAACGCCGGCGCAAGCGGTCAAGTTGGAGACGGTGGAGCCGTCCGTGGCGATCAGAATTTTCTTATACATGGCAGGTCCTTTGGCAGTGACTCAGCGCGCGTAACGCCCCTCATTGTAGACGCGGCGGCAGTATGGTATTCATATAGGGACTTGATAATTATCAATACTGTTGCACCTTTAGTATAGACAACATTGGTAGAGGGATTGTGTTTTAATTGCAACTATAGTCGTGGAGTACTGTTGTGCAAGCACCCTTGAGTAAGATTTCTTGTCTGGCGCGTGGTCTTGTGCGCACGCCAATGGTAGTATTTCAAAATACAACAGCAGGAACACTTATTTCCTGGGAGAAAAGCTCTTGTGGGCCGGCTTTGCACCAGGAAGCGCGTTTTGAGATTTACCAACAGGGTGGCGCCCTGCTACACTCGCACCATCGCAGCGGTATTGCCTCAAATCATCTTAATCGAGAAATTGTGGGTATCAGTCTGTAAAACGCACAGTTCAGGCGGAATTTTGACAATTTATGGAGAAGCAGGGATATGACCAACGCCGCTGATGATTTCGATGCATTATTCGATGAAGTATCTGCGCAAAGTGCGGCAGCTCCCCAGCCCGCACCCGCTGCAGCGCCCGCAGCCGTGAGCGCGGACGACGACTTTGACGCGCTGTTCGACTCGGTGTCGGCCAGCGCCAGCGTGCCGGCAGCCGCAGCGGAAGCGCCAGTCGCCGCCGCGCCGGAAGCGCCAGCCGCATCTCCCGCAGGCGTGCCCGGCGAAGCGGCCGTTGCGGTCGACCAGTCCGACAAGCCGATGTTTGAACGCCTGGGCGGCATCGTGCGCCTGCTGCACGATTCGCTGCGCGAACTGGGCTACGACAAGGCGTTGACGGAAGCGTCGTCGCAGATCGTCGACGCCCAGGACCGCCTCGAGTATGTCGCCACACTGACGGAACAGGCCGCCAACAAGGTCTTGAATACGCTAGACGAGGGCATGCCGGCGCAAGATGTGTTGTCGAAGAAAGCCAAGGACATGGACAGCCGCTGGACGGCGCTGTTCGATGGCAAGCTGAGCCTGGAAGAATTCAAGGCCCTGGCCGGCGATTCCCGTCAGTTCGCGCAAGCCGTTGCCGAGGCGACGGAAGCGGAAAAAGCGCGCTTGCTGGAAATCATGATGGCGCAGGACTTCCAGGACATCACGGGCCAGCTGATCAAGAAAGTGGTCAACATCACCAAGACGGTGGAGCACGAGCTTGCCCAGCTGCTGCGCGACAATGCACCGGCCGAAGTGCGCGAAAAACTGGCGCAAAAGCCGGTGCCGCTGATGCAGGGCCCGTCCGTTCCTTCGGTGGCGCTGGACCAGGATAATGTAGACGACCTTCTTGCCGATTTGGGATTCTAATGGACGATATGCTCAAGGATTTCGTCGTTGAGGCGATGGATCTTGCGGTGAATGTTGAAGAGCACTTATTGTGTCTTGAGCGTGATCCCGACAACAAAGAAACACTGAATGCCGTGTTTCGCTCCTTCCACACCATCAAGGGTGGTGCCGGCTTCATGGGCCTACCCGCGCTGGTGGCTGCCTGCCATCTGACGGAAAACCTGTTCGACGCCTTGCGCACGGGCGCCGCACCGGTGACGCCGATCGCCATCGAGGCGGCATTGCAAGCGTCCGGTTTCGTGGCCGACCAGCTGACGGAACTGGCCAACGGTAGCGCGCCGGAAAGCTTGCCGGCCATGCCGGAAGAGCTGGAGCACATCCTGACGAACGCCATCGAAGGCAAGGGCATGGACGCCGCTGCGCCTGCTGCTGCGGTGGCTGTGGAAGTGGCCGCGTCCGTTGCCGCAGTCGTCGTCGCTGCGCCGGTTGCCGCTGTTGCCACTGCCAGCGCCGATGGCCTGGACTGGGAAGGTATGTATAACGCCGTCGTGCCGGCGGGCAGCCAGCTTGCTGGCACACCGGCGCCTGTCGCCGCTGCGCCTGTCGCTGCGGCCGCCGCGCCTGCTGCTACTGCTGCCGCCAAGCCGGCAGGCAAAGCCTGGGATGGCGCGGAACGTCGCGAAGAACGTCCGGAAGTGCGCCATGCCGCGCCCGTCAAGGAAGACAGTATCCGCGTCGACGCCGTCAAACTAGACGCCCTGCTGGAAGTGGCCGGCGAATCGGTACAGGCTGCGAACCAGGCCGCAGTGCTGCTCGAACGCTTGTTGCAATTCAAATTCGAAGGGCAAGCTGCTACCCTGATGGCGACCCTGGCGGAAACGCTGGAACGCGCTTCGCGCTACTCGACCGAGTTGCAGCGGGCCACGCTTGCCACGCGCATGCAACCGGTGGGCCGTCTGTTCCAGAAATTTCCGCGTCTGGTGCGCGAACTGGCAAAAGACTTGGGCAAGGATGTCGAGCTGACCATTGAGGGTGCGGAGACGGAAGTCGACCGCGTGGTAGTTGACAGCCTGTACGATCCGCTCGTGCACATGTTGCGCAATTCGCTAGACCATGGCGTCGAGTCGCCGGAAGCGCGTCTGGCCGCCGGCAAGCCCGCCAAATCGTATATTTCACTGAAGGCTTGGCAGGAAGCGAACAGCGTCATGATCGTGCTGCAGGATGATGGCAAGGGCATGGACCCGGTCTTCCTGCGCAGCAAGGCACAGCAAAAAGGCTTGATCAGCGAAAGCGCGCAATTGAGCAACGACGAATGCTTCCAGCTGGTGTTCCTGCCGGGCTTCTCGACCAAGGAAGTCGCCTCCAGCGTTTCCGGTCGCGGTGTCGGCATGGACGTGGTCAAGACAGCCGTGGAGAAAAATCGCGGCGCCATCCATATCGAATCGACGCTGGGCAAGGGCACCAAGTTTGCCATCCGCCTGCCGATCGAGCTGTCCATCGTGCCGACCATGCTGGTGTCGACGTCGGGTGCCGCGCTGGCGCTGCCGATGGCGGTGGTGCAACGCGTCGTCGAATTGCCGGAAACCTTCATGGAAGTGGGTGGCGCGCCGGTACTGAAAGACCAGGGTCGTCCATTGCCCGTGCGCTCGCTGGCCGGCTCCCTGGGCTATGAAGCGTGCAGCGAACGCGTGGGCATTGTTGTTGCTGCGCCACAGCCTTATATTCTGGCCGTGGCAGCCGTCGATGGCACGGCCGACCTGGTGATCAAGCCGATGACGGCCATCACCGTGGAAGGCATTACCGGCACCGCCCGCTCTGCCGAAGGCGAGCTGGTACTGGTAGTAGGCCTGTCGTTCCTGATGGATGGTTGCAGGGGTAGTGTGCGCATGGCCGCATGATGGCACCTGACAAAACCTGCTGCGCGTCGGTATAGGCAGCCTGCGATGCTCACCGTACCAGAGTACGGTGGCGCTTCTTAGTCAGCCTTGCATTCCGCTCGCTACGGTTTTCTCAGCTGCCTTTAGTATCGTTGTATTCATTCGAAAGCCCGCTATGCATAGCGGGTTTTTTTTCATGGTGCAATCACATGCTGTCCGGGCGCAGGGTGCCGCCTTCCAGCCAGCGTTGCACGCGCACGATTTCCTGGGCGCGTTCCGCTTCGTCCTTCGGTGGCGGCAGGTAGATGTCGGGCATGATGCCGTTCAGGTCGACCTGTACCTGCGGCAAGCGGGCCGAGCGCGAGGTCGCGTACATGAGCTGGCGTAGCCCTGAGGGCAAGGCATGCAGGCGCACGTTCGAATAATCGAGCGCACCGTAGCTGCTGCGGCCGATCAACTTGACATGAAAACTCTGCCGTACCGCCAGCAGGAATTGTTCGCAGGAGCTCCCGCAATCGCGGTCGACCAGTACCGCGACGCGGGCCGGCTGCGTCTTCTTTTTGGGCAAACTTCCATAGCTGACAGGCCCATCGGTTCGCTGTGTTACAAACTGGCCTGATTCGACGCTGCGCATCCGGGCGACGGCATGCTCACTGTCTGTCGTGCACGAGGCATCACCGGGGGCGTACAGCGCGCAGATACCTTCCTGTCCGGCAATATTGGCTGGCGTGGCCAGCCATTCGCCGCCCACGCTGACGATCTCGCCTGAGCTGATCCATGGCAGCAGCGGCGCATAAGTGCTATCACTGCCGCCATCATTGCGCCTGACATCAATGATCCAGTGGGGGTGGGTGGCAAGATCGTGACGCCTGCTTGCCAGTAAATCAGCGATTGCCTTGCCGTACTGAGGAAAAAAACTGGGCAGTGTCAGTAAGGCGGTCCGAGGTGACAGCAGTTGCAGCGATGGCGCTCTTTTATCAACCGTATTTGCAGTGGGCGTGGAGGGCGGCGCTGGTTTGCTGTGCTTCAATGCTGCGCTGGGCACGATCTGCAGATGGCCTGTGCGCCACTTACTCAGATAATCGGCCAGGATGACATTACAAGCAGATGCATCGCTAGTGTTTTCCGCGGCCTCGCTTGCGCGGCTCAGCGCCAGGTCGAAATACGCCGCTCCCTTTTGCGCCAGGTGCTGGCGCGCCCCCGTGTCATTTTCCAGCAGGAAGGGCGCAATGTCGTGCAAGTCCTGCAGGCAGCTTGCTCCCGGCGTGGCCGCCGCCGCATCGGCGCTGGCCAAGGGCGGCGCGGCCAGGGTCAGGGCGGCCAGCGCCAACAAGTTCAGTTTCATTGAGGTCCTTGGGTGTGGTGGCGCGCATGCGCCGGTGTTTATTGTCAAAATACAATACACATAATATCAAGAAAAAATGGCACTCTGATTGCGCCGTGACACGTTCGGCGGCCCGCCTGCGGATAAGCGCGGTCTGCCGCCAATGTGCTGATATCGGCAATTTCCAGCTCATATCTAACGGCGTAGCCAAACTTTGTATCGCCAACACCACGCTTTTACCTGTTTCGGTTCTGTGTTGCGCAATGTATGGCATAATCCCCGTGGATCACCGTATGACTTAGCATGACTTGGTATCACTTGATCACTTACTACAGGCTGTGGCAACGCTGCATAAATCATGATGAAGACGCTTTACGACAAACTCTGGGAATCCCACGTTGTTCGGGCCGAAGATGATGGCACGACAATTTTGTACATCGACCGGCACCTGCTGCACGAAGTCACCAGCCCGCAAGCCTTCGATGGCCTCAGCGTGGCAGGCCGCCAGCCGTGGCGCATTTCCGCCAACCTGGCCGTGGCCGACCATAACGTGCCGACCACCAGCCGCATCGACGGCATTGCCGATCCGGTCTCGCGTCTGCAGGTGGAAACGCTGGACAAGAATGCCAAGCACTATGGCCTGACCTACTTCAACATGAATGACAAGCGCCAGGGGATCGTGCATGTGATCGGCCCTGAACAGGGTGCGACCTTGCCCGGCATGACGGTTGTTTGCGGCGATTCGCACACGTCCACGCACGGCGCCTTCGGCGCGCTGGCGCACGGCATCGGCACGTCGGAAGTGGAGCACGTGCTGGCCACGCAAACCTTGCTGCAAAAGAAATCCAAGTCCATGCTGGTGCAGGTTGACGGCGCCTTGCCGGCCGGCGTGACGGCCAAGGATATCGTGCTGGCCATCATCGGCAAGATCGGCACGGCCGGCGGTACCGGCTACTGCATCGAATTTGGCGGCGCGGCCATCCGTGCGCTGTCGATGGAAGGGCGCATGACGGTGTGCAATATGGCTATCGAGGCGGGCGCGCGCGCCGGCATCATCGGTGTCGATGACACCACCATCAATTACGTCAAGGGCCGTCCGTTTTCGCCGGCCGGTCCGCACTGGGAGCGCGCCGTGGCCTACTGGCGCACCCTGCATTCGGACCCCGGCGCCCGCTTCGACCTGGTCGTCACGCTCAACGCGCAAGACATCGTGCCGCAAGTGACCTGGGGCACATCGCCCGAGATGGTGGTCGGTATCGATGGCCGCGTGCCCGATCCTGACCAGGAAAAAGACAGCGTCAAGCGCGACGCGATGGAAAAGGCGCTGCTCTACATGGCCCTGAAACCGAATACCGCCATCGAAGACATCCGTATCGACAAGGTCTTCATCGGTTCTTGCACCAATTCGCGCATCGAAGACTTGCGCGCGGCCGCTGCCGTGGTGCGCGGCAAGCACCGCGCCTCGAACGTCACCCTGGCGCTGGTGGTGCCCGGTTCCGGTCTCGTCAAGGACCAGGCCGAGCGTGAAGGCCTGGACCGTATCTTCAAGGATGCCGGCTTCGAGTGGCGCGAGCCCGGTTGCTCGATGTGCCTGGCCATGAATGCGGACCGTCTGGAGCCGGGCGAGCGTTGCGCCTCGACTTCGAACCGCAACTTCGAGGGTCGGCAGGGGCAGGGCGGCCGGACCCATCTGGTGTCGCCAGCGATGGCGGCAGCGGCGGGCATCGCCGGCCACTTTGTCGACGTGCGGGCTTTGCGATGATGGCGGGGACGGGTGCCGCTGGCGTACACTAGCATTGCCCGTTCCATACTTACTATCAAGAAATCATCATGAAAAAACTCTTCGCCCTCCTCATCGCCACCGTCATCCTGTCTGGCTGCAACACCGTCTCCGGCATCGGCCGCGATGTGCAGAAAGTCGGCCAGGTCGTCACTGGCGCCGGCGGAAAATAAACCGTGACGTGCCGGCGCCCTGCGCCGCGCGTCTTAACGAGTAGACATAGCATGGATAAATTTACGCTTTACGAAGGCCTGGTAGCGCCGCTGGACCGCGCCAACGTCGACACCGACGCGATTATTCCGAAGCAATTCCTGAAATCGATCCACCGCAGTGGTTTCGGCCCCAACCTGTTCGATGAATGGCGCTACCTCGACCATGGCGAACCGGGCCAGGACAATAGTCGGCGCCCGCTGAACCCTGAGTTCGTGCTCAACGAGCAACGCTACCAGGGCGCTTCGATTTTGCTGACGCGCAAGAACTTCGGCTGCGGCTCCTCGCGCGAACACGCGCCGTGGGCGCTCGACCAGTATGGTTTTCGCGCCATTATCGCGCCCTCGTTTGCCGACATCTTCTTCAATAATTGTTACAAGAACGGCTTGCTGCCCATCGTGCTGTCGGAAAGCCAGGTCGAGCATCTGTTCCATGAAGTCAAGGCATTCCCCGGTTACAAGCTGGTGGTGGACCTGGAACAGCAATGCGTGCGCACCGGCAATGGTAGTGTCTCGTATCCGTTCGAGATCGATGCCTTCCGCAAATACTGCCTGATGAATGGGCTCGACGATATCGGCCTGACTCTGCGCCATGCCGACGATATCCGTGCCTTCGAAGAACGCCACCTCGCCACGCAACCGTGGCTCGCCAACGTCATCTGATCGATAAAAAATATGAAAATTGCAATCTTACCCGGCGACGGCATCGGTCCTGAAATTGTCGCGCAAGCCGTCAAGGTCTTGCATGTGCTGGGCGAATCGTTCGAACTCGAAACAGCGCCCGTGGGCGGCGCCGGCTATGCTGCGCATGGCCACCCCTTGCCGGAAGGCACGCTGGCCCTGGCAAAAGCGGCCGATGCCGTGCTGTTCGGTGCCGTTGGCGATTATCAGTACGACAATCTGGAGCGCCAGTTCCGTCCCGAGCAAGCGATTTTGGGCTTGCGCAAGAACTTGGGCCTGTTCGCCAACCTGCGTCCGGCCATTTTGTACCCGGAACTGGCGGGCGCCTCGACACTGAAGCCGGAAGTGGTGTCCGGCCTGGATATTTTGATCATCCGTGAATTGACGGGCGACATTTATTTCGGCCAGCCGCGTGGCGTGCGCGAGTGCCCGGACGGTCCGTTCAAGGGCCAGCGCGAAGGTTTTGACACCATGCGCTATGCGGAAGGCGAAATCCGCCGCATCGCCCACGTGGCTTTCCAGGCGGCGCAAAAGCGCGACAAGCGCCTGACCAGCGTGGACAAGGCGAACGTGCTCGAAACGTTCCAGTTCTGGAAAGACATCGTCATCGACGTGCACAAGCAATATCCTGACGTTGCGCTCGATCATATGTATGTCGATAACGCGGCCATGCAGCTGGTGCGGGCGCCGAAGAAATTCGACGTCATGGTGACGGGCAATATGTTCGGCGACATCTTGTCGGACGCGGCCGCCATGTTGACGGGCTCGATCGGCATGCTGCCGTCCGCTTCGCTCGACGCCAACAACAAGGGCTTGTACGAGCCTTCGCACGGTTCGGCGCCCGACATCGCGGGCAAGGGCATCGCCAATCCGCTGGCGACGATCCTGTCGGCGGCGATGATGTTGCGCTATTCGCTGAACCGCGAAGAGCAGGCGCTGCGCGTCGAGGCTGCGGTGAAGAAGGTGTTGGCGCAAGGTCTGCGCACGGCCGACATCCATGAAGCGGGCACGACTTTGGTCGGTACCGAGGCCATGGGTGATGCAGTTGTAAAAGCACTGGGATAAAATAGTCTAATGACGGCAGTCGCCGTCTCATCTTGAGGAATGGTAATGAAATTAGTTGGCTTGGTAGGTTGGCGCGGTATGGTCGGTTCGGTCCTGATGCAGCGCATGCAGGAAGAGGGCGATTTCGCCCATATCGAACCGGTGTTTTTCACGACCTCGAACACGGGCGGCGCGGCGCCGGCCATGGCGAAGAATGAAACCATCCTCAAGGATGCCAGCAATATCGCCGAACTGTCCAAGTGCGACATCATCATTTCCTGCCAGGGTGGCGACTACACGAGCGCGGTCTTCCCGCAGTTGCGCGCAGCGGGCTGGAATGGCTACTGGATCGATGCGGCCTCGACCTTGCGCATGGAAAAAGACGCCGTCATCGTACTCGATCCCGTCAACCTGCACGTCATCAAGGATGCGTTGGGCAAGGGCGTGAAGAACTACATCGGCGGCAATTGCACCGTGTCGTGCATGATGATGGGCCTGGGCGGCCTGTTCCAGCACGATTTGATCGACTGGATGACGTCGATGACGTACCAGGCGGCATCGGGCGGCGGCGCGCAGCACATGCGCGAGTTGCTGACGCAATTTGGCACCATCAACAGCGCCGTCAAGGCGCTGCTGGACAACCCCGCTTCCGCCATCCTGGAAATCGACCGCCAGGTGCTGGCCACCCAGCATGGCTATTCCTCAGATGAAATCAAGCAATTCGGCGCGCCACTGGCCGGCAACCTGATCCCGTGGATCGACAAGGACCTGGGCAACGGTCAGTCCAAGGAAGAGTGGAAGGCGGGCGCGGAAACGAACAAGATTCTTGGTCGCGGCAGCGACTTTGGCACCAAGGAAATTGCTGTCGATGGCCTGTGCGTGCGCATCGGCGCCATGCGCTGTCATTCGCAAGCGCTGACCATCAAGCTGAAGAAAGACGTGCCGCTCGATGAAATCAACGACATCATCGCCAGCAACAATCAATGGGTCAAGCTGGTGCCGAACACGCGCGAAGCGTCCGTGCGCGACTTGTCGCCTGCCGCCGTCACCGGTAGTTTGACGATACCCGTCGGCCGCGTGCGCAAGATGAGCATGGGCGGCGAATATCTGTCGGCCTTCACCGTGGGCGATCAATTGCTGTGGGGCGCGGCCGAGCCACTGCGCCGCATGCTGCGCATCTTGCTCGATGCGTAATGGACACTAATTGTTGATCAAGATCAAGCCGGGACTGTTTCCCCGGCTTTTTTTTCGTCCTGAGCCCCTCAAGGCGCAACCATGCGGAGCTTGCATAGCACTGGGCATGATGATATGTTGATACTTCTGGAAAAGTAACAGTTTTCCCACGTCAACTAAGATACCACCAACTATGCCTGTACACACTCGTCCCCGGGTCGCCTCCCTTGTCATTCAAACACTGAGCAGCGCTGTCGCCTGTGCGGTGTTATTGTCACCGGCGGCATCCGCAGCCGAGCTGGGCAAGATTACGGTGCTGTCCGCCGCTGGACAGCCGCTACGCGCCGAAGTCGAATTATCGGCCGTCAAGGCAGGCGAGGCAGCTGGCCTGCTGGCCAGGCTGGCGCCGCCGGACGCCTACCGGCAGGCCAACGTGGAATTCAATCCCGCTCTAAATGCGCTGACGTTTGCCGTGGAAAACCGCAACGGCAAGGCCTTCATCCGCATCAGTTCGGCGCAAGCGGTGGCCGAACCCATGGTCGATTTGCTGCTGGAACTGAGCAGCAAGAGCGGGCGCCAGGTACGTGAATATGCATTCGTGCTCGATACACCCGAAGTGCGCCAAACGCGCGGTGCGCAAGTGGCCGCGCCAGTAGCTGCGGGCAAGAGCAAGCCGGCGGAGGCGACTGCACCGAAAAAGGCGGCAGGCGAATACAAGGTCAAGGCGGGCGATACCCTGAGCCGCATCGCCAGCGAAATGAAACCATCGGGCGTCTCGCTCGACATGATGCTCGTCGCCCTGTACCGCGCCAATCCCGATGCCTTCAAGGGCGACAACATGAACCGCATGCAGGCCGGGCGCATCCTGGCCGTGCCAGATGCGCACGCCGTGCGTGCCACCGATGCGGTCGCAGCAAAAGCCGTCGTGACGGCGCACGCCATCGATTTTGAAGCCTATCGCAACAAGCTGGCAGGCCAGGTGTCGCAAAGCAAGCCGGGCAAGGCTGCGCAGCCGACGCAAAGCACGGCTGGCAAGATCGGGCCTACCCGCGTGCAGGAAAAGCCGACGGCCGTCAGCGAGTCGCAAGACAAGCTGAAACTGTCGAAAGCGGAGCCGGCGGCCAAGTCGGCCGGCAAGAGCGCCGTCGCCAGCGAGGAAGACAAGATCGCCAAGGCGAAACAGGTCGATGAAGCGGCCGCGCGCGTCAAGGAGCTGGAAAAGAACGTCAGCGACCTGGAAAAGTTGATGGCGGTCAAAAGTAAGGCCATGGCCGACAAGAGCGCTCCCGCTCCCGCCAAGCCGGCCGAGGTCGCGGCCAGCGCAGTTGCCAGTTCAGCGGCCAGTGCCGTTGCCAGCGCGCCGACCGAGGCGCAGCCGGCCGCACCTCAGCCGGCCGCACCTGAGCCGGCCGCACCGAAAGTGAAACCGGTGCCGCTGGTTAAGAAACCTTCGCCGCTGGAGCCCACCTTGGCCGACAAGATCAGCGACCATCTGGGTGCCGTCGGCATCGGCCTGGCTGCCTTGCTGGCGGCCGTGGCGGCGCTGGTGATCGCGCGCCGCCGCAAGGAAACGCCACTCTCGCGCGACAATATCGCCCCGGTGTTCGCGCCGGAAGCGCCTGTGGCGCCGCCAGTGGGCCTGGTGCCGGAAGGCCAGCAATCCGCGGTCGATAGCCAGCTGGACGGTACGCCAGCCGCCGTTGCCGGCGTGGCTGCCGCAGCGGGTGCCAGTATGCTTGAAGGCAATGAAACTGACCCTGTCGCCGAAGCCGACGTGTATATCGCTTATGGCCGTGATGGCCAGGCGGAAGATATCCTCAAGGAAGCCTTGCGCAGCCATCCCGAGCGTCATGCGGCTCGCCTGAAGTTGCTGGAAATCTATTCTGCCCGCAATGATGTGCGCGCGTTTGAAGACCAGGCTGGTGAGCTCTACAGCCTGACTCGGGGGCAGGGTGAAGAGTGGGCGCAAGCAGCTGCGCTGGGCTTGGCGCTCGACCCGGTCAACCCCCTGTATGGCGATACGCAAGACGATGCCGTTGTCAGCCTGAGCCAGGGCGGCGGTGACGTGCGTGACCAGAGCATCGACTTGTCCGACGATCGGGCTTCGCCCACACCGCTAGCCGACCTGGCGCCGGCCGCGCCGCCTGCCTCCGTGAGCCCCCGCGATGCACGCGACCCCCTCGACTTCGACCTCGACAGTCTCGATTTCGAACCGGTCTCCACCAGCGATCCGATCGCCATGCCGGGACCGGATCGCAAGTCGCCGGCCGCCACGCAGAGCGCACAGGATATGCACGAAGCGCACGATGACGCCAGCATGGATTTCGGCCTCGACCTGGAGCCGCCAGCGGGCCCCGTCAATGGCGTGGGCGCCGGCATGACGCCCTTGCCCGACCCGCTGACGGACGTGGACTTGGCGCATTTCGACCTCGACGAGCCGGTGGCACCCGCAGCGGCGCCGGTGGCGGCCGCCGCGCCTTCCATCGACAGCCTGTTTGACGATGCGCAAGCGCCAGCGAGCTTGCCGGAAGCCATACCGCCGGCGCAAGAATTCGATTTGTCCGGCATCGACCTGGACCTCCACGATGGCAAGACGGCCAGCGTGGGCGTGGATGATCCCTTGTCGGCCATCCACATGGAAATGGATACCAAGCTTGACCTGGCGATCGCCTACCAGGAAATCGGCGACAAGGAAGGCGCGCGCGAGTTGATCGATGAAGTCATCAAGGGCGGCAGCGAAGAGCAGGTCGCGAAGGCCAATACCATGCGTGCGCTGCTGAGCTAAGCACCTGATACGACGTCCATGGCTGCGTGGCACGGTCCGGCCGTGCTATTCGTACTGTCTTCGACCGCGCGCCTTGCCCTGAACGTCGTCTCAGGCGCTTGTGTGGCCGGAATGCGGGGCCGCCTTTGCGCCGGTATAATGCTCTGATGCAAAATATTACGACAGCAACGCCATGCAAGCGTATCGTCCTCGGTCTGCAGTACGACGGCACGGCTTGGCATGGTTACCAGAAACAGGAAGACGGGCAAACGGTACAGGACCAGCTGGAAAACGCGCTCGAGCAGTTTGCCCGCGTGCGCTTGGCCACCACCTGCGCCGGGCGCACGGATACGGGCGTGCATGCGCTGGAGCAGGTTGTGCATTTCGATACGCAACTGAACCGCGATGTGCACTCGTGGGTGCGCGGCGTCAACGCCTTCCTGCCGAAATCCATCGCCGTGCGCTGGGCCAAGGAGCTCGCTGGCGATCCCACCGTTAACGATTTCTTCCACGCCCGCTTCAGCGCGCGCGCGCGCACCTACCATTATGTGTTGTATAACAATGCCACCCGTTCGCCGCTGGTGGAAGGGCGCGCCGGCTTTTTTTTCCGTCCGCTGGACGTAGCGTTGATGCGCCAGGCCGTGCAGCCGCTGCTGGGCTGGCATGATTTTACGGCCTTCCGCGCCGCGCAATGCCAAGCCAAGTCACCCGTCAAGCTGATGCACGACATCCGCATCGAGCGGCGTGGCGATTGCGTCATCTTCACCATCACGGCCAATGCCTTCCTGCACCACATGGTGCGCAACCTGGTCGGTTCCCTCGTGTATATCGGCACCGGGCGCGAAAAGCCGGAATGGCTCGGACATTTACTGGAAAGCAAGGACCGTCACGCGGCCGCGCCCACCTTCATGCCCGATGGCCTTTACCTGGCGCAGATCGATTACGACCCGAAATGGGCCTTGCCGCAAGACAGCAGCAGCGCCTTGCCCTGGTTCTGACGTTTTCATTCAATTGTTGTAAGGAATAACATGCCACGTACACGCATCAAGATCTGCGGCCTGACCCGCGCCGAAGACATCGAGGCTGTCGTGGCGGCAGGCGCCGACGCCATCGGTTTCGTGTTTTATCCGAAAAGCCCGCGTTATGTGACGCCGCAGCAGGCTGCCAGCCTGATCGCGGCCATGCCGCCGTACGTGACGACGGTGGGCCTGTTCGTCAATGCCAGCGTGGAAGAAGTGCTGGCAACCAAGGCCGTGGCCCCCTTGTCGCTGCTGCAATTTCATGGCGACGAGACGCCCGAACACAGCGCTGCGCTCGCTGGCGCCGTGCAAACGCCATTTACGCAAGTGTTCCGTGTCAAACCTGACGCCCGCTGCGAAGATTTGTTAGAATATGAAAAGCGCTATCGCGCCGCCAGTCCCTTGTTCTCGAGTCTCTTGCTCGATACTTATGTGGATGCCTATGGCGGTGCAGGAAAGGTATTTGATTGGTCTCTCATTCCAAAAGAACTCGCGCCTCGGGTCGTTTTAAGTGGTGGCTTGAGCGTACGAAACGCGACTGACGCAGTGGTGCGCGTGCGCCCTTACGCCGTCGACATCAGCAGTGGTGTCGAAGCGCTCAGGGGTATCAAAGACGCATCCAAAGTCCGCGCGTTCATCGCCGCGGTGCAGGATGCCGACACCATCATTGCCAGAGGAAACAACCATGAATGACCACACCACCGCTCCCGGCGCTGCCGCCGGCTTGTTCCACGCCACCGATTATCCTTTTCCTGACCCACGCGGCCACTTCGGCCCGTATGGCGGCGCGTTTGTTGCTGAAACGCTCACGCACGCGCTCGACGAGCTGAAAGCCGCTTACGCGCGCTACAGCACTGACCCGGAATTCCTCGAAGAGTTCCGTTATGAGCTCAAGCACTTCGTTGGCCGTCCGTCGCCCATCTACCATGCCAAGCGCTGGTCCGAGATGGCCGGTGGCGCACAAATCTATTTCAAGCGCGAGGACTTGAATCACACGGGCGCGCACAAGATCAACAATGTGATCGGCCAGGCTTTGCTGGCCAGGCGCATGGGCAAGCCGCGTATCATCGCCGAAACGGGTGCCGGTCAGCATGGCGTTGCCACGGCAACCATCTGCGCCCGCTTCGGCCTCGAATGCGTGGTCTATATGGGCAGCGAAGACATCAAGCGCCAGGCGCAGAATGTGTATCGCATGAAATTGCTGGGCGCCACCGTCGTGCCCGTCGAATCGGGCTCCAAGACCTTGAAAGACGCGCTCAATGAAGCCATGCGCGACTGGGTCACCAACATCGAAAACACCTTCTATATTATAGGCACCGTGGCCGGCCCCCATCCTTACCCGATGATGGTGCGCGACTTCCAGTCCGTGATCGGCGAGGAATGCCTGGTACAGATGCCGGAAATGACGGGCCGCCAGCCTGACTACGTACTCGCTTGCATCGGCGGCGGCTCGAACGCCATGGGCATCTTTTACCCGTATATCGACCAGAAGGATGTGCAACTGATCGGCGTGGAAGCGGGCGGTGAAGGCTTAAATACAGGCAAACATTCGGCCTCGCTGGCGTCCGGTTTCCCGGGCGTGCTGCATGGCAACCGCACCTATCTGTTGCAGGATGCGAATGGCCAGATCGCAGAGACGCATTCTGTCTCTGCTGGCCTGGACTATCCGGGCGTAGGGCCTGAACATGCATGGTTGAAAGACTTGGGCCGCGCGCAATACGTGTCCATCACGGACGACGAAGCCTTGCAAGCTTTCCATGACTGCTGCCATATCGAAGGCATCATTCCAGCGTTGGAATCGGCGCACGCGCTGGCGTATGCGGTCAAGCTGGCGGCCACTTTGCCGAAAGACAAGACCCTGCTGGCCAACCTGTCGGGCCGTGGCGACAAGGACATGCATACCGTGGCAGAACGCATGGGATTGAATTTTTCTTAACCCCAAAGCAAGAGCCGGGGGGCGGACGCTCAGGGACTCGGCGTCCCCGTCCGACCCCAGCATTTGCCCTTGGGTTTGAAAAATATTCCATCTATTTACCGTCAAGAAAGCTTCCCATGTCCCGTATCGCCGCTACCTTTGCCCAATTAAAATCGAATAACAAGACCGGCCTGGTCACCTTCATTACCGCCGGCGACCCCGGCCCTGACGTTACCGTGCCGCTGATGCACGCGCTCGTCGAGGGCGGTGCCGACATACTGGAACTGGGCGTGCCATTTTCCGACCCCATGGCCGAAGGCCCTGTCATCCAGCGTGCCTGCGAACGCGCCCTGGCATTCAACGTCGGCATTCACGACGTGTTTGGCTATGTGCGCCAGTTCCGCGAAACGAACCAGACAACGCCCGTGGTTCTGATGGGCTATGCCAATCCCGTCGAGCGCATCGGCAGCGCCGCGTTTATTCAGGCAGCGCAAGCGGCGGGCGTCGATGGCGCCATCGTCGTCGACTATCCGCCCGAGGAGTGCGAGCAATTTGCCAGCGCCATGCGCGCCGCTGACCTCGACCTGATTTTCCTGCTGGCGCCCACCTCGACCGAAGAGCGCATCGCGCAAGTGGCCAAGGTGGGCAGCGGCTTTAGCTACTATGTGTCGCTCAAGGGTGTCACGGGAGCGGGCAACATTGATACGCAACAGGTGGCAGAGCGCCTCGCCGCCATTCGCCAGCATGTAAAGTTGCCTATCGGCGTGGGTTTCGGCATCCGCGATGGCGCCACGGCCAAGGCCGTGGCCGAGGTGGCCGATGCCGTCGTGATTGGTAGCCGCATCATTCAAGAGATTGAAAACGCCCCGCCAGGGGGCGCCGTAGAGGCCGCGCGCAGCTTCACGGCCGGCATCCGCGCTGCACTTGATGCCTGAGTAAGCTTGCCGCTTACGCAAGATGCGTAAGCGGCAAAGTTCGACAGCCCGGCGATAAACGGCTACACTTCGGCCACTGAATGCCTGTCATTGTGCAATAGATAAAATTTTTGGTGCCGCCCTGCCGGGCCGTCGCCGCTTACCGTCTGCTGGGGGTGTCCATTGACGCTACCCCTACAAGGGCCCAAGGAGAAAATATGAGTTGGTTGGAAAAACTGCTGCCACCGCGCATACAGCGTTCTGATGCTGCCGCGCGCAAGACCATGCCGGAAGGCCTGTGGGTCAAGTGTCCTTCATGCGAAGCCGTGCTGTATCGTACGGACCTGGAATCGAACCTGCACGTGTGCCCGAAATGCGATCACCACATGCGCATCCGCGCGCGTGAACGTCTCGACAGCTTGCTCGACGCGGGCGGACGTTATGAAATCGGTCAGGAAATCCTGCCCGTCGATACCTTGAAATTCAAGGACAGCAAGAAATACCCGGACCGCCTGAAGTCCGCCATGGAAGCGACCGGTGAAACCGATGCGATGGTCGTCATGGGCGGCGCCATCATGAGCCTGCCAGTGGTCGTGGCGTGCTTTGAATTTGAATTCATGGGCGGCTCCATGGGCTCCGTCGTGGGCGAGCGCTTTGTGCGCGGCGCGCAGATTGCGCTGGAGCAGAAAGTGCCATTCATTTGCATCACCGCCACCGGTGGTGCGCGCATGCAGGAAGGCTTGCTATCGTTGATGCAAATGGCAAAAACGACGGCCATGCTGACCAAGCTGTCGGAAAAGAAATTGCCATTCATCAGCGTGTTGACCGACCCGACCATGGGCGGCGTGTCGGCCTCGTTCGCCTTCATGGGCGACGTCGTCATTGCCGAGCCGAAAGCGCTGATCGGCTTTGCCGGCCCGCGCGTGATTGAAAACACCGTGCGTGAAAAACTGCCGGAAGGCTTCCAGCGCGCCGAGTTCCTCGTCACCAAGGGTGCCGTCGACATGATCGTTGACCGCCGCAAGATGCGCGAAGAAATCGCCCGCTTGCTGGCTTTGTTGCAAAACCAGGCTGTGGAAGTGCTGGCTTAATTTGATTTACCCCAAAACCTGAACTGCCGGGGTCGGACCCGATGGGGAGATTCACTCCAGCGGAGTGAATCTCGATCCCGCAGGGACTGACATCGAGTTTTGTTCTGGGTTACCTGTCTTTCCCGCCTCGCGCACTCTAATCAAGAAGTCTCCCATGCAAATCCTCCCCACCACCTTGCCGGAATGGCTCGCCATGCTGGAAACCCGCCATTCGGAAACCCAGATCAACATGGGCCTGGACCGTGTGCAAGCCGTCAAGGCGCGCATGCAACTTGCTTTTACTTGCCCCGTGATCATGGTCGCCGGCACGAATGGCAAGGGTTCCACCTGCGCCATGCTGGAATCGGTACTGTTGCGCGCCGGCTACAAAGTGGGGCTGTACATCAAGCCGCATTTTCTCGACTTCAATGAGCGCGCGCGCGTGCTGGGCGAGATGGCCAGCGACGAACAGCTTGTCGCCAGCTTCAACGTCGTCGAAGCCGTGCGTGGCGATACAGCACTGACGTATTTCGAATTCACTACCTTGGCCATCTTGCACCTGCTGGCGCAAGCCCAGTTGGACGTAGCCATCCTGGAAGTGGGCCTGGGCGGGCGCCTCGATGCCGTCAACGTGATCGATGCCGACGTGGCCATCGTCACCAGCGTCGATATCGACCACACGGATTACCTCGGTGATACGCGCGAAGCGATCGGCTTTGAAAAAGCCGGCATCTTCCGCCCGGGCAAACCGGCCATCTGCAGCGATCCCGTGCCGCCGCAATCCTTGATCGACCATGCGCAAGCCATCGGTGCAGACCTGTGGCTGATGGGCCGCGATTTTAATTATTCGGGCGACAAGCAGCAGTGGAACTATGGCGGGCGCGAGCAGCGCCGCAATTCGCTCGCCTATCCAAGCTTGCGCGGCGCCAACCAGATCCTCAATGCGGCGGCCGTGCTGGCCGCGCTGGAAGCGCTGAGGCTGAAGTTGCCCGTGGGCGCGCAGGAAGTGCGCACCGGCCTGGTGACGGTGGAACTGCCGGGCCGCTTCCAGGTCTTGCCTGGCCGTCCCAGCGTGATCCTTGATGTCGCGCATAATCCGCACGCTGCCTCGGCGCTGAATCAGAACCTGGGCAATATGGGTTATCACCCGTACACCTATGCCGTGTTCGGCTCCATGCAGGACAAGGATATCGATGGCGTGCTCGCTGCGATGAGCGAACACGTTGACCACTGGTGCCTGACGGATCTGCCTTCGCCGCGTTCGGCCACGGCTTCCGAACTGGCCGCCAAGGTGCAGATCATGCTGGCAGATAAGCCCGACAGCAGCGAGCATACTGTGTCTATTTTTGCTGATCCGGCACAAGCTTATGCAAATGCGATGAGCCGGGTCGGTGAGAATGATAGAATTGTGGTCTTTGGCTCTTTCCTCACCGTCGCCGGCGTGATGAAGGCCCGAAAATCCTCACTTCACTGAAACGCACTCGACTGAAAATCACGCATGGGCTTGTTCTCGAAACTGTTTAAAAACAAGCAAGAATCCTCTGGCGAAGACAGCGGCTTTTATGTCCCTGGCGAAGCACAGTCGCCGACCCGCAAGCGCGCCGCCAACACTTCCGGTGGCCGCGCGGCGCGCCGTGGTGGCAAGGAAGCGCCGGACCCTGTCTTGCCAGAAAAAAAGCGGGCACGCCGCCGCTTGGTCGGGGCCATCGCCCTGGCCCTGGGTGTCGCTGTCGGCTTGCCGATGCTGCTCGATTCCGAGCCGAAAGCGCCTTTCAACGATATCGCCATCGACATTCCCTCGAAAGAAAAGGCTGCCGCGCCTGCGCCCGTGCCCGCCGTCACGACCCAGGCCGCAGCGCATGGCCTGGACCAGTCCGAGGAAATCGTCGACTCTCCGCTGCCGCCTGCGGCCAGGCCTGCGCCTGCGCCAGCTGCCGTGCTGGCCGCCGTTCAGCCCGCGCCGCTCAAAGCGGACTATGTCGAGCCGAAAGCCGAATCCAAGCCTGAATTTAAACTTGAACCCAAGCCTGAACCCAAGCCCGAACCCAAGCCCGAACCCAAGCCCGCCAAGGTGGAGCCGAAACCCGAGCCGAAGCATGAAGCCAGGGCGGAACCGAAGCATGAACCCAAGCCCGAACCCAAGCCCGAACCCAAGCATGAAGTAAAGGTGGAGCCCAAGCCCGAGCCCAAGCCTGCCAAGTCGGTGCAATCTGCCGATGATGCGGCGCGCGCCATGGCCATTTTGGAAGGCAAGCCACTCGACAAGGCGCAAGAGAAAGCACAAGACAAGACGCACGACGCCGTCGGCGGCAAGTTCGTGCTGCAGGTGGCGGCCCTGGCGACGCAGGACAAGGTCGATGAATTGCAGGACAAGCTGCGCGAAGCGGGCATCAAGTCTTACACGCAGAAAGTAGCTAGCCCGGCGGGCGAGCGCATCCGCGTGCGCGTGGGGCCGTTCGGCAACCGTGAAGACGCCGAAAAGACCCGCGCCAAGCTGCAAAAGCTGGGCCTGGGCGGCAGCTTGGTGCCGGCGTGATGTTGCAAGGCTGAAGGTGACGATCTTCGATTATTTGGTGCTGTTCGTCCTGGTCACTTCCGTGCTGATCAGTATGATGCGCGGCCTGGTCAAGGAAATACTGTCATTGGTCAGCTGGGTCGTCGCTTTCGTCGTTGCCAACGCGTATGGTGCCAGCCTGGCGAAATTGCTGCCCGAAGCGGTGCCGGGCGAAGTCATCCGTTTGTTGCTGGCCTTTGTGCTGCTGTTCATCGGTGTGCGCATTTTGATGGGCTTGCTGTCCATGACGGTCGACGCACTGGTCAAGGTGACGGGCTTGAGCCTGGCCGACCGCACGCTGGGCAGCCTGTTCGGCGTGGCGCGCGGCCTGATGATCGTGCTGACGGCCGTCATCTTGTGCGGCATGACGTCCATACCGCAGCAGCCGTTCTGGAAAAATGCGTCGCTCAGCCCGTTCGCCGAGCAGGGCGCGCGTGCCATCAAGCCTTATCTGCCTGCCGCTTACGCGCAGCATGTGAAATTTTGAATTTTTTTTAAAATCAGTAGCACAGTTTAGGAGCACACCATGTGTGGCATCGTCGGCGTCGTTTCCCATCAACCTGTCAATCAATTGCTCTATGATGCATTGTTGCTCTTGCAACATCGTGGTCAGGATGCGGCAGGGATTGCGACTAATCACAGCAGTATGTTTTCCATGCACAAAGCCAATGGCCTCGTGCGTGACGTCTTCCGTACGCGCAACATGCGTTCGCTGCAGGGCACGACGGGCATCGGCCATTGCCGCTACCCGACGGCCGGTTCGTCGAGCGAAGAGGAAGCACAGCCGTTTTATGTCAATGCACCATTCGGCATCACCCTGGCGCACAATGGCAACCTGACCAACTGGGAACAGTTGAAACAGGAAATGTTCAAGAACGACCGCCGCCACATCAATACCGATTCCGATTCCGAAGTGCTGCTCAATGTGCTGGCGCATGAAATCCAGGAAGCGACGACGGGTCTGAATCTGGACCCGGAAGCCATCTTCAAGGCCGTCACCGTGCTGAACCGTCGCGTCAAGGGTGGCTACGCTGCCGTGGCGCAAATTGCCGGTGTGGGCTTGCTGGCTTTCCGTGACCCGCACGGCATCCGTCCTTTGTGCCTGGGCATCAATGAAACGGAACTGGGGCCTGAATACCTGATCGCTTCCGAATCCGTCGCGCTGGAAGGCATGGGTTTCCGTTTCGTGCGCGACATCGGTCCCGGCGAAGCCGTCTTCATCGATGCCGACAAGAAATTGCACAGCGCCCAGTGCGCCGACAATGCCAGCCTCAATCCTTGCGTGTTCGAATTCGTCTACCTGGCCCGTCCCGACTCCGTCATCGACGGCGCCTCGGTGTACGCCACGCGCCTGAAAATGGGTGAGTACCTGGCTGAAAAGATCCGCGCCGAACTGCCTGACGTGCATATCGATGTGGTCATGCCGATTCCCGATTCCTCGCGTCCTGCCGCCATCCAGCTGGCCCTGGCGCTGAACATCGAGTATCGCGAAGGCTTCATCAAGAACCGCTACATCGGCCGTACCTTCATCATGCCGGGCCAGGCGGCGCGCAAGAAATCGGTGCGCCAGAAGCTCAACGCTATTCCTTCCGAATTCAAGGATAAAGTAGTGCTGCTGGTCGACGATTCCATCGTGCGTGGTACCACCAGCCGTGAAATCGTGCAGATGGCGCGCGAAGCGGGGGCGACAAAAGTCATCTTCGCCTCGGCCGCGCCACCGGTGCTTTACCCGAACGTGTACGGCATCGACATGCCGACGCGCGACGAATTGATCGCCTACGGCCGCACGACGGAAGAAGTCTGCCGCGAAATCACGGCCGACTACCTGGTGTACCAGGATATCGGCGCGCTCAAGCAGGCCATTGCCGACGTCAATCCGGCGCTCACGAACTTCGAGGCTTCGTGCTTCGATGGCGTGTATGTGACGGGCGATGTGTCGCAGGAATACCTGGACCGCCTGGAATACGCGCGCCATCATCCGAAAGCAGCAGCGCCTGAAGATACGCCCCGTCCCCAGCTGAACTTGAACCTGGCAACGACAGAAGCGTAATCGCCGCCTTGCCATTAGGGTTAGACCCGTCGGGTCTGACCCTAATGCCGTTAAGTTAGTGTTAGTGATGCTATTTTTAGCCCAAGAACAAGGACTGGGGTCGGACCCTGAGGGTCCGACCCCAGCTCTTTGCCTCTGGGTTTAGCGAATTTACTGGCGCTCATAAATCAGGCCAAAACTCTTAACTGAACGGCATTAGGGTCTGCCCCCAGCTTTTGTTTAGGGTTAATAGTTTCCAGCATCCACCATGACCACCAAAAAAAACTACGGCTTTACCACCACCATCTTGCATAGCGACCGCCGCAAGGGCATCGAGCACGGCTCGCTGCACAAGCCGATACACACCTCCGTGGCGTTTGGCTACGGCGACGCGCGCCAGCTCGCTGCCGTATTCCAGGGCAAGGAACCGGGCTTCCGCTACGGTCGCCAGGGCAACCCGACGGTTTCTGCGCTGGAAGAGAAGGTCAACAAGATGGAGGACGGCGTGGCGACCCTGTGCTTCGCCACCGGCATGGGCGCCATCGGCGCCGTGGTGCAGTCTTTGCTGCGCGCGGGCGACCATGTCGTCTCATCGGCTTTCTTGTTTGGCAACAGCAACAGCCTGTGGCAAACAGCGACGGGGCAGGGTATCGCCGTGTCCTTCGTCGACGCCACCGATGTGGCCAACGTGGTGGCCGCCATCACGCCGGCGACGCGCATCGTGTTTGTGGAAACCATCGCCAATCCGCGCACGCAGATTGCCGACCTGGCGAAAATCGGCGCCCTGTGCAAGGAGCGTGGCATTTTGTACATCGTCGACAACACCATGACGACGCCCTACCTGTTCCGCCCGAAAGCGGTGGGTGCCGGTCTGGTGGTCAATGCGCTCACGAAATCCATTGGCGGCCACGGCAATGCGCTGGGCGGTAGCTTGACGGACACGGGCGTGTTCGACTGGACGCAGTATCCGAACATCTTCGAGAACTATAAAAAGGCGGCGCCGGTGCAGTGGGGCATTGCGCAAATCCGCGCCAAGGCCTTGCGCGACTTCGGCGCATCGCTGGGACCGGAAGCGGCGCACCATCTTGCCGTCGGCGCGGAAACCATGGCCTTGCGCATGGAGCGCACCTGCTCGAACGCCCGCGCGCTGGCCGGCATGTTGCAAGCCGATCCGCGCGTGGCGGCAGTGCATTACCCAGGCTTGCCGTCGCATCCGCAGCACGCGCTGGCGACGCAGCTATTCCGCAGCTATGGTTCCCTGTTCAGTTTTGAATTGAAGGACGGGATCGATTGTTTCGATTTCCTCAATCGTTTGAATCTGGCCATTCCAGCGAGCAACCTGGGCGACACGCGCACCCTGGTCATTCCCGTCGCCCATACGATCTTTTACGAGATGGGGGCCGAGCGTCGCGCCAGCATGGGCATTGCCGAGTCGCTGATCCGCGTGTCGGTGGGTATCGAGGACGAGGCCGATTTGCTCGAGGATTTCCGTAGCGCGTTGGAGCAATGATGCCCAACCAAACCTGCTGCGGGTCGGTATAGGCGGCTTGTGATGCTCACCGGCTCGGCGCCCCGTACTGAGTACGGTTCTGCTTCTTTGCCACCTCCCCCTTCCGCTCGCCACGGTTTTGTCGGACATTGAAACTTGCGTGTCCGGCATGAGAGGGGCCGCAAGCTAAAAACTGGGGTCAGACCCGGCGGGTCTGACCCCGGCATGCACTTTTACATGCGGTGGCTTAATGCCAGCTGCGCATCAAGCCTACCGCCAAACCTTCCAGCGCAAACTCATCTTCCGGCGATACAGTGATGACCTTGAAGTCGGGATTTTCCGGCAGCAGTTCGATGACGGAGCCCGTCTTCTTGTAGCGTTTGACGGTGACTTCATCGCCGATGCGGGCGACGACGATCTGGCCGTTCTTGGCGCTATCGACTTTTTTCACTGCCAGCAGATCGCCATCCATGATGCCGGCGTCGCGCATGGACCAGCCGCGCACCTTCAGCAGAAAGTCGGGCTTGGCTGAAAACAGGGCCGGGTCGACGTTGTAGCTCGCTTCCAGGTTTTCCTGCGCCAGGATGGGCGAGCCGGCCGCCACGCGGCCGATCAGGGGCAGCGACATCAGTAGCGCTGCCTGCACTTTCGAGGACAGCGCCTCGGCGGCAGCACTCGCCGCTGCACCGATCAGGCGGATGCCGCGCGAGGTGCCGGGCGAAATCTCGATCGCGCCCTTGCGGGCCAGGGCTTGCAAATGCTCTTCGGCCGCATTGGCCGATTTGAAACCCAATTCATTGGCGATTTCGGCACGGGTAGGAGGGAAGCCCGTATTTTCAATCGCATCCTTGATCAGGTTCAGGATTTGTTCTTGTCGTGCAGTCAGCTTGATCATGAGCGGTGGGTGCATACTAAAATGCTGTCTATATGAACAGTCTGTATTTTTGTACAGTATCGTCCACTATGCAAGGGGATTTCCCTTATTTGCGCCAATTTCGTGTGAAATACTGGAATGCACGGTAAAAAGCCGCTGGCTGGCCGCGTGAATGGGCCGCTTGTTGAAGCAATCATTGAAACGTTTGCAAAAGCCGGTTATAATCTTCGGCTGACCTTCCCACACCCGTCTTGACGCCGGGGTGGGCGATTATCAATCCGACCTGAAGGAGTTTGCATGCGTCATTATGAAATAGTCTTTATCGTCCATCCGGACCAAAGCGAGCAAGTGCCCGCGATGATCGAACGCTACAAAGCCAGCGTAACCACCCGCGGCGGTTCGGTTCACCGCGTGGAAGATTGGGGCCGCCGTCAAATGGCTTACTCGATCCAAAAGCTGCCTAAAGCACACTACATCTGCCTGAACATCGAATGCGACAACGAGACCCTGGTCGAGTTGGAAACAGCATTCAAATTCAATGATGCCGTGTTGCGTCACCTGACCGTTAAAATGAAGAAAGCTGAAACAGCTCCTTCGCCGATGATGAAATCGGTACAACGCGAAGACGCGGCCAAAAGCCACCGCACCGAAGCACCAGCAGCCGCTCCAGCAGCAGCAGCCTAATTGTTGACCAGGATCGTGCGCTGAACCAGCTACAAGTCACTGCCATCATTGCCGAGCGCGAAATATTGCGCTATACCCCGGCAGGGTTGCCGATTGTGAATGCAGTATTGCAACACTCTTCGCAGCAGATGGAAGCAGGAATTGCCCGTTTGACCGAGTTTGATATTGCCGCGCTAGCCGCTGGTGAAATCTCAGGCCGGTTCAGTCAGGCAAGCTTGGGCGGGGTGTATCAGTTCACGGGTTTCCTGGCCAGAAAAAGCCGCAACAGCAAGAGTTTGGTGTTTCACATCATTGATTTTAGTGCAGTCACCCCGACTAGCGCATTTTAGATACAGGAGCCTGACATGGCATTCGGTAAAAAGTTCGACAAAAATAAGCTCAAGCTTAAAGAAAAACGCAAACAGCAAAATCCGTTGTTCAAACGCAAGAAGTTCTGCCGCTTCACCGCAGCTCACGTTGAGCAAGTCGACTACAAAGACGTCGACACGCTGAAAGACTTCGTCCAAGAAAACGGCAAGATCATGCCAGCACGCCTGACCGGTACCAAAGCGCACTACCAGCGCCAAGTTGACACCGCAATCAAGCGCGCTCGCTTCCTCGCGCTGCTGCCATACACCGATCTGCACCACGCTTAATCGGTCAGATATTCCTGGAGAAGAACTATGCAAATCATTCTGTTAGAAAAAGTTGTTAACGTCGGTAACCTCGGCGAAGTCGTCAAAGTCAAAGACGGTTACGCACGTAACTTCCTGATCCCGCAACGCCTGGCACGTCGTGCTACGGCAACCGCTGTGGCTGAATTCGAAGTCAAGCGCGCCGAACTGGAAAAAGCTGCTGCCGCCAAGTTGGCCGCATCGCAAGCCCAGGGCGAAAAACTGAGCGGCCTGACCGTTCAAGTTGCTCAAAAAGCTGGCGTCGATGGCCGTCTGTTCGGTTCCGTCACCAACTTCGACATCGCTGAAGCGCTGACCAAGCAAGGTTTTGCTGTTGAAAAAGCACAAATCCGCATGCCTACCGGCCCGCTGAAGACCGTTGGCGAGCACAACGTTTCGGTTGCTCTGCACACCGACGTCGTCGTCGAAGTCGTTATCGCTGTCGTTCCAGACGCAAACGCGTAATCGTTTGCGGGCCTGGCCCGCAAGTGTGACGCTCTATGAAAAGCCGGGTTCGCCCGGCTTTTTTATGGCCTTTTTTTCGCTCAATTTCAGCCCTTTATTTTTGCCAGCACGCCGAAGCGGGTATAATTCGCGCCATGAACGTCCCCTCTGATCCGCAACTGGATTCCCTCCGTATTCCGCCGCATTCGATCGAAGCAGAACAATCCGTTATCGGTGGTCTGCTGCGCGATAATGCAGCGTATGACCGCATCGCCGACTTCATGCATGCGGAGGATTTCTATCGCTATGACCATCGCATCATCTTCGAGCAAATCGTCAAGATGATTAACGCTTCCAAGCCAGCCGATGTCATTACTGTTTTTGAAACCCTGACCCAGCTCGGCAAGGCCGATGATGTGGGCGGACTCGCGTATCTGAACGCCATGGCGCAAAATACGCCATCGGCCGCGAACATCCGGCGTTACGCCGAGATCGTGCGCGACCGCGGCGTGCTGCGCAAACTTATCACCGTCGCCGACGATATTTCCGGCACGGCCTTCAGCCCGCAAGGCAAGGAAGTCAAGCAGATGCTTGACGAGGCCGAGTCGAAGATTTTCGCCATCGCCGAAGAGGGCGCGCGCGGCGCCCAGGGCTGGACCGCTATCCAGCCCCTGCTGACGCAGGTGGTCGAGCGTATCGACGAGCTCTATAGCCGCGACAACCAGAGTGAAATCACGGGCGTGCCCACCGGTTTCATCGACCTCGACCGCATGACATCAGGTCTGCAGCCGGGCGACCTGGTCATCGTGGCGGGCCGTCCATCGATGGGTAAAACGGCGTTTTCCGTCAATATCGGCGAAAACGTTGCCATTGACAGCGGCTTGCCCGTGGCCGTGTTCTCGATGGAGATGGGCGGCGCCCAGCTTGCCATGCGTATGCTAGGCTCCGTCGGGCAGCTGGACCAGCATCGTCTGCGCACGGGCCGCCTGAATGACGAAGACTGGCCGCGTCTGACGAATGCGATTCAAAAGATGAACGACGCCCAGTTGTACATCGATGAAACGCCGGCCTTGAATTCCATCGAACTGCGCGCCCGTTCGCGCCGTTTGTCGCGTCAATGCGGCAAGCTCGGTTTGATCATCGTCGATTACTTGCAGCTGATGTCGGCCAATACGCCGGGCGATAACCGCGCCTCGGAGATTTCCGAGATTTCACGCGGCTTGAAAGGCCTGGCGAAAGAACTCGGTTGCCCGGTGATTGCCCTGTCGCAGTTGAACCGCTCGCTGGAGCAACGCCCGAACAAGCGTCCTGTGATGTCGGACTTGCGCGAATCGGGCGCTATTGAGCAGGACGCCGACGTAATCCTGTTCATTTACCGTGACGAGGTGTATAACCCCGACTCGCCAGACAAGGGTACAGCCGAAATCATCATCGGTAAACAACGTAACGGTCCAATCGGCAGCATTCGTCTCACCTTCATGGGGCAGTACACCAAATTTGGCAATTACAGCGGTGGCCTGGCGCTTTACCAAGGCGACTAAGACCCCGCAGCACTGGCACCCCATCGCTGCCCCCTCTTGCGGGGCGGCTTTCTGTAGTAAATATCACGATTTAATGCTTAACGGAGAATCACATGTTTGGACGCTTGATGCCCACTGAGGGCAAGTTTTTTGAATTGTTTAACCAGCACGCGGAACTGTGCGTCAAGGGCGCCAAAGAAATGCTCGGCCTGATGACCAATTTCGACGACCTGGAAAACCGCGTGCATGCGATCGAAAGCATCGAGAAACAGGCCGACAAAGTCACTTACGCCACCGTGGAAATGCTGCACAAAACCTTCATCACGCCGATCGACCGTGACGACATCCATCAACTGATCACGCGCCAGGACGACATCCTCGACCTGCTGGAAGACGCGGCGCAAACCGTCTCGCTGTACGACTTGAAAGCTGTCACGCCGGAAGCCAAGCGCCTGGCCGAACTGGTCTTGGCCTGTACCGAAAAAGTGCGCGATGCCGTCGCCATGCTGCACAACATGGACAACTCGCGCAAGATCGTCGCCATCTGCGAAGAGATCGACCGTCTGGAATCGGACGCCGACCACGTGATGCGCGCTGCCATGTCCAAGTTGTTCCGCGACGAGCCGGACGTGCGCAACTTGATCAAGCTGAAAGCGATCTACGAAATTCTGGAAACCGTGACTGACCGTTGCGAAGATGTGTCCAATATTATCGAAGGCATCATCGTCGAAAACGCGTAAGCGTTGGGCATGTCCTGAACCAGAATCAGAAAAGAAATTACAATGACCATACAAATCAGCATCTACGTGCTAGGCCTGTTGATCGCCCTCGCGCTGCTGTTTGACTTCATGAACGGCTTCCACGATGCCGCCAACGCGATCGCCACGGTGGTCTCGACAGGCGTATTGAAACCGCAGACCGCCGTTGCCATGGCCGCCACGTTCAACTTCGTCGCCATCTTCGTGTTCCACCAACTGACCGTCGCTGCCACGGTGGGCAAAGGCACCATTGACCCGACAGTGATTGACCAGTACGTGGTCTTTGGCGCGCTGATGGGCGCCATCTTCTGGAATTTGTTTACCTGGTATTACGGTATTCCATCGTCTTCCTCGCACGCGCTGATCGGCGGCCTGGTGGGCGCCGCCGTCGCCAAGTCGGGTACGGGCGCGCTGGTCGCGGCCGGCCTGTGGAAAACAGTGGCCTTCATCGTGATCGCACCGGTGCTGGGCTTTGTGTTCGGCTCGATCATGATGCTGCTGGTATCCTGGATCTTCGTGCGATCGACGCCGCGCAAGGTCGACAAGTGGTTCCGCCGTCTGCAACTGGCATCAGCGGCGGCCTACAGCCTGGGCCACGGCGGCAATGATGCGCAAAAGACCATCGGCATCATCTGGATGCTGCTGATCGCCGCCGGCTACTCGAGCGTGAACGACCAGATGCCGCCGCTGTGGGTCATCATCTCGTGCTACACGGCCATCAGTTTCGGTACGCTGTTCGGCGGCTGGCGCATCGTCAAGACCATGGGCCAGAAGATCACCAAGCTCAAACCCGTCGGCGGCTTCTGCGCTGAAACGGGCGGCGCGATCACCCTGTTCGTTTCGACGGCGCTGGGTATTCCCGTGTCGACCACGCACACCATTACGGGCGCCATCGTCGGCGTCGGCTCGGCACAAAAAATGTCGGCTGTGCGCTGGGGTGTCGCGGGCAACATCGTCTGGGCCTGGATATTCACGATTCCTGCCTCCGCTTTCGTGGCGGCGGTTGCATGGTGGATAGGCCACCACATCATGTAATGAATAGCCATCGCCAGTAAAAAGGGAGCCTTGCGGCTCCCTTTTTTATACCCCGGCCAGTTCCACCGTGAGTCCTTCGCAGGCGAGGAACACTTGCAAGCCATCAAGACGGTGCACATAGCGGCCCATCACGTCGGCAAATACGGCTTCGAGTTGCTCATCGCTGCGGGTCGGCTCATGGTGGGTGCAGTACAGGCGCCGCGCGCCGCAGCGCAGAGCCAGCTCGAAGGCGGCGTCGAAGGTGCCGTGGCCCCAGCCTTGCTTGCCCGTGTACTCCTCGCGCGTGTATGAGCAGTCCATGATCAGCGCATCGACGCCGGCGACCGCCGCGTCGATGCCTGCCTGGCGCTGCACATTGCGCTGCGCGCAGGCGGCATGCTCGGCATGGCCGGGCGGATGCAGGTTGTAGAACGGTTCATGGTCGCCGCTGAAAAACAGCGAAGCGCCGCCGCAGTCGATGCGGTAGCCCAGGTTGACCACCGGATGGTTCATTTCCGCGCCGCGCACGCATGCACCTCCCACCTCGACGTTTTCGCCCGGTGCCAGGGTGCGGTACTCGATGCTGGCCGCCATGGCCGCTTCGCTGACGGGGAAATAGCTGTCTTGCAACTGTACTGCCATCACGTGCTCGATGCCCCTGCCGGCGACGGCATCGTAGGCGCCATGCAGGCGCATGCGGTTGCCAGCGACGAACAGGGGGCTAAACATGGGCAGGCCGTGGATGTGGTCCCAGTGGCTGTGCGTGATGAAGACGTGCGCGTCGACCGGCAGGCCCGCCGGCAGTTGCTGCGCCAGCGAGAAGATGCCGCTGCCGGCATCGAGAATGATCAGGCTGTCGTTGTCGGTGCGTACTTCGATGCATGTGGTGTTGCCGCCATAGCGCGCCGTGCGCGGGCCGGGGGAGGGGATGGAGCCGCGCACGCCCCTGAACGTGAATTTCATTCAGTACCTTGTTACGGTGTAATTGTTGTTGATTCTATTCTAATTGATGACGTTGGCGGCAACATTTATGCATGTTGCCATATGGAAAGTTATTTCGTTTTGTTGCAACTAAGTAATGTACAGTGCGGTGGGTGGCCGTTACACTGGCGCTTGCCGACTTACTTTTCCTTACCTGATTGCTATCAACATGCCGCAGTTGCACCCTGAGAAAATCGCCCACAGACTGGAGCAATTGACCGAACTCAGTGTCGCGCTCGGCCACGGCCTGGGCGGCGCGGGACATGATATCGGCGCGCTGTTGCAGCGCATCGTCATGCTGGCAAAAAGTATGAGTGGTGCCGATGGCGCCACTCTGTACCGGCCCATGCCAGACTGCCGCCAACTGGCTTTCGACATTAGCGTCAACGATAGCCTGGGCATCGCGCAGGGGGCCGACATGGGATTGCCGGGCGTGCCCCTGTTCGATGGCGCGGGCCAGCCCAACCTGACGTCGGTGGCCGCGTATGCCGCGAACATGCGCCGCAGTGTGAATATCGCCGATGTGTACCGCGACGAGTGCTTTAATTTTTCCGGCATGCGCGACTTTGACCGTCACCATGGCTACCACACGCAATCGATTCTGACGGTGCCCATGAGTGACCATGAGGGTGATTTGATCGGCGTGCTGCAACTGGTCAATGCCAAGGATGGGGGAACTGGCCAGGTGCGCGCTTTTTCTTCCACCGACCAGCGTTTCATCGAGGCCCTGGCTGCGCAGGCGGGCGTGGCGCTGACGAATCAATTGCTCATTTCGCAGCTGGAAGAGCTGCTCGAATCGCTCGTTACCCTGATCAATATCGGCATCGATGAAAAGTCGCCCTACACGGGGCGACATTGCCAATTCGTGCCCGAGTTGACGATGCTGCTGGCCGACGCCGTGCACGCGACCGAGAACGGACCGCTGGCCGATTTCCGGCTCAGCGACAACGAGCGCAAGCAGTTGTGGCTGGCCGGCCTGCTGCACGATTGCGGCAAGATCACCACGCCCGTGCACGTGGTCGACAAGGCCACCAAGCTGGAAACCATTTTTGACCGCATCGCGCTGATCGACACGCGCTACGAAGTGCTGCTGCGCGATGCCGAGATTGCCGCGTTGCGCCAGCAGGCGGCGCAGCCGCAGCAGGCCGAGGCCATCACCCGTGCGCTGGCGCTGGAACAGGCGAGCCTGCGCGAAGAGCGCGACTTCATCCGCAAGGTCAATATCGGCGGCGAAAGCATGGCGCCAGCCGACCAGGAAAGAGTGCGGCGGATCGCCAGGCGCCGCTGGCGTGCGGCCGACGGCGAACTGCGCGATTTTCTCGACGCCGACGAAACGGAAAACCTGACCATCCGCGCCGGCACCCTGACGGCGGCCGAGCGGGCCATCGTCAACAACCATATCAGCGTCTCGATCCGCATGCTCGAAGCGCTGCCGTGGCCCAAGCACCTGCAGAAGGTACCCGAATATGCCGGTGCCCACCACGAGCGCATGGATGGCAAGGGCTATCCGCGCGGACTGACCAAGGAGCAGATGTCGGTACCGGCGCGCCTGATGGCGATTGCCGACATTTTCGAGGCTTTGACAGCGCGCGACCGGCCATATAAAAAGGGCAAGCCACTCTCCGAATCCTTGCGCATCCTCGGTAATTTCAGCCTGAACGGGCATATCGATCCGGACCTGTTCGACGTTTTCATCCGCAGCAAGGTGTACCTGAGCTTCGCTGAAAAGCACCTGCATCCGAGCCAGATCGATGCCGTCGACGAGGCCGCCATTCCCGGCTATACACCGTGACGCGGGCCTGGCACAGCGTGCTGCTACAAGCCTTGCGCAAGCATGGCGCGCGCTTTTTGCTGGGGCTCTTCCTGAGCCTTGCCGCCGCTCTGCTGTGCCTGGCGGGTAACGACAATATCGCCCGGCTTGACGCCATGCTGGGCGACTGGCGCATGCGTGCCGAGACGCCGCAGCTGGAGCGCCGCATCGTCATCGTCGACATCGACGAGCAAAGCCTGACCCGCGTCGGTCGTTTTCCCTGGAGTCGCGATATTCAGGCGCACCTGGTGCGCCAGCTCACCGCGCATTACGCTGTGTCTGTGCTGGCGTTTGACATCTCGTTTCCCGAAACCGATACCAGTTCAGGCTACGCCGTGCTGCAAGGTCTGGCGCGCGGTGCACTGGCCGGCGTGGCCGGTTTGCCGGCGCAGCTGGAAAAACTGCGCCCGGCCATGGATTACGACGGCCTGTTAGCCAGTGCCATGCGCGGCCAGCCCGTGGTGCTGGGCTACGGCGTCTCGGAACGGCAAACCAAGGGCGTGCTGCCGGCACCCGCTTTCAGCGTGGCCGATTTGAATGGGCGCAGCGTCACGGCCTATGTGGCGCGCGGCTACGAAGCCAATATCGCACCGCTGCAGGCGGCCGCGCAAGGCGCCGGCATCTTCACGGCGCTGACCGATACTGACGGCGTGGTGCGTTCCTCGACCCTGCTGACGCGCATCGGCGACGGCTATTATCCTTCGCTATCGCTGGCCACCGTGGCCGTCTACCTGCAGGCGCGCGCCATCGCCCCCCGCTTTACGGGCACGGCAGATACCCTGTCGGCGCGCGAATTGACCAGCGGCGGACTCGAACATATCATGCTGTTTACGCCGCGCGGCGCGATGGCGATACCGGTGGGCGAAGCCCTGACCACCACGGTACAGTACCGGGGCAGGGGTGGCCCCGATGGCGGTGCCTTCCGCTATGTGTCGGCCTCCGACGTGCTGGCCGGGACGGTGCCGCCCGCGCTGCTGAAGGGCGCCATCGTGTTGGTGGGGACCACGGCACCTGGCTTGAACGATATCCGCGCCACGCCCGTGAATGCCGAGTATCCGGGAGTGGAGGTGCACGCCAACCTGATCAAGTCCATGCTCGATGGGCGCTTCAAGTCCCGGCCCGATTACGCACCGGCGTTCGAATTGCTGCAGATTGGTTTGTTTGGCTTGCTGCTGGCCGCTGCCCTGGCCGTGCTGCCGCCGGCCGGCGTGATGCTGGCCACTGTGGCGGGGCTGGCGGCCGCCATCGCCATCAACCTGTACCTGTATGGCGTGCATGACCTGGTGCTGGGCGGCGCCGTGCTGCTGATGCTGATCGTTGCGCTGTTCATCGCCAACCTGGCCTGGGGCTACTTTTTCGAGGTGCGCAAGGGACGCGCGCTGGTGGCGCGCTTCGGCGAATATGTGGCGCCCGAGCTGGTGGCAGAGATGGTCGACGATCCGCAGCGCTACACCATGGAGGGCGAGAACCGCGAATTGACGGTGCTGTTCGCCGACGTGCGCGGTTTTACGGCCATTTCCGAGCAACTGGCGCCGGCGGTGCTGCGCGAATACATCAACCTGTACCTGACAGCGATGTCGGAAGATATCCGCGATAGCCATGGCGGCACGCTGGACAAATACATCGGCGACGCCGTGATGGCGTTCTGGGGCGCGCCCGTCGCTTTTGCCGATCATGCCAGCCGGGCCGTGGCCAGCGCCTTGCTGATGCAGTGCAGCGCGGCGCGCCTCAATGGCGAATTTGCCGCACGCGGCTGGCCGGCGCTGCGCATCGGCATCGGCCTCAACACGGGGGCCATGCATGTGGGCGACATGGGCTCTCGCATCCGCCGCGCCTACACCGTGATGGGCGACAGCGTCAACCTGGCCGCGCGCCTGGAAGGCGCCAGCAAGTTGTATGGCGTGGGCATCGTCGTGGGCGACGCCACGCGCGCCGCCGCGCCGGACTTTATATACCGCGAACTTGATTGCATCCGCGTGTTGGGCAAGCAGGAAGCGGTGGCCATCTTCGAGCCGCGTTGCCTGCTGGCCGATGCCGACGCGGCAGAGCTGGCGCAACTGGAGCGCTGGCACGCGGTGCTGGCACGGCTGCGTGCGCGCGACTGGGGCGCAGCGGGCGTCTTGCTGGCACAGTTGCAGACGGACTTTCCCGACGATGGCCTGTATCTGCTGTACACGGCACGCCTGGCGCACTATCGCTGCATGCCGCCGCCAGCCGATTGGGATGGCGTGACCGTCTTGCATAGCAAGTAGGCCTGCCAGCGGGGCGAAAACGCAGGCAATGGCGCCATTTTTCAGCATTATTGGGCACTGTTTGCTGCGCTGCGAAAGAAATCAGGGAGAAATGTTAGAAATTTCTGACTGGAAACTAAAAGCCGTCTAAAATTTGCCTTCAATCCATTGCCGGACACGCTGGCGCCTGCAGGTCGCGTGCTTGTCCGGTTACACTAGAAATCCTTCACATGACATATCGTTTGCTGCACCTGCTTGCGGGTTCCGCGCTGCTGTTCGCCGTCGGCGCCGTCGGCGCCGCTGTTTCCATGGATGACGGCGCTCCTGTCGTGCAAGACGATGGCGTGCCGCGCTTCGAGATCCGCCGCTTCGACGTGCAGGGCAAGACGCTGCTCACGCAGGCTCAGGTGCAAGAGCTGCTGGCGCCGTATGTGGGAGCGCAGCGCGATTTTTCGCATATTGCCCGCGCCGTCGAGGCGCTGGAAATGGCGTACCGCGAGCGTGGCTACAGCGCCGTGCAGGTGCAACTGCCCGAGCAGGAACTGCAACGTGGCGTGGTGCGCCTGAACGTGCTGCATACGCCGCTGGGCAAGATTGCCATCAGCGGCAATGCCTACGTCGACCAGGCCAACGTGCGGCGCGCCTTGCCGCTCCTGCGTGCAGGCGAGACGCCGAACTTGCCGGCCTTGTCGCAAAGCCTGAAGCTGGCCAATGAAAACCCGGCGCGCAAGATCGAAGTGCGCTTGCAGGCTGACGAGTCGGCGGGCGCGATTGACGCTATCGTCACGGTGGCCGATGAAAAGCCCTGGAAAGCCATGCTCAACGTGGACAACACGGGCAGTGCGCAGACGGGCAAGACGCATGTGGGCGTGGTGCTGCAGCATGCCAACCTGTTCGGCCTCGATCATGTCGCCAGCTTGCAATACACGAGTAGCCTGGAAAAACCGGACAAGGTGGGCGTGTATGGTGCCGGCTACCATGTGCCGCTGTATGCGCTGGGTGACTCGATGGACTTTTTTGCCAGTTACTCGAACGTCGATTCGGGCCGCGTCTCGGCCGGCATCTTTGACCTGGCCGTCAACGGCCAAGGCAGCACGGCCGGCATCCGCTACAACCAGAACTTTGCCCGCAGCGACGATTTCGAACCCAAGCTCGTGTATGGCATCGACTACAAGGCTTACCGCAACAGCGTGCAGCTGCTCGGCATGGAGCTGGGCGCTGACGTCAGCGTGCACCCGCTGAGCATCAGCTACATCGGCAACTGGACCTTGCCGGCGGGAGAGGCCAGCGTGGCGCTCACGTTCGCGCATAATATTGCTGGTGGAAAACATGGCGCGCAAGCCGATTTCGAGCGCGTGCGCGCGCATGCCAAGGCGGCCTACAACACCGTGCGCCTGAGCGCCAGCACGGGGCGCGTACTGGCCGACGACTGGCAATGGCGCGCGCTGGCCAACGCGCAAGTGACGCCGGACGCACTGGTGCCGGGCGAGCAGTTCGGCGCCGGTGGTGCCGGGTCCGTGCGCGGCTTTGCCGAGCGCGCGGTGGCCAATGATTCGGGCGTCAATCTGAACCTGGAACTGTACACGCCGAACTGGTGTGGCCAGGTGCTCGCTTACCAGTGCCGCGCGCTGGCTTTCTATGACACGGCCTGGCTGCGCCGCAACCACGCGCTGCCAGGTGAAAGCGCATCGCAAGGCATCAGCAGCGGCGGCCTCGGCCTGCGCTTGCTGCTGAGCCGCTACGCCAATCTACAACTCGATTACGCCCAGGTCGTCAATGCCGGCGACACGGGACAGCGGGGCGCCAAGCGCCTGCATTTCCGTCTCGCCCTGGCCTACTAGCATCAGGATGAACACCATGCACAATCATGTCCAGCACGCCTCCGCGTCCATCTTGACGCCATCATTTTCGTCACCGTTTGCGCCGCCCATGCGCCGCACGGCGCTGGCGTTGCTGCTGGCTGGCTGTTTCGGCGTGGCGCAGGCCAACCCGGCCTCGCCGCAGTTGGTCCATGGACAGGCGACGTTCAGCCAGCAGGGCAATGTATTGTCGATCACGAACACGCCCAATACCATCATCAACTGGCAGAGTTTTTCCATCCACGCGGGCGAAATCACGCGCTTTATCCAGCAAAACGGCACTAGCGCCGTGCTCAACCGCATTACCGGGCAAGACCCCAGTAAAATTTTGGGCGCGCTCGAATCGAATGGCAAGGTTTTCCTGATCAATCCGAACGGCATCGTCTTCGGCCAGGGCGCGAAAGTGGACGTCAACGCTCTACTAGCGTCCAGCCTGGGCATGTCGAATGACGATTTTCTGTCTGGCAAGGGCCAGTTCACGGCCGGCAGCGTGGCCGGCGGCGTCAGCAATGCGGGTGTGATCAATGCGGGCAAGGGCGGGCAGGTACTCCTGATCGCGCCGAACGTGGAAAACACCGGCATCATCACGGCGCCGAATGGCGAAGTGATTCTGGCAGCCGGGCACAGCGTGCAGCTGGCCGACCCCGGCAATCCGCAATTACGCGTGCTGGTTTCGGCACCAAACGATCAGGCGCTGAACCTGGGACAGATCATCGCCCATGGTGGCAGCATCGGCATGGCCGGCGCGCTGGTCAGCCAGCGTGGCGTGCTCAACGCCAATAGCGCCGTCCTCGGCGAGCATGGCACGATCGTCCTCAAGGCCAGCGGCAAGGCGCTGCTCGAAGCGGGCAGCGCCACCAGCGCCACGGGCGCCGCTGGCAAGGGTGGCGAGATATCGGTGCTGGGCGAGCAGGTAGGCTTGCTCGGCAATGCGAGCATCGATGCCAGCGGCGCCACCGGCGGCGGCACGGTCTTGCTGGGCGGCGATTACCAGGGCAAGAATGCGGCCGTGCAAAATGCGCGCCAGGTGCTCGTCGGCAAAGACGCCAGCGTGCATGCCGATGCCATCGACAGCGGTAACGGCGGCAAGATCATTGCCTGGGGTAATGCCTCGGCGCAGGTGCACGGCAGCCTTTCCGCGCGCGGCGGTGCACAGGGCGGCGACGGCGGCTTGGTCGAAACGTCGGGCCATTATCTGGCCGTCGACGGCATCCGCGTCGATACCAGCGCCCGCTCCGGCAGAGGCAAGCGCGGCAACTGGCTGCTCGATCCATTCGATATCGATATCGTGCAGGGCAATGGCGGCAACCTCGAAGACGTCAACCAGTTCATGGAGGGCCCGCCCGCCAGTAGCACCAGCATCGGTGCCGATACCATTTCCGCCGCCAGCAGCAATGTCATCTTGCAGGCCCAGCACCGTATCAATTTCAGCGCCGCCGTCAACATGCTCAATCCGGGCATCGGCCTGAGCGCCACGGCCGGTGAAACGATCAACGTGTACGCTGCCATTACCACCAACGGTGGCAATGTGAGCCTGTCGGCGAACGACGCCAGCAGCGGTGCTGCGACCGGTCCCGGAGCGAACGTGAACTTGAACGCGCCTATTACCAGCAATGGCGGCAACATTTCGCTATCCGGTGCCGGCGTGGCGGGGGCTGCTGCCGTCAATGTCGGCAATGGCAATCTGAGCTTGCGCGCGAATCAAGTGCTGGGCGGCATCAGCCTGTCGGGTGGCGCAAACCAGCTCAGCGGGAGCGGCATCGCCGGCCAGACGGTGACCCTGCAGGCCGATAATGTCACCCTCGGCGGCGGCATCGATGTCGGCGGCACGGCGGGCGGCGCGAATGTCATCATCAAGCCGCTGAGCAGTTCGCGCAGCATCGACCTGGGCAGCAAATCGGGTACGGCCCTGAGTTTGAACGCGATTGAGCTGGCGGCTATCTCAGCGTCTTCGCTGACCATCGGCGACGGCACGAATACGGGTGGCATCAGCATATCGGATGCGCTCGCCAGGACAGGTGATCTGCACTTCAATGCAGCTGCCACCATCACGGCCACTGGCGCCGTGACGGTAGGTGGCAGCTTTGTGCTCGACGGCGGCAACTGGGTGCAAAACGCGGCGACCCTGCCAGCATTCAGCGCCAGAAGCTTTGCCATCGGCAGCGGCGCCAGTTTCCTGCGCGCGGTCGGTGGCGACGGCGTCACTGCCCCTTATCTGCTCGCCGATATTTATGGCTTGCAAGGCATCGCCAGCCTCGACCTTGGCAATAGCTATCGCCTGGCTGGCAATATCGACGCCAGCGGCACGAGTGCCTGGAATGGCGACGCCGGTTTTCGTCCCATCGCGCATAGCGACTCGGGCGGTTTTTCCGGGCTGCTGGACGGCGCCGGCTATGCCGTCAGCGGCTTGCAGATCCACGGCGCGAGCGCGCCGAACGGCAACCTGAACACCGGCTTGTTTGGCAAGCTGGGTAACGGTACGACAGGCACGGTGCGCCAGTTGAACCTGCTGGGTGGCAATGTCAGCGGCAACAACAATGTGGGCGCCGTGGCTGGCGTGGTCGCTGCGGGCGGCACGATAGAGCAGGTGCAAAGCAGCATGAACGTGGCCGGCCAGGATGGCGTCGGTGGCCTGGCGGGCATCAACCGGGGCCGTATTGCCGTCTCGTACGCCAGCGGCGGCGTCAGCGGCGCACGCAATGTGGGTGGCCTTGTGGGCAGCAACCAGGGCACGCTGGCTGATGTCTACGCCACCGGCGCGGTCGGAGTAGCTGGCAATGCGGATGCCGGACTCGCGCGCGAGCATATCGGCGGCCTGGCTGGCGAGAACACGGGCAGCATCAGCAATGCCTATGCCAGCGGCGCTATCGCGGGCGGCGGCTTCAGTGCGGTAGGCGGCTTGGTTGGCAGCAATAGCGGCGCCTTGGCGAGCACTTACTGGAATATGGACAGCTCCGGCCAGGCGCACGATGGCGGTGCCAGCATCGGCCGCACGGCGGCGCAGATGTCGCGCCTATCGAGCTTCGACGGTTTTGTCTTCGGCGCCGCGCCCGTCTGGCGCATCTATGACGGCTACACGTCGCCGATGCTGAGGGCTTTCCTGAAACCCTTGCAAGTGACTCTTTCGGGCAGCGCCACTGGCAAGGTCTACGATGGCCAACTGGCCACCTTCCTCGGTTCGATCGCCTATACAGGATTAGTCGATGGCGATGTCGGCGTGAATGGCAGCCTTGGCTACGGCAGTAGCGCGCGCAATGTGGGCAACTATGCAGCGACGGGCCTGTGGTCGACCAAGTACGATATCAGCCTGGGCGGCACGACAAGCTTTGCCATCACGCCGCGCGCGTTGAACTATAGCGTCACTGGTGCGCAGAGCCGCGTCTACGACGGCAGCTTGCATGCTGCCCTGAATGGTTATTTTGAAGGTGTGGTGACTGGCGACCAGGTCAGCATGGCCGGTTTGCTGGGCCGCTTCCGTGACAGGAACGTGGGCACTGGCAAGAACGTCGACTACCAGATTGCGACTGGGCACCTGACGGGCGCCGATGCGGGCAACTATGTGCTCTACGACTATGCGGGCAGCACCACGGCCGATATTGGCGCGCGCGCGCTGAACCTGTCTGGCGCGGCCGGCAACAAGGTTTATGATGGCACGACGGGTGCGCAGTTGAACCTGCTGGGGGATGACCGCCTCGCTGGCGACAGATTGACGGCCTCGGTCGTAGCCAGCTTTGCGGACAAAAACGTGGGCGCGGGCAAGACTGTACAGCTGAGTGGCGCGACATTGACGGGTGCCGATGCGGGAAATTACTTTATCGTCTTGCCGACAGGCTTGCTGGCCAGCATTACACCGGCCAGCCTGACCCTGGCAGGCGTGAGCGCCACCGACAAGGTGTATGACGGAACGACTTCCGCGACGGTCAGCGCGTCGGTGAACGGCGTGCTGGGCCGCGATGTGGTCAACGTTGTAGGCGGCAGCGGCAACTTTGCCGACAAGAACGCGGGCACCGGCAAGCTGGTGACGGCTAGCGGTTTCCGCCTGGCCGGCGCCGATGCGGGTAACTACACGCTGCAAACGACGGGGGCGACAGCGCAGGCAACGATTGCGCAAAAACAGATGTCCACCTGGATCGGCAGTGGCAACGGCTTGTGGAGCGATGCCGCCAACTGGGACGGCGGCGTGGTGCCGGAAGGCGCGAACGTGCTGGCCGTCGATTTCTCCCGCAGCAAGGGCATCGTCACCTATAGCGCGGCAGCTGGCAGCACCTTCCTGAAGCGCCTGACTTCTGCCACCGGTTTGCTGTTGACCGGCGGTGAGCTGAGCCTCGGTGAAAGCGCGCTCGACGGCTCGGTGCTGGGCGGCCTGGCCGGCCTGGAAATCAATGGCGGCAGCTTGCTGCTGAACGGCAGCCTGTCGGCGCAGCGTTACGCGCAAGGCGGCGGTGTGCTGAGCGGTAACGGTAACTTGCTCGTCGCCAATAGCTTCAGCCAGGCGGCTGGCGCTATTGGGCTCGCTGGCCAACTGGCCATCACGCAAGCGAGCGGCGACTTGCGCTTCGCCAGCCTGGCAGCGAACGAAGTACGCTTGAGCGCCCTGAATGGCGCCATCGGCCAGGACGGTGCGCTGCGTGCCAGCAGCCTGACGGCGCAGGCGCAAAATGGCATCGTACTGGGCAATACGGGTAATCAGGTGGGCAGTTTTACTGCCAGCAATAGCGCAGCGGGAGGCATTGCGTTGAACAATACCTCGGCGCCGGGCAAGCTGCTCCTGGGGCCGCTGCTCACTGGCGCGGGCAATATCGCCATCGATAACACGGGCGGCATCGCCGCTGGCAATATCAATGCCAATGGCGGCAATATTACCTTGACGGCGCATAGCCCCGTCACCGTCAACGGCAAGCTCATAGGCAATGACATTACACTTAATGCCAGCACGGACATGCTGTTGGGCGAGGGGGCACAGCTGGCAGCGGCGCGCGATATCAGCCTGGTCGCTGGCGGCGATATTGGTCTCGAAGGCAATGCCCAGGTCCTCGGTGGCCGCAATTTCAGCGCCAGTGCGGCAGGCAATGTGCGCTTTGCGGATACGGCAAGCCTCACCGTGCCGGCGGTGGCCGGCATGAGCGTGCTGGCGAAAACGGGCAGCATCACCGGTACGCTGGGCGTGCGTTTCAACCGCCAGCGTGCCGACGTCAGTTTGCTGGCGCCGAAAGGTACGGTGGCCATGCCGGACCCTATCTTCCTGCCTGCCGCGACGATATACCCGCTCCTCGTCGATGCCAGCGTCGTCGTCGCCATCGACAATGCCTTGCGCGTCATCAAACAAGCCGACCGTGCCAATGACCCGCTCGCTTCCATCGCGCCAGTCAAAAATGATGACAAGACGAAAGATAGCAAGGATGTCGCCGGTGACACAGGTAAATCAACAGGATATAAATACAATGACTCGATTAAAAAAACCTACTGTAACTAAAGTCCTGTTGTGCTTAGCCCTGATGTACCTGGGTACGCACGCCTGGGCCGGGCAGGTGGCCGGCAGCGTCATGCAATTGAGTGGTCCGCTCATGGCCAAGAAGGCCGATGGCAAGGTGAAAATCCTGGCCGTCCAGTCCGAGGTCGAGCAGGGTGATACCTTGCTGACGGAAAAGGACACCTATGCCTTGATCAAGCTGATCGACAATAGCGAAATTACCTTGAAACCGAATACCAGTTTCGTGATCGAACAATTCAGCTACGCCGCCGAGCAGCCCGACGGCGACCACGCCATCTTCAGTTTGCTCAAGGGCGGCTTGCGTTCCGCCACGGGCCTGCTGGGCAAGCGCAACAAGGAGCGCTTTGAGATGAAGACGCCGGTCGCCACCATCGGCATCCGTGGCACGTATTTCACTGTCGAGTATGTCAGTGCCGGTGGCTATGCGGCACCAGGCTCGTCGCTACCCAAAACGGGATCGCCGGCAGGAGCGACCCTTGCGCCAGGGCTGTACACGTCGGTGACCACCGGACAAATCGTGGTAAGCAATCCAGGCGGCACGCTCGATATCGCCGCTGGCCAGTTCGGTTTTACACCCAGCATCAAGCAGCCGCCCGTGATCTTGCCCGTTAATCCCGGCATGAAGTTCACGCCGCCGCCAGCCTTTTCGGCGCCGCCATCGGGCTTGGGCACCGCCGCAGGTGGCGGCAAGGCAGCGGCCGTCGACTGTATCGTGCGCTAAGTGTTCTGAGAAATAGCTGCGCACGCGACGAATAGCGCTTGACCTTCCCATCATGGGATAGCAGATCCTCGGCCTCTTCGTCCATCTTTCGTCCAGGATCTGCCATGCAGCAGCGTATCCCCGCTCCCACCACTGCCCCTTCCGCCGCCGCACATGCGCAGGCGCTGTCTATCGACGGCATGAGCTGCGCCTCCTGCGTGGGCCGCGTGGAAAAAGCCCTGGCCGCCGTGCCGGGCGTGATCCAGGCCAGCGTCAACCTGGCCACCGAAGTGGCGAAGGTCACATCGAGCATGCCGATTGCCCTGGCCGCCTTGCAGGCGGCCGTGGAAAAGGCTGGCTACACGCTGGCGCAGCGCGAGATCGACCTCAATATCGCTGACATGACGTGCGCTTCGTGCGTGGGCAGGGTGGAAAAAGCCTTGCTGAAGGTGCCGGGCGTACTGGCCGCCAGCGTCAACCTGGCCACGGAGAGCGCGCGCGTCAAGGTAACGGGCGATCTGGAGGCGGGTGCCCTGATCGCCGCCATCGACAAGGCCGGCTATGCGGCCAAGGTGCCTGTCGCCAGTCAGTCCAGTGCGCCCGCTGCCGCACCGAACCGCGCTGGCATGAAAGTGGCGTTCGCAGCCGTGTTGGCCTTCCCCCTCATGCTGCCCATGCTGCTTGCATGGGTCGGCATCCACCTAATGCTGCCCGGCTGGTTGCAGTTTGCCCTGGCCACGCCCGTGCAGTTTTACTTTGGCGCGCGTTTCTACCGGGCCGGCTGGAAGGCGGCCCGCGCCGGCAGCGGGAATATGGATTTGCTGGTGGCGCTGGGCACGAGCGCCGCGTATGGCTTGTCCGTGTATCAGTGGCTGATGCAATTGTCCACCCCTGGCGCGATGCTGCCGCACCTGTATTTCGAGGCATCGGCCGTCGTCGTCACTCTGGTGCTACTGGGAAAATGGCTGGAAAGCCGTGCCAAGCGCCAAACGGCCTCGGCCATCCGCGCGCTGCAAGTGCTGCGTCCGGAATCGGCCCGCGTGCGCCGCGACGGCGTCGAAATCGACTTGCCCGTGGGGCTGGTGCAAGTGGGCGATCTGGTGTTGATACGCCCCGGTGAACGGGTGGCCGTCGATGGCGTGGTGCTGGAAGGTGCCAGTCAGATCAACGAATCGCTGATCACGGGCGAAAGCTTGCCGGTTGATAAACATGTGGGCGACAAGGTGACCGGTGGCGCCATCAATGCCGATGGCTTGTTGCTGGTGCGCACGCAGGCCGTGGGCGGCGAGACCACCTTGTCGCGCATCATTCGCCTGGTGGAAGATGCGCAGGCGGCCAAGGCGCCCATCCAGCATCTGGTCGACAAGGTCAGCGCGATTTTTGTTCCCGTGGTGCTGCTGCTGGCGCTGCTGACCATGTTCGGCTGGTGGTTGGCCAACGGTGAGCTGGAGAGCGCTATCATCAATGCCGTCGCTGTGCTGGTCATCGCCTGTCCGTGCGCGCTGGGTCTGGCCACGCCAACGGCCATCATGGCCGGCACGGGCGTCGCTGCCCGTTACGGCATCCTGATCAAGGATGCGCAAGCGCTGGAAGTGGCGCACGCCGTCACCACCGTGGTCTTCGACAAGACGGGGACGCTGACGGTGGGCAAACCTGCGCTGGCGGCCCTCCATGCGCTCGGCATCGAGGAAGCACGGCTGTTGCAACTGGCGGCCAGCATCCAGCGTGGCAGCGAGCATAGCCTGGCTACGGCCGTGCTCGATGCAGCGGCCGCGCGCCATATCGAGCCCTTGCCCGCCACGGCGCTGCGCGCCTTGCCAGGGCGCGGTTTGGCGGCGCAAGTCGATGGCCTCGAACTCAAGCTGGGCAGCACGCGGCTGATGCAGGAGCTATCTGTTGACCTGGCGCCGCTGGCAAGCCAGGCGCAGGTGCTGGAAAGCACGGGCAACACGATTTCCTGGCTGGCCTCGGGCACACAGTTGCTGGGCTTGTTCGCCTTCAGCGATCAGGTCAAGCCGAATGCGCAGGCGGCCATTGCCCATCTGCACAGCCTGGGCATCGCCACGCTGATGCTGACCGGCGATAATCAGGGCAGCGCCGACGCCGTCGGCAAGCTGCTCGGCATCGACACGGTGGCGGCAAAAATGCTGCCAGCCGATAAAACCGCTAAAATCATCGCACTGAAAGGCGCGGGCGCCACGGTGGCCATGGTGGGTGACGGCATCAACGATGCGCCTGCGCTGGCGGCCGCCGATGTGGGCATCGCCATGTCGACGGGGACGGATGTCGCCATGCACGCGGCCGGCATTACCCTGATGCGCGGCGACCCGGCCCTGGTGGCAGATGCCATCGATATCTCGCGCCGCACCTACGGCAAGATACGGCAGAATCTGTTCTGGGCATTTATCTACAATATGATCGGCATTCCGCTGGCCGCCTTCGGCTTGCTCAACCCGATGGTGGCAGGTGCGGCGATGGCCTTCAGTTCCGTCAGCGTGATCAGCAACGCCCTGTTGCTGCGCCGCTGGAAGGCCCGCAGTCAGTCAGCTAGTGCGCACACCAAGGAGTCATAGGATGAATATCGGCCAGGCGGCAAGCGAAACGGGCGTATCGGCAAAAATGATACGCTACTACGAAAGCATTGCCCTGTTAAAACCCAGCGCGCGCAGCGACGCCGGTTACCGCATTTACACGCCGAGCGACTTGCACGCCTTGCGTTTTATCAAGCGTGGGCGGGGACTGGGGTTTTCGCTGGAACAGATCCGCGAACTGCTGTCGCTGTGGCAAAACGATCAGCGCGCCAGCGCGGACGTGAAAGGCATCGCGCTAGCCCATGTGAGCGACTTGAATACACGCATCGCTGAACTAACGGAAATGCGCGATACCCTGTCGCGCCTGGCACAATCGTGCCACGGCGATGACAAGCCCGATTGCCCCATCTTGCAAAGCCTGGGGCTGGTCGGTGAACCGGAGGCGAAAGCCTGTTGCCACTGACTTGCTGATTGAACGTCGCCCGCTATCTGGAATCGAAGCGTAGAAGCCCTTTTGATGAGGAGGGCGTCTTGGGCCATGACGCGCAAGGGAACGGGCAAGCGACAATAGCCGGCGCATGGGCCGGCTGTGCTGCTACTGTGCGCTGGTGACGGGGTAGCCCGCCTCCACGATGGCGGCACTGATAGCATGCAGTTCGACCGCCGATTCCACCGTGACGCGCTTGCTGGCCAGGTCGATTTGCACCTGTGCGGCAGGATCGATGCCTTGCACCGCTTTCGTGACCGCGCCGACGCAATGGCCGCAGCTCATGTTGTCAACTTCTAACTGATACATGGCAAGCACTCCTTGAATGATTAAGTGTTCTCACTGTAAGCCTTCCCCCGATGGTAAGGTCAAGGGAAAGCGTGGCTCAATTGAGCATGAAGTCGACCGCTTGCATGGGCGGCGGCACATTGTCATCTTGCACCGACGTACGCAAGCTGATTTCAATGGCGCGGCACATGGCTGATAGCGGTAAATCGTTGGCATCTTCGCCGAATGGCTCCTCGATCTCGTCGCCCAGCGCATCGAGGCCAAAGAAGGTGTAGGCGACGATGGCGACGACGAAGGGCGTCATGAAACCGAGCGAGTCAACCAGGCCGAAAGGCAGCAGAAAGCAGTATAGATAAGCCGTACGATGCAGCAGCAGCGAATATGAGAAGGGAATCGGCGTGCTGCGGATACGTTCGCACGAGGCGCCCGCCGCAACCATGGCCGAGATCGTGTTATCGATCTGTGCGGTGAGGATGCTGTCGATACGCCCCTGCTGGACGCAGTCGGCCAGGTCGTGGCCCATCTGCAGCATCAGGTAGTCTGACGGGTTCGCAGCCTTGCATGCCGCTTCCCATTCAGCCGGGCGCAGCAGCGGCTGCAAGTCGGCCGCGCCGCGCGTGTCGCGCAACTGGTGGCGCAGGGCGTGACAAAAGGCGATGCTGCGGTAAATCATGCGCACGCGCACATCGTCCAGGCCCAGCCTGGCGTGGGCGGGCGTATCGCTACGTATCATGCTCTGGCATTGGCGCGAGAAATTACGACTGCGCAACACCAGTTCGCCCCACAGCTTGCGCGCTTCCCAGTAGCGGTCGTAGGCGGCCGTGTTGCGAAAGCCCAGGAAGATGGCCAGTGGCAAGCCGATCAGGGTAAACGGGATGGTGGTGAGGATGATCTTGTGGTCGAACAGGGTGCCGTGGCACCAGGTAACGAGCGTGGCGATCAGGGTGTTGACGATGAGAGTGGTGCGGATGCGCGGCAAGACGGAACCGCGCACTACCAGGAACAGCCGTAGCGCCGAGGGACGCTCACGCACGATCATGCTGCGCTCCCGGTTTGAGCCTGGTGATCGGTAAAGATGGAAAGACGGATTGATAAATGCCGGGAACAAAAAGCCCGCTGTGTGTGCGCGCTGAGCTGGGTGTGCATGGGAGGCAATGTAGGGGCGAGGAACGGAGTATAGGCCGCTGTTTCGCTTTGAGCCAATTCACAGTGATAATGGCGCTTATTAATTTCATGAATGAACATTTCATCTGTAGTTTGCATTCCTGTGGCGCCATGTTCTTCACGAATATTTTTGTTTCCTTTTACCTTTAGAGCAAGTGCAATCACACCCGTCGCAGGCGGAGCCTGGCGTTACCTTGGCAGCGCTTGCCAAGCATATCGGCCGAACGCCATCACCCACGCCAGCAAGGCCGGTGCCTGGTCCGCGGCGTCCATGAGGAAAGAGCGCGGTATTCGAGCATATCGATGCGAACAGTTGCGCGCATGAAAAAAGCCCCGCCTGCATCGCTGCAGCCGGGGCTTTTGAATGACTGTGGCGGCTTGCGCCGCCCGTTCAAACTTACAGTACTTCGCTGGCGTGATCGGCCAGGCGCGAACGCTCGCCGCGCGCCAGGGTGACGTGGCCGCTGTGGGTCCAGCCCTTGAAGCGGTCGACCACGTAGGTCAGGCCGCTCGAGCCTTCTGTCAGGTACGGCGTGTCGATCTGGGCGATGTTACCGAGGCACAGGATCTTCGTGCCGGGACCGGCGCGCGTGACCAGCGTCTTGACTTGTTTAGGCGTCAAGTTTTGCGCTTCGTCAATGATCAGGAACTTATTGACGAAAGTGCGGCCGCGCATGAAGTTGAGCGACTTGATCTTGATGCGTGAGCGTATCAGGTCTTGCGTTGCCGCACGGCCCCATTCGCCGCCATCGGCGTCGGATTTGTTCAGCACTTCCAGGTTGTCGTCGAAGGCACCCATCCATGGCGACATCTTTTCTTCTTCCGTGCCTGGCAAGAAACCGATGTCTTCGCCGACAGGCACCGTCACGCGGGTGACGATGATTTCATTGTAGAGCTTGGTTTCCAGCACTTGCGCTAGACCGGCGGCCAGGGCCAGCAGGGTCTTGCCGGTACCGGCTTGGCCCAGCAGGGTGACGAAGTCGCATTTTGGATTCATCAGCAAGTTCAGCGCGAAATTCTGTTCGCGGTTGCGCGCCGTCACGCCCCACACATTGTTCTTCGTGTGGCTGAAGTCGCGCAGGGTTTGCAGCACGGCGGTCTTGCCGTTGATCTGTTTCACCTGGCCGTAGAACGGCGTTTCGCCGTTTTTCGGTTCCAGGTAGATGAACTGGTTGACCAGCAGCGATGGAATGAAGGGGCCCGTCACGCGGTAGAAGGTGGCGCTATAGCCGTTCTTGCTTTCCTGCCACGATTCCATGTCCTTGCCGTGCTTATTCCAGAAGTCGTCCGGCAGCTGCACGATGCCCGAGTACAGCAAGTCCGTGTCTTCCAGCACATGGTCGTTGAAGTAATCTTCGGCCGGCAAGCCCAGGGCGCGCGCCTTGATGCGCATATTGATATCTTTCGATACCAGCACCACCGGGCGGCCTTCCTGTTCCGACTCCAGCGAGCGCACCACGGCCAGGATCTGGTTGTCCGCCTTGCCTACTGGTAAGCCTACTGGCAGGTCGGCGCTTTGCAAACGCGTCTGGAAGAACAAGCGGCCCTTGGCATCCTTGTTGCCCAGCTTGGACAGCAAGATGCCGTGTTCGATGGCGTCGTCATCCGTGTTGCTGATCAGTGCGTCGAGCGTGCGCGATACCTGGCGTGCATTGCGCGCAACTTCCGTCATGCCCTTTTTATGGTTGTCGAGCTCTTCCAGCGTCATCATTGGCAGGTACACATCGTGTTCTTCGAAGCGGAACAGCGATGATGGGTCGTGCATCAGCACGTTGGTGTCGAGCACGAACAGCTTGCTGATGCCGCGCTGGTCGGCGGCGCGGCTGGCGGACGACTTGAGCTGCACTTCGACCGCCTTGTGTTTGGCCGGATGTGGCTGTTCGGCCTGCTTGACGGATTTGATCGGCGTGACCTTGCCTTTTGCCGCCGGTGCGGCTTTGGCCAGCGCAGCAGGTGCGACAGCCGGGGCGGCCACAGGCACGCTAGCGGCTGGCGCCGGTGCAGGCTTGGCGGCCATCAGGGCTGCCACTTGCTTGATCTTTGTGGCCGCATTGCGGACCGGCTTGGCAACGTCGGCGATCGCCGCTTGAATGACGGGGGCAGCCACTTTCTTGGCTGCCGGGGTTTTGCTGGCCGGGCGCGCTGCGCCTGCGCTTGGGTAATCTTGGGTGGCCAGGATGGTGGCTGGCTTGCTCGGTAATTTTGGCAGTGGCATCAGGATCTCAATCAAAAAATTTCTGGAATGAATCGCCCATGGGCAGCCAGCTTCTGGCGGCACTTCTCATGGGGTGGATGCGGGAGGACAACAATGCTACAGGACGAGAGACTGCCGGAAGCCCGGCAGCATGGCCGGTCATGGATGCCATCGGCGGGCTACAGGCCCGCCTGGCGGAGTGGGTGGAGGCGCTTCGTTGACTCAAAATGGCGATAGGTACCGTGAACTGAACTGCGGTTGAGCTAAGGTTGAGATAATTGCGAACTAAGCTGGCTCGATGCCGACAACGCGCATACGATCAAAACAGATGATCAACTCAGATGCGCTACGAATTCCAGCACTTCTTCCACGTGAGTTGCGACCTTCACGCCTCTCCATTCTTTCACCAATCGGCCCTGGGCGTCAATCACAAACGTACTGCGCTCGACGCCACGCACGGTCTTGCCGTACATCTGTTTCATCTTCATGACGTTAAACAGTAGGCAAACGGCTTCGTCCGGGTCGGAAATGAGTTCGAACGGCAGTTCCAGCTTGGCTTTGAAGCTTTCGTGCGAGCGCAGCGAATCGCGGCTGATGCCATAGATTTCCGCGCCGGCGGCGACAAATTGCGGATAGGCGTCACGGAAGGCGATGTTTTCAGTCGTGCAGCCGGGGGTGTTGTCCTTCGGATAGAAAAACAGCACCGTGGCCTTGGCTGGGCGGCCCAGCAACTGAAAGGTCTTGCCGCTGGTCATGGTGGCGTTAAAGTCGGGCATGCTAACGAGGGATAGGCTATCAGCCACAGGTTCTCTCCTGAACGGTGATCATCAGCGCTGTTTTTTTTAATCTGGCAACGCATCCAGGTGCAACAATACAGCATTCAGGCCGCTTTGCCCTGCACAATCAGGCGTCCCGAACGCCCAGGTAACTGATCCCAGGTGACGGGGCAAACGGGCAAGTCGGTATGGCGTATCTTTTCATAATAATCGCCCATCGCCGCAAACTGGTAGCCCTGAGCTTTCCAGCCAGCCAGCAGTTGTTCGAAAATGGGGGCGAGTTTCTGTCCTTCAAGTTCCGCATGCAAGGTATATACGTGGTCGCGGGGATTTTCCTGCGTCAGCGACAATATATGCGCGGCAACATTGCCGGTCGTGATCAGCTTGCCGTCGATTTCGCAGCCGAGCAACTCGTCCAGGGTGGGCAAGGTGGTGGGCAATTGCACGCATTGCAAGATGGTGTTGCCATTGCGCACGCGGTGTGGACCATTGCCCGGATGCAGCATGGCGCCGCGCGCGTCGAGCATGGCGCGGCCATCGGAGGCAAAGCGGTAGCCGGCCGTGTCGTGTTCGACAAAGGCGCTGACATTCATTTGCCAGCCGGCCGCGCCGTGTGTGCGCGCCTTTGTTCCAAATACCTGTTCGTAGCGGTTGGCAGCCTTGCGCATCATGTTGACGGTCCAGGCGGTGTTGCGCTTGGCCACGTTGTCTTGCCACAGGGTGTGATCCCAGGTGTGGATGCCGCACTCGAAGCCGGCATCGCGCACGGCGCGCAATTGCGCAGCGCATTGCTTGCCGATATCGGGTCCCGGCAGCAAGGTGCCATACATCAATGTTTTCAAGCCATAGTGCTCGACCACCGAAGTGCGCGACACTTTGCTGAAAAAGCCGGGTTTCAAGGCCCGCCGCAGGGCCCAGCCCGTATGGTCGGGGCCCAGCGAAAACAGAAAGGTAGCCTTGGCCTGGTGCGCGGTCAGCATGCGCACCAGATTGCCCATGCCTTCACGGGTGCCGCGATAGGTATCGACGTCGATTTTGAGGGTCAGGAACGGCTTGCTCAACATTAATCCATCAATGCTTTGGCTTGTGCTACCTGGCTGCGGTAGGCGTCGAAAATATTGCGCAGGGAATCGGCCATGGTGGTGCTTGGCGCCCAGCCCAGTTCCTCACAGGTATTCGTGATTTTCGGCACGCGGTTTTGCACGTCCTGGTAGCCGGCACCGTAGTAGGCGCCCGAGGTCGTTTCCACGATTTTCACGTGTTTCGCGCCTTCGGCGTATTCCGGGTACTCGGCGGCCAGGCTCAGCATCATGCCGGCCAGGTCGCGGATCGAGTAATTGTTAACTGGATTGCCAATGTTGTAGATCTTGCCGCTAGCGATGCCATTCTTGTTGGCGATGATACGGATCAGCGCATCGATACCGTCATCGATATAGGTGAAGGCGCGTTTTTGCGCGCCGCCATCGACCAGCGAGATGTTCTCGCCGCGTACGATATGGCCGAAGAATTGCGTCACCACGCGTGAGGAACCTTCTTTCGGCGTGTGGATCGAGTCCAGGCCGGCACCGATCCAGTTGAATGGGCGGAACAGCGTGAAGTTCAAGCCTTCCATGCCGTAGCCCCAGATTACGCGGTCCATCAACTGCTTGGCGTTCGAATAGATCCAGCGTGGCTTGTTGATCGGGCCGCAGATCAGTTCCGAGTTTTCCGGATCGAATTCCTCGTCATGGCACATGCCATACACTTCCGAGGTCGACGGGAAAACCAGGTGCTTGCCGTACTTGGCAGCCGAGCGCACGATAGGCAGGTTGGCTTCAAAGTCCAGTTCGAACACGCGCAGCGGTTGCTTGACATAGGTCGACGGCGTGGCGATGGCCACCAGCGGCAGGATCACATCGCATTTTTTGACGTGGTACTCGACCCATTCCTTGTTGATCGTGATGTCGCCTTCAAAGAAGTGCATGCGCGACTTGTAGTTGTCATCTTCCAGCAATTCCGTGATGCGGTCCGTGTTCATGTCCATGCCGTAGACATGCCAGTCTGTGGTTTCCAGGATGCGCTTGGACAGATGGTGGCCGATGAAGCCGTTGACGCCTAAAATGAGGACTTTTTTCATATGAGATTCTCTTGAGTGATATCAGTGTGTGCTGGCGCGGGCGGTCAGCCTGGCCTGCAATTGATGAGCCGAAATTGGCTCCCCGGCAGCCCTCAGCGCGGAAATGGCCAACAGGCGACCGTCTCCGCAGACGCCAAAGATGCAATTATCCACTACCGCCAAGCCGAGTGGCAAACTTCCTGCGCAACGCTTGCTCAAACGCGCTTTTTCGATGGTGTAAATGACATTGTCAACTTCGGTGAAGGCACCCGGATAAGGAGGGGCGACGGCGCGGTGCAGGTTGTATACTTGCTGCGCGGGTAACGTCCAGTCGACGCGGCCGTCTTCCGGCTTGCGTCCGCCAAAATAGCCGCCTTGGCGCAGATCGTTCAATAGGCGCGGTGCCGTACCGTTCAGCAGGGCCGGCAGCACGCCCCACAGCGTTTGTTCTGCCGCCACGGTGACCTTGCCGAAGACTTCATACGCCGTATCGTCGGGCAGGATGGGCACGGCCGTTTGTGCCACGATGGCGCCGGCGTCGGGCTTGACGGTCATTTCATGCAGGCTGGCACCCGTTTCCGTGGCGCCATGCAGCACGGCCCAGTTGACGGGCGCGCGACCGCGGAACTGCGGCAGCAGCGAGCCGTGCATATTGTAGGCGGGAGCCACTTCCAATATGCTAGCGGGCAACATGTGGCGATAATAAAAGCTGAACAGCATGTCCGGCTTGGCCGCTTGCACCTGCTCCAATAGTTCCGGCGCGCGCGCGTCCAGAGGCGTGATGCAGGCGATGCCTTCGGCCAGGCACAGGCTGGCGACGGATTCGAACCACAGGTTTTCCGTGGCACTGTCTTCATGCGTGACGACCAGGGCGATATCGACGCCACCGGCCAGCAGCACCTTGATGCAGCGCACACCGACATTGTGGTAGCCGAAGACGACGGCGCGTGGCGCGCCCATCAGCGGCTCACCTGGCGCTTGTCCAGGCGCACATATGCTGGCGCCTCCGCTTCCGCCTGGGCCATGCCGTCTTGCAAGATGGTTTGCACCACATAGCGGGGACGGGCACGCACTTGCTGGAAGATGCGTCCCACGTATTCGCCCACCAGGCCGATGCCGAACAGGATCACGCCCATGAAGAAGAAGGCGATGGCAAACAGGGTAAATACGCCTTCGGCCTCCGCGCCCAGCAGGAAGCGGCGCACCAGCAGGAATACCACCAGCAATGCCGAGCCCAGCGACATCGCCATGCCCAGCATGGAAAAGATTTGCAGGGGAATCAGCGAAAAGCCCGTCACCAGGTCGAAATTGAGGCGGATCAGGCTGTACAGCGAGTATTTCGATTCGCCGGCAGCCCGTTCTTCATGTTCGACGGTAATTTCCGTGGGCTTGCGGGCAAACGTGTAGGCCAGGGCCGGCACGAAGGTGTTGACTTCGGCGCACTGGTTGACCAAGTCGATGACATTGCGACCATACGCGCGCAGCATATTGCCCTGGTCGGTGATCTTGATATTCGTGATCTTTTCGCGCAGGCGGTTCATCATCTTCGACGCCAGCGTGCGCCAGGCAGAATCTTGCCGCTTGCGCCGGATCGAGCCCACATAATCGTAGCCTTCGCGCATCTTCGCCACCAGGTTGCCGATTTCTTCCGGCGGGTTCTGCAAGTCGGCGTCGAGCGTGATCATGATCTGCCCGCGCGAGGCTTCAAAGCCGGCCAGGATTGCCATGTGCTGGCCGTAATTTCCGTTGAACAAGATCACGCGCGTGACGTCTGGGCGCTGGCGGAACTGTTCCGCCAGAATGGCCACCGAATTGTCGCTGCTGCCATCATTGACGAAGATGATCTCGTAGCTCGTTTGCAAGGCATCGAGGGCCGGATACAGACGGGCGAACAAGCTGGCCAAGCCATCTTGCTCGTTGTAGATTGGAATGATAATGGATAGTTCAGGTTTCATCGATGCGCTGCTCATTTGATGAGGATGGATTTGACGCTGGCGACAGCCCGCTCCACGTCTTCTGTGGTCATGGCGTAGAACATCGGCAAGGTCACGGTCAGGCGGCCGATCTTTTCCGAGACGGGGAACATGCCTTCGGTAAAGCCGCGTTCGCGGTACAGGGAAAACAAGTGTATTGGTGCGTAATGATAGCCCGTTCCCACGTTTTGCTGCGCCATTTGCTGCATGAACGCGGCGCGCGTGCCGGGGCCGTTGTCGGGCAGGATGATCTGGAACAAATGCCAGTTGCTGTTTTCAAAGTCTTGCACGGGCAGCTGCGCGCCGCTTGCCGCTTCGAAATCGCTGCCCAATTGCGCGAAATAATGGCGTGCCAGCGCGCGGCGGTGGGCCGTGATGGCCTCGATGTTGGCGAACTGGCCCAGGCCGATGGCAGCCATGATGTCGCTCATATTGTATTTGCCGCCCAACACATCGACATCGATGCCGTCGACGCCGCTGCGGGTGACGCCTTGCAGCCGGTATTTCTCGGCCAGCTTGGCTTCTTCCAGGTTGTTGAGGACGAGACAGCCGCCTTCGCCCGTGGTGATATTCTTGTTGGCCTGGAAGCTGAACGAGACAAAGTCGCCAAACGCACCGATGCGCTTGCCCTTCCAGGTGGAGCCGAACGCTTGCGCCGCGTCTTCCACGACGCGTAAATTATACTTTTCAGCAATTGCGTACAGGCGGTCCATATCGACGGGCAGACCCGACAGGTAGACGGGAATGATGGCTTTCGTGCGTGGCGTGATGGCCGCTTCAAGTTTGTCGAGATCGATATTGCGCGTGACCGGGTCAATGTCGGCAAATACGGGCGTGGCGCCGACTTCGATGATGACGTTGGCAGTCGCTACCCACGACACGGGCGTGGTGATGACTTCGTCACCAGGGCCGACACCGGCGATGCGCAGTGCGATTTCCATGGTGCAAGTGCCAGAATTGAAGGTGCGCACCGGGCGCCCGCCAAAATACTCTGACAGTTGGGCTTCGAAGGCTTGCACCTTCGGGCCGCTGGTGATCCAGCCCGAGCGCAGCACTTCGCCGACGGCGGCGATGGTTGCTTCATCGATGGTGGGTTTGGAAAAGGGCAAAAAGGGCAGGGTAGAGGTCATGGGGCGCGGTTCTTGGGTCTATATATTGTCAGGGGCGGTGTCGTCGAGGCCGTCAATGCGGTCAAGGTTCGCTGGCAGGCAAGCTTATTTTATATCGTCAGTATGGCGGCGCAGCCGCTGCAGCGGTGAAAAAATCCGCTACTGCGACTGCTGCTGCAGTGGTGAGGGCGCGCGCCGTGCTGCCTCGCGCGCCTGTAAACTTTATTTGTTGGCAATCACCATGCGGCGCGCATCCTCGGCAATGACACGCATGGGTACGCCACGTTGTTGCAAGTCCTTGTAACGCTGCAGGCTGATAATGGCCATGTCGCGCACGCCGGCGTTGGCATCGTTGGTCCACTGTGTGATGAATGCATCGATGCTCGGGATAGACAGTTCAGGCTGCTGTTTCAGGCCAAACGTAAATTCATCCCAGTAATCGACGAGGATCACCGGCCGCTGCAGGTAATACGTGAGCGACTGTTCATAGATGCCGACCGAATAGAGTTTGGTGTCGGCCGTCAGTTCTGCCTGGATCTGCGGCAGTATGGCGGTGCCTGCGCGGTTCTGGCCATACAGTTCGGAGCCGGCCAAGATGCAGTGCGTGGCCAGGAAGCCGGCGCCGGCGATCGTCAGCACGGTCATGTCGCGGCGCAGCTGGCGCGCATGCAACAAGGCCAGCGCGCCGCCGGCCAGGGCGAAGAAGCCGGCCGCCATCACCCATGCCTGGTAACCCTTGAGTGCTGCCAGTTCGGCCGGATCGCGTCCGCTAGCGTGATTGAAACCGATCGGCCCGCCGATCAGGATGGCCGCGCCCAGCACGCACAGCAGGCCGGCGGCCAGCATGCGCTGGCGGCGCGAGGCCGATTCCAGGAACAGCCCCACCAGCAATGCCAGCGCCGGGAAAATGGGGACGATGTAGCCAGGTAACTTCGAGGTCGAATAGCTGAAGAAAAAGAAAATGAAGATGGCCCAGGCCAGCAGCATCAAGCGGGGCTGGAAGGTCCCTTCCTGGCGCTTGAAGGCGGCGGCCAGGCTTTGCGGCAACACGCCTATCCACGGCAGGATGCCGGGAATGAGCAAGACCAGGAAGTAGTACCAAGCGCCTTCGCGCTGGTGTCCCTTCATCAGGAAACGCTGGAAATGCTCATGGATGAAAAAGAAATGCGGTTGCTCCGGATTGCGCAGGGCGACCAGCACGAACCAGGGCGTGGCGATGGCAAAGAACACCAGCAAGCCCTTGACCAGGTGCAAACGCGTCCAGATGCTCCAGTCGCGCGCACACAGCGTGTACAGCACCAGTACGGCGCCAGGCAGCACGATGCCGATCAAGCCCTTGGCCAGCACGGCCAGCGCCATGCCGCCCCAGCAGACCAGCATCCAGTTGCGCCGTTCATGCGCGGTGGCATCGTCGCGCTGGGCGATCAGCAGGCTGCCCAAGGTTATGCTCATCATGCCCGACAGGCCCATGTCGAGCGAATTGATCTGGCCGGAAGCGAGCCAGAACAGACTGGACGCCAGCACCAGGCCGGCATACAAGCCCACGCGCGGACCGAACACTTTCTTGCCTGCGCAAGCGGTCATGCACACGCCGATGATGCCGCACAGGCCAGTCCACAGGCGTGCCTGCCATTCGCCCAGACCGAAGGCGGCGAAAGTCAGCGCATTCATCCACGTTTGCAGCGGCGGCTTTTCAAAGTATTTGATGCCGTTCAGGCGCGTAGTAATCCAGTCGCCCGTGACGAACATTTCGCGTGCCATCTCGGCGTAGCGGCCCTCGTCGGGCGGCACCAGGGTGCGCACGCCCAGCGCATACAGGGTGGTGACGATGAAAATGCCCAGCAGTGACCACATCAACAGCCGCGAGCTATGCAGTTCGTTGACGTTGATCTTCATGCAGCGCTGCCTGCGCCGGGAGCCATGATCAGGGCCAGGGTAACTTTGCGGCCCTCGCCCATCAGGATGTTGTAGGTACGGCAGGCTGCCTGACTATCCATGCACTCGACGCCAATGCGGCGCATGGTCAGCGCGGCCGTCAGTTTCGGATGCACGAAACGCTGGCGCTCGCCCGTGCCGAGGATGACCACATCTGGCGCGTCGGCCAGGATTTGCGCGAAATGCGCCTCGCTCAGTTGCTCGAAACTGCCCACGTCCCACGCCCGTGGCGGCATTTCCGGCATGATGATCAGGCTATAGTTGTACGGCTGGGCATTGATCTCCACGCCATTTTCGTCGTAGCCTGTGACGGTTTGGTATTGTAGGGTGCTGCTGGCATGAAGTTTCATGACGATGTCCGGGCTGTTCGTGTCGGTTGATCGGTGCGCGCGCGGTTCGGTAGCGCTGCGGCCAAGGGCGTAAGCATGCCATAAATGCTAAAAAAGAGCGACTGAAAAGCAACATCCTTTCCAATTTGCAATCTGTTGGCTATGCTTTGGCGCAACAGTGGTAGCCGCCGCCCGCCATAGTAATAGGCAAAGATTAAGGGAAGATGAAGAGCGTCCGGTAGGAAAAGCATGCGCGTGCCTGATAGCGTGGCATAAACGGCGCGAAATGCTGCAGTTTGCCATGTTTAATTTGATAAAATGGGCTGCTTTCGGCGAGAATGGCTGTTTTCGCATTGCAGTCTCAGGGGTTCACAGTTCTGGCGCGGCTTTCATGCTGCAAGCGTAGGCCGGCCGCGCCGCATCACGACAGGGATTTATTTTGCGACCGATTCAGAAATCGAATAAATTGGCGGACGTCTGCTACGACATCCGCGGGCCGGTCCTGGAAAAATCCAGGCAAATGGAAGAAGAAGGCCACAAGATCACCAAGCTCAATATCGGCAACCTGGCCGTATTCGGCTTCGACCCGCCCGATGAAATCGTGCGCGACATGATGCTCAATTTGCACAACGCGGCCGGCTATACGGATTCGAAAGGCATGTTCGCGCCGCGCAAGGCCGTCATGCACTACACGCAGAGCAAGAATATCGCCGGCGTGACCATCGATGATATTTACTTGGGCAACGGTGCCTCGGAATTGATCGTCATGGCGATGAATGCCTTGCTCAACAGTGGCGACGAGGTGCTGGTGCCGGCGCCTGACTATCCGCTGTGGACGGCCGCCGTCAGCCTGTCGGGCGGCAATCCCGTGCATTATGTCTGCGACGAGCAGAACGAGTGGTATCCCGATATCGAGGATATGCGCCGCAAGATCACGCCGCAAACGAAAGCCATCGTCGTCATCAACCCGAACAATCCTACCGGCGCGCTGTACCCGGTGCCGGTGCTGCAGCAGATCGTCGAACTGGCGCGCCAGCACCAGCTGATCATTTTCGCCGACGAGATCTACGACAAGGTGTTGTACGACGAAGCCGAGCACGTGTCGATCGCCTCGCTGGCCGACGACGTATTGTTCATCACCATGAACGGCTTGTCGAAAAATTACCGCTCCTGCGGCTACCGCTCCGGCTGGATGGTGGTCTCGGGTGAAAAACGCCACGCAAAAGACTACATCGAAGGCCTCAATATGCTGGCCTCGATGCGGCTATGCGCCAACGCGCCGGGGCAGTTTGCCATCCAGACGGCGCTTGGCGGCTACCAGAGCATACAAGACCTGGTGGGGCCTGGCGGGCGCCTGTTGAAACAGCGCGACCTGGCGCACAAGCTGCTGACCGATATTCCGGGCGTCACCTGTGTCAAGCCCAAGGCCGCGCTGTACATGTTCCCGCGCCTGGACCCGGAGATCTATCCGATCGCCGACGACCAGCAGTTTGCCTATGAATTACTGGCCGAAGCGAAGGTCCTGATCGTGCAGGGCACGGGGTTTAACTGGATCGCGCCCGACCATTTCCGCGTCGTCTTCCTGCCCAACTCCGATGACCTGACCGAGGCCATGGGACGCATCGCGCGCTTCCTCGAAGGTTACCGCAAGCGTCACGGCCGCGGCTGAACCAGCCAGCAGCATCTCGATCAACCATACCGATCAACCTGGCGCCCTCTCAAGGGCGCCACTTATGAGCACTCAAGCACAATTATGAAATCCATCAAGATCGGTCTGCTGGGCCTGGGCAATGTCGGTTACGGCACGTTCAGCGTCCTGAAACGCAACCAGGAAGAAATCAAGCGTCGCGCCGGCCGCAGCATTGAAGTCGTTGCCGTCGCCGTGCGCGATGTGGCGCGCGCCGAAGCGCTGGTCGCCGGCGCCTGCAAGGTCGTCAATGACCCGCAGCTGATCGTCAACGATCCCGAGATCGACATCGTCGTCGAACTGATCGGTGGCTACGACCTGTCGAAAACCCTGGTGATGCAGGCCATCGCCAACGGCAAGCACGTGGTGACGGCCAACAAGGCCCTGCTGGCCGTGCATGGCAACGAAATCTTTGCCGCCGCCCAGGACAAGGGCGTGATGGTGGCATTCGAGGCGGCTGTCGCCGGCGGCATCCCCATCATCAAGGCGCTGCGCGAAGGCTTGACGGCCAACCGCATCGAATGGATCGCCGGCATCATCAACGGCACCACCAATTTCATCCTCTCAGAAATGCGCGACAAGGGCCTCGATTTCGCCACCGTGCTGAAACAGGCGCAGGAACTGGGCTACGCGGAAGCCGATCCCACCTTCGACATCGAAGGCATCGATGCCGCGCACAAGGCCACCATCATGTCGGCCATCGCCTTCGGCATCCCGGTGCAGTTCGACAAGGCCTACGTGGAAGGCATCAGCAATCTCAATGCCGTTGACATCCGCTACGCCGAGCAACTGGGCTACCGCATCAAGCTGCTGGGCATTACCAAGCGCGCCACCGTCAATGGCGTGGAAGGCATCGAGTTGCGCGTGCATCCGACCCTGATCCCGGCCAAGCGCTTGATCGCCAATGTGGAAGGGGCCATGAATGCGGTGCTGGTACACGGCGACGCCGTTGGCGCCAGCCTGTATTCGGGCCGCGGCGCGGGCGCCGAACCGACCGCCTCGTCGGTGATCGCCGATCTGGTCGACATTACGCGCCTGGCCACGGCCGACCCGGAACACCGCGTGCCGCACCTGGCCTTCCAGCCGAACGCGATGACCGATATCGCGATTTTACCGATGTCGGAAATTACCACCAGCTACTACCTGCGCATGCACGTGGCCGACCAGCCGGGCGTGCTGGCCGACTTGACGCGCATCCTGGCCGAACGCGGCATTTCGATCGACGCCATGCTGCAAAAAGAGCCGGCCGAAGGCGAGACGCATACCGACATCATCATGCTGACGCACCAGACGCAGGAAAAGAACGTCACGGCGGCCATCGAAAAGATGGAAGCGCTCCAGAGCGTGGTGGGTATGGTGACCAAGATCCGCCTGGAAAACCTGAGCTGATTTTTACAAAGCTGCATGCAAAACGGCGCCCTCGGGCGCCGTTTTGCGTTTGTGATGTAGGTCGGATTAGTGGGGCCGCCGAGGCGCAGCGTAATCCGACATCACCACCGGCCGTGCCAACAATGTTGTCGGATTACGGTCCTTCGGACCTCATCCGACCTACGCTGCGGTAGCGACCGGACCGACATCCATGCCGTCGTAGCTGGCCAACTGGTTTTCCTGGGCAAACACCATCAGTTCGCCATTGCGTGCATGCAGGCTCTCGACGTCATGCACTTCGGCTTTTTCCACATGCAGCACCCACACGGGGGCGGCGGCCGGGTCGTCCAGTTCGGGCTGATACAGTTCCACCGGGCGGTAGCCCTGCAGTGCCAGCAAGGTGGCGGCCTGCTCCAGCGGCTCGGACGTGGGATTGGTGAAGTAATAGCCCCACAGTAGCGGCTGGGACAAATCCCACGGCGCGTTCTCGGCGATATTGGCGAACAGTTCGGTTACATCTTCTTTGGTCATCATGGCGGGGCTTTCAGTCAATTCCAGGGCGCGATCTTAACATCGGTGCCGCTGGCGCGCCACGCGCGCATAAAAAAACCGGCTTGCCAGCCGGTTTTTTGTCAGCCCTTACAGCGGCTGGGGTTGCATTCGCGCAAGCGTGAATTAGAACTTGTAGCGCAGGCCGATCGACAGCAGGTCGGCTTTTACAGTCGCGCCGTTCACGCTCAGCGTCTTGCCAAAGTTTTCATACTCAGCAACAGCCGACAGGTTCTTGTTGATGTTGTAAGCAGCGCCGATGCCAAACAGGGCAGCGGTTTTGTTTTTCGACACGTTGAAATTGAAACCCATCGCGTCAACATTAAATTTGGTGCGATTTTGCGACACGCCAGCCTTGGCGAACAGCGAAAACTGTTCGTTCAGTGGCAGGGTGCCGGTGGCGGCGACGTAAAATGCGCTGGTGTCAACGCTCAACGAATCATTGTTTTCGCTATCTTTCACTTTGCCGAAATTGACATAGCCGGCTTCTGCGCCGAAGTTTTGCGTGAAGTCGTAGCCAGCGTAAGCTTTGTAACCGGTTTTGTTGTCTTTGCCAGAACCGAAATCACCCGACAGTTTCAATTCCGAACGGCCGACGTTAGCGCCGATGTAAGCGCCTTCAGCTTGGGCGAACAATGGGAATGCCAGGGCGGCGCCGACGACGGCTGCGAACAATTGCTTTTTCATTTTTAATCCTATTGATAATTAACGCGCAGAGATTGTCTCGTTGCGTAATGGGAGACGAATTATATAGGGATAAATATGTTTGTGTAAGGCAATTATTTAAAAAATATTGAAAATAAACCATGTGTTGGTTTGGGGCAACACTTAATGTCGAAGATATATCCGTACAGTGCCTCAGGTGATCGCCCTGAAATGCACGCTGACCTTCAGCCCATGCCCATTGGAGGCCGTTGACAACTCCAGCCGGGCGCCGTGCAGGGCGGCGATGTCGCGCACGATGGCCAGGCCCAGTCCTGCGCCGCCAGGGTTGCTCTCGAGCGCCGCGCCGACCCGGTAGAACGGCGTCAATACGCGTTCGCGTTCACCCGGCGCGATGCCGGGGCCGCTGTCTTCCACCTCCAGCATGGCGCCGTGTCCGTTCTCTGTCTGCGCCGCGCGCACGCGCAGGATCACGCTGCCGCCCTGCGGCGTGTAGCGCAGGGCATTGTCGACCAGGTTGGCCAGCAGTTCGTGCAGCAGCAAGGCCTGGCCATGCACGGGCGCGTCGTCGGGCGCCTCCAGCGACAAATCGATATGCTTGCCGACGGCAGTCATGGCCATTGCCAGTCCTAACTGCTGCGCCACGCGGCGCAGCGAGACCAGATCCATGGCCAGGCTGTCGCTGCCATGCTCTATGCGCGCCAGGGTCAGCAGGCGGTTGGCCAAGAGTACGGTCGAATCGGTGGTGCTGGCGATCGAGCGTACGATGTCGCGCAGGGCGGCCATGTCGGACGCCGTGCCGGCCTGGCGGTCGCACTCGCGCAGGGCCAGTTCGGCCTGGGTTTTCAGCACCGTCAACGGCGTGCGCAGCTGGTGCGAGGCGTCCGCGATGAAGCGACGCTGGCTGGCGATCAGTTGCTGCAAGCGCGACATGGAGCCGTTCATGGCGCTCACCAGCGGGCGCATTTCTTTGTGCACCAGCGTGGGATCGACGTCGGACAGATCGGACAGGGTGCGCGTCTCGACTTCCGTTTTCAAACGCATCAGCGGCCGCAGCACCAGGCGTACGGCAAACCACACGAGCGCGCCCATCACCAGTATCATTGCCGCCTGCCAGCTCAGGGTATCGAACAGGATCTGGTTCGACAGGCCGCGCCGCGCATCGAGTGTTTCAGCAACCTGTATCAGGGCGATGCCGCGCATCGAGTCGTCATACACCGGTTGCAGCAGGGCGGCGATGCGGATCGGCTTGCCATGGTAATCGGCGTGGTAGAAGCGCACCAGGGCCGGATAGTTTTGCGAACGGGGCACGTTTTTCGGCACGCGCGGCAAGTCGCCATAGCCCGAGACCAGTTCGCCGTTGATGCCTGTGACCTTGTAATAGATGCGGCCGAGGGTATCGGTTTCGAAGCTGTCGAGCGCCACGTAAGGTACTTCTGCCACCACCTTGCCGCCGACGATGGAGACGCGCTCGGCCAGTGCCCGCGTCGATGCCAGCAGGGAGCGGTCATAAGCCATGTCGGCGGCGTCGAGCGCATTGCGGTAGACAAAAAAAGCGTCGAGCAGCACCAGCATCGCCAGCGGTATGAGCAGCCAGCGCAGCAACTGGCTGCGCAGGCTGCCCAGCGGCCGGCCCAGCGCCCAGCGCCGGCGCAGGCGCTCGAACAGGGGCCTGCGCGGGCGTTGCATGGCGTCGCTCATTTTGCTGCAGCCAGCGCCATGGCGCTGCGCGGCTGCAGCAGGTAGCCGATGCCGCGCAGAGTAGTGATGACGGCGCCGTCGGGCGCGCCGCTGTCGATGCCGTTTTCCAAGCTGCTTTCAAGTTTTTTGCGTACGCGGTGGATATACAGTTCGATGGCGTCCAGATTAACGTCGTCGGCCAGCGCGAAGACTTCGTCGAATAGCTTTTCCTTCGAAACTGCACGTCCGGAGCGCGTGATCAGCGCTTCGAGCACCGCGTGTTCGCGCGGCGTCAGGGGAAAAGGGGCGCCGGCATAGCTGAACATGCGCGTGACGGTGTCGAAACTGAGCGCGCCGCAGGTATGCACCAGCGCTTCGTTGCCCTGGCTGCGGCGCAGCAGGGCTTTCACGCGCGCCTCCAGTTCGGCCAGTTCGAACGGCTTGGCCATGTAGTCGTCGGCGCCCAGGTTCAGGCCCTGCACTTTTTCATCCAGGCCGCCACGCGCCGTGAGTATCATGACGGGAGTCTTGCCGCGCGTGCCCCCACGCGCGCGCAGGCGGCGCAGCACGTCCAGGCCGTCCATCTTCGGCAGGGTCAGGTCGAGCAGCACCAGCGAGTATTCCTGCGTGTGCAGCAGGGCGTCGGCATCGGCGCCGTTGTGGGCGGTCTCCACCGTCAGGTGCGCGTCGCGCAGGGCCTTTGCCAGCCAGTGCGACAGCTCCAGATGGTCTTCCACTAATAATATGCGCATGGTCTCCGCCATTCGTTGAAATGCTCCAGTGTAAGCGTGGCGGCAGGGGGGCGATGAATATGTTGGGCTCGATTGTGGCTGGCTGGCGACACTTGTCGTGCTGAAAGCCAATTGAAAGGCTGACGCTCATATAGTGTGACTCTGATTCATGAAATGGATCAGGCATATCACTAATAACTATATCTAAGGGAGACACTTCACATGAAGAAAACTGCATTCTCGCTGGCCGCCATGGCGGTGCTCGCCGCAGCCGGCAGCGCCCAGGCCCAGTCGAACGTGACCCTGTATGGTCGCCTTGACGCTGGTATCAGCAACACCAGCAACGCCGGTCCGAACAAGAGCTCGATGACGCAAGTGAGCTCCGGCGGCATGAACACCTCGCGCTGGGGCATCCTGGGCAGCGAAGACCTGGGTGGCGGCCTGAAAGCGGTCTTCAATCTGGAAGGCGGCATCCTGGTCGACACGGGCGCAGCCGACGGCGCGCTGTTCAAGCGCCAGGCCAATGTGGGCCTGGAAGGTGCGTTTGGCCGCGTCGTGCTGGGCCGCTCGTTTACCACCGTATATGACTTTGTGCTGCCGTTCGATCCGATGGCGTATGCGCCGTTCTACTCGTGGGCTACCTCGGCCAACGCGACGGGCCCGAGCAAGTATGGCATGACAACCGCCTTCGACAACCTGGTCAAGTACTCGGGCAAGACGGGCGACTTCAGCTACGGCGCCTCGTATGGTTTCGGCGAGCAGTCGACGGGCAACTCGGACAGCGCCAAGCTGTCGACGGCAGTTACCTACAAGACCGGTCCTGTCAGCCTGCTCGCGACGTATGAACAGGTGAACGGCAATGCCATCGCTGGCGGCGCGCGCGACAAGACCACCGTGTACCACCTGGGCGCCATGTATGACAATGGCCCGTGGAAGGTGCAGGCGGCGGCGCGCGACTACAAGCTCGATCCGGCTGCCGCCGGCAAGGCCGACGTGCGCGGCACCTTGTACTGGGGCGGCGTCAGCTACATGACCACGCCGGCAATCACCCTGACGGGCGTGATCTACTACCAGGACGTAAAGAATGTGGCGGCCAACCTGAATGCCGATCCGATCATGTACGTGGCGCGCGTGCGCTATGCGCTGTCCAAGCGCACTGACCTGTACGTGGCCGGCGCTTATGCCAAGGCCAAGCACAATCAGCTGGTCAGCCTGTCGCGCGACGATGCCGGTTTCGGCGACACCCAGCGCGGTGTGATGGCCGGCATCCAGCACCGCTTCTAAGGCATGACGATGCTGCGTTCCCTGCTGCTGTCTTTGCTGTGCCTGCTGCCCGCCGTGGCGGGGGCGCAGGCGTTTGCTGCGGCCGAGTGCGTGGTGCCGTCCAAACCGGGCGGTGCCATGGACCTGACCTGCAAGCTGGCAAAAAAAGGCCTGGCGCAGGAGGGCGCGGCAGGCCTGGCGGGCCCAATGCGCATCAGCTATCTGCCCGGCGGCATCGGTGCGGTGGCCTGGCACTCGATGGCATCGCAACGACGCCGTGCGGAAGCGAACACCCTGGTGGCGTTTTCGGGCGGTTCGCTGCTCAATTTGGCGCAGGGCAAGTTCGGCAATGCGAAGGCGAGCGACGTGCGCTGGGTGGCGGCGCTGGGTGCCGACTACGGCATGATCGCCGTGCGCAGCGATTCGCCCTACAAGAGCCTGGCCGACCTGATCGCGGCGCTGCGCCAGCATCCAGACCAGGTACTGATCGGCGTCTCCGGCACCATCGGCAGCCAGGACTGGCTGAAGATGGCGTTGCTGGCGCGCCATGCCGGCATCGATCCGAAAGTGCTGCGTTTTGTGGCGCTCGAGGGCGGCGGCGAAGTGTTTACGGCGATGCAGGCCGGTTACGTGCAGGTGGTCTCGGGCGACACCTCGGAGGCCACCCTGAACGCCAGCGCCAACCATGCGCGCGTGCTGGCGGTACTGTCGGAAAAACGTCTGCCTGGCGTGTTGGCCGGCGTGCCGACTGCGCGCGAGCAGGGCTTCGACGTGGTCTGGCCGATCATTCGCGGCGTATGGATGGGCCCCCAGGTACCCGAGGCGAATTACCAGCGCTGGGTGGCTACCTTTGACCGCGTGATGGCTACGCCGCAGTTCGCGCAGTGGCGTGCGCAGGCCGGCCTGTACCCATTCGCCCTGACGGGGCCGAAGCTGACAGCGTATGTCAAGCAGGCGGTCGATGAGTATGCCAGGCAGGCGAATGAGCTTGGCTTGATGCGCTGAACGACATCCTAATAAAAAACCTATTCATAGACGGAGACAACCCCATGCAAACCAAGACCCTGCTTCAAGCTGCCCTTGCCACCGCGTTTGCCAGCCTGGCCGGCGCCGTATTTGCGCAAGTGCCGGCCGGCTATCCGGCCGACTATCAAAAGATCATCGACGCGGCCAAGAAGGAAGGCAAGGTGGTGATCTACAGCGCCACCGACAGCAAGGCTGCCGCTCCGCTGATCAAGGACTTCAGCGCCCTGTATCCCGGCATCTCGGTCGAATACAACGACATGAATTCCACCGAAGTGTATAACCGTTTCATTTCCGAAGTGGCCGCCGGCGGCAATACGGCCGATGTGATGTGGTCGTCGGCGATGGACTTGCAGATGCGCCTGGCCTCCGATGGTTATGCGCTCAAGTACAAATCGGTCGAAGCGGCGAAGATTCCCGGTTGGGCCATGTGGGATGACCAGGCTTACGGCACCACATTCGAGCCGGCCGCCATCGTCTACAACAAGCGTTTGCTCGATCCGAAGGAAGTGCCGAAGAATCACGACGACTTCGTCAAGCTGATCGCCACGCCGAAATTCAAGGACAAGGTCACCACCTACGATATCGAAAAATCGGGCGTGGGCTTCATGTTCATGGCGCAGGATGCCAAGGAATACCCGCAATTTCTGGCGCTGCAAAACGCGTTCGGCACGGCCAAGGTGCGCGTGCAGTCGTCGACGGGCACCATGATGGAGCGCATCTCCTCGGGGGAAAACCTGATCGGCTACAACGTGCTGGGTTCTTATGCGCTGGTGCGCGCCAAGACCGATCCGTCCATCGGCGTGGTGCTGCCCAAGGATTACACCCTGATCCTGTCGCGCGTGCAGTTCATCAACAAGAATGCGAAGAACGTCAACGCCAGCAAGCTATGGCTCGATTACATCTTGTCGCAGCGCGGCCAGACCATCATTGCCAATGGCGCCAAGCTATTCGCCATCCGCGCCGACGTCACGGGCGAGACCACGTCGGCCGACCTGATCAAGCAAATCGGCGCAGCCAATGTCAAGCCGATTCCCGTACACCCGATCATCCTGCAGTTTTTGGGACCTGCCAAGCGCATGGCCTTCCTGAAGCAGTGGAAAGAGACCGCCGGCAAGAAGTAGGAATAGCCAACGCCGTCTTGGCCGCCCGCGAGCCTGGCTCGCGGGCGCACGCCGCCCCCTTCATACATTGGATTCATCATGCAAACTGCCATCTTGCCGCTGCCTGCACGGTCGCGCTCTCCCTTGTCGCGCCTGAACTGGTCGCGCGGCATGGTCGTGACGATCACGCTGATCGCCATTTTCCTCCCGCTGTTCCTGATTTTTTACCAGAGCTTTTTGAACGCGCCGTTTTTCATGCCCGTGCGCGAATTCGGCTTTGATTCCTACCGTTTCATCTTCGATGATCCCGATTTTGCCATGGCCTTCAAGAATGGCCTGATGCTGGCCTTCGGCCTGACCGTCATCGCCGTGCCGCTGGGCGGCATGCTGGCCTTTCTGATGGTGCGCACCGACTTGCCCGGCCGCGGCTGGGTGGCGCCGATGCTGCTGGTGCCCATTTTTGTCTCGCCGATGGTGATGGGCTTTGGCTACGTCGTCTCGATGGGGCCGGTAGGCTTTTACTCGACCTGGGCCAAGGAGTTGCTCGGCTTCGTGCCCTGGAATATTTACTCGTTCACCAGCATCGTCATCATCGCCGGTCTGACGCATGTGCCGCACGTCTACTTGTACGCCTCCTCGGCGCTGAAAAGCCTCGGTTCCGATGTCGAAGAAGCGGCCCGCGTGGCCGGCGCCTCGCCGATCCAGGTGATGCTCAATGTGTCGCTGCCGATGATCATGCCGGCGCTGGCATATGCGGGCGTGCTGGTGTTCTTCCTTGGCTTTGAAGTATTCGGCCTGGTGCTGGTGCTCGGTGATCCGGAAGGCCATCTGGTGCTGCCGACCTATCTGTACAAGCTGACCAACAAGCTGGGCACGCCGTCCTACCATCTGATGGCCGCCGTCGCCGTCTGCCTGGTGATGGTGACCATGCCGCTGGTGATGCTACAGCGCTGGTTGCTCAAGTCGGCCAACAAGTATGTGTCGATCAAGGGCAAGGGCGCGCGCAGCAAGGCCATGCCGCTGGGTCGCTGGAAATGGCTGGCCTTTGCCTTGCTGGCCGGCTGGCTGATCTTCACCATCATCTTGCCGTTGACGGGTATCGTATTGCGCTCCTTCGTGCAGTACTGGGGCGAAGGCGTGCACTTGGCCGACGTGCTGACACTGCAGCATTTCCGCGATATTTTTGAGCAGCCATCGCTGGTGCGCGGCATCGTCAACACCATCCTGATCGGTGTCGTCGGCGGCGCCCTGGCCGTGGGCTGCTACAGCTTCATCGCGCTGGCCATGCACCGCAAGCAGGACGGCATCACGCGCCTGCTCGACTACAGCGTGCTGGTGCCGCGCGCCGTGCCGGGCCTGCTGGCCGGCCTGTCGTTCCTGTGGGTGTTCCTGTTCGTGCCAGCCTGGCTTGACGGCATGCTCAAGGGCATGGACAACAGCGTGGCCCTATGGCTGAGTGGTCATGTCATCCCCGTGCTGCGCGAAGTGCGCTCGACCATCTTCGCCCTGTGGCTGGCGTATTCGGTGGTATGGATGGCGTACGGCATGCGCCTCATTTCTACCGCGCTGCTGCAAGTGGGACCGGAGCTGGAAGAGGCGGCGCGCGCCGTCGGCGCCAGCCGCGGCCAGGTGACGCGCGACGTGACCTTGCCGCTGATCAAATACGGCTTGCTGGGCGCCTGGCTGATGGTCTTCCTGATCTTCGAGCGTGAATATTCGACCGGCGTGTACCTGCTTTCGCCGGGTACGGAAGTGATCGGCGCCATGTTGGTATCGCTGTGGGCTGGCGGCTCGACCGACCTGGTGGCGGCGCTGTCCTTCATCAATATCACCCTGGTGGCCATCGGCCTGGGCATCGCGCTGCGCTTTGGCGTGAAGTTGCATAACTGAGCTGCATAACTAAAAATAGACTGAGACCACATCATGAATGAATTGACCGTCAATGAGTTGTACCTGGACTACGGCACTGGCGCTGCGGCCAACCAGATACTGAAGGGTGTCTCCATGCACCTGAAAAAAGGCGAAGTGGTCGCCTTGCTGGGGCCTTCGGGGAGTGGCAAGACGACCTTGCTGCGCGCCGTCGCCGGGCTGGAAAGCCCGAAGGCGGGCACCATCGAGATCGGCGAGCGCAATGTCTACGATGGCGCGAAACACTTCGAGATGCCGGCCGAGCATCGCAACCTGGGCCTGGTGTTCCAGTCGTACGCGCTGTGGCCGCACAAGACCGTGTTCGACAACGTCGCCTATGGGCTCAAATTGCGCAAGATGGGAAGCACGGAAATCGCCGCGCGCATCAAGGAAGTACTGACGCAGCTGGGTCTCGGTCATTTGGGCGAACGCTATCCGCATCAGCTGTCCGGTGGCCAACAGCAGCGCGTGGCAATCGCTCGAGCGCTGGTGTACAACCCACCCGTGATCCTGCTCGACGAACCGCTGTCGAACCTGGACGCCAAGTTGCGCGAGGAAGCGCGCGCCTTCCTGCGCGAACTGATCGTGCGCCTGGGCCTGTCAGCCCTGATGGTGACGCATGACCAGGGCGAGGCGATGGCCATTTCCGACCGTATCTTGCTGCTCAATAACGGCAGGATCGAGCAGCAGGGCACGCCGCAAAGCATGTATGAAACGCCCGACACCCTGTTTACGGCCGAATTCATGGGCAGTAACAACCGCCTGCCCGGCAAGGTGCTGCAGCGTAATGGCAGTGCCGTGGGCCTGCTGATCGATGGCGCCGCCATGCAGGGCGTGGCGCGTGGCGCCAATGTCGGCACGGACGTCACCACCATGATCCGCGTCGAAGAGGTGAAGATCAGCGCCACGCAGGTGGACAACGCCATCGAGTTGCCGCTGCTGACCTGCATGTATCTGGGCGACCGCTGGGAATGCCTGTTCGAGCGCGCTGGTGCCGAGAACATCAGCCTGCGCGCGTATTCGCGCCACAAGCTCGAAGCGGGCAAGTACTGGCTGCACATGCCAGCCGATAAGCTCTGGGTGTTTTAACGGTGCCGAGGTGGCCATCCCGGCCACCTCGTTCGTGCAGCAAGTTCCTTCATTCCCCTGCACCACGATTTCCTGCACCGACGCTTCGCGCTGGCGCATGAAGCGCACGATGGAGTCGACCGTGACGACGTCGATCTGGCGCGTCATGCTATCGCGCGGGCGGCTGTTCATTCTTGATCTGCGATAGCAAACGCCAGGCCCCACGTTACGAGTGCGGTGTTTTATTGCCCTGAGACCGGCGATTTTGGTCGGACCAAGGCAAGTGTCTAGCCCTGCTTGGCTGCATCACTGGCATTGGCCGCGGCGTACTTTTTGTATTGACGCCGGGCAAGAGGACGACATTCACATTGTCGTGCACAGGATAGTGCTGTATTTTAGCGATTCCTTCAGCCCGCCTCCTCCCATGCCATGAGTCAAAGCAGCCAGTTTTCCTTATTGTCGCAGCGCCGTTTCGGGCCCTTCTTCTGGACCCAGTTCTTTGGCGCCTTCAACGACAATCTGTTCAAGACGGCCCTGATGGTGATCCTTGCCTACGATGCACTGAGCTGGACCACGCTAGACCCGTCCACCATTACCAACCTGATTCCTGGCCTGTTCATCCTGCCCTATGTCGTGTTCTCGGCCACGGCCGGCCAGTTGGCCGACAAATTCGAAAAGGCGGGCCTGGCGCGTTTCGTCAAATGGATGGAACTGGCGATCATGGCGGTGGCCGCCGTCGGCTGGATGACGCATACGCTGTGGCTGCTGGTGGCCGCCGTGGTGGGCATGGGCGTGCATTCGACCCTGTTCGGCCCCGTCAAGTATGCCTATCTGCCGCAGCAGCTAAAACGCGAGGAATTGGTCGGCGGCAATGGCCTGATCGAGATGGGCACCTTCGTCGGCATTCTATTGGGTGAAATCCTGGGCGCCGTCTTGATTGTGCACAAGCCGTTGGGCGTGGAACTGGTGGCCGGCGCCACGATTGCCGTGGCCGTCTTCGGCCTGCTCGCCAGCTATCGCGTGCCGCGCACGCCTGCGCCCGAGCCAGACTTGAAGGTGAGTCTGAACTTTGTCGCCGAATCGTGGCGCAACCTGAATTTTTCACGCAAGAACCGCCCCGTCTTCCTCGCCATGCTGGGCAATTCCTGGTTCTGGTTTTATGGCGCCCTGATCCTGGCCCAGTTCCCCGTATATGCCAAGGATTTCCTGCATGGCGACCATAGCGTGTTCGTACTGCTGCTGACGGTGTTTTCCATCGGCATCGGCACCGGTTCCCTGCTGTGCGAGCGCCTGTCCGGCCACAAGATCGAGATCGGCCTGGTGCCGTTTGGTTCCATCGGCCTGTCGCTGTTCGGCATCGACCTGTATTTCGCCAGCAATGCCTATGCAAATACGCAAGTAGTCGACGCGCTGGCGTTTGTGAGCCAGGCGGGCGTGCCGCGTATCTTGCTCGACATCGTCATGATCGGCGTGTTTGGCGGTTTCTTCATCGTGCCCCTGTTCGCCCTGATCCAGACGCGCTGCGACCCGAAACACATTTCGCGCACCATTGCCGGCATGAATATCTTGAATGCCCTGTTCATGGTGGCGGCCGCTGGCGTGGCCATCGTACTGCTGGGGCAGGGCTTTAGCATACCGCAGCTGTTCCTTGTCACGGCGATTCTCAATGCGCTGGTGGCGGTCTATATCTTTTCGCTGGTGCCGGAATTTCTCATGCGTTTCCTGGCGTGGATACTCATCCAGACCGTGCATCGGGTGAATGTCGTCGATGCCGAGCGTATCCCTGCGGAAGGCGCAGCGGTGCTGGTGTGCAACCATGTCAGCTATGTGGACGCCATCGTCATCATGGCGGCCAGTCCTCGCCCCATCCGTTTCGTCATGGACCACCGCATCTTCAAGATGCCGCTGATGGGCTGGATTTTCCGCACGGCCAAGGCCATCCCCATTGCGCCAGCCAAGGAAGATCCTTTCCTGATGGAAAGGGCCTTCATCGATATTGCGCAAGCGCTGCACGAGGGGGAATTGGTGTGCATCTTCCCTGAAGGCAAGCTGACGCGCACGGGCCAGATCAGCGAATTCAAGGGCGGTATCGCCAAAATCGTCGAGCGCAGCAAGGTGCCCGTGATTCCGCTGGCGCTGCGCGGCTTGTGGGGCCATCTGTTGAGCCATCGCAACGGCCACCTGTTCGAGCGCGCCTTCAAGGCTGGCTTGCGTTCGCGTTTGTCGCTGGCCGTGGGCATGCCGGTGGCACCCGAGGCCGCCACGCCGGAGTTGCTGCAACAAAAGGTGCAGGAATTGCGCGGCAAGTGGAAATGAACGTCATTGCGTGCCACTAGCGGCACGCCCCGTTATTGCAGCATACGCAAGCGGCACCGGTGATTGCCATGCGCCTGGTTTTGCCGTTCCAGTTCGGACAGCGCAGCGAGCAGCAGGCGAAGCCGGCGACGCCCATTGAGCTCGGCGAGGGCGCGCGTCCAGGCCGCTTGTGCCCTGTATTGCGCCCCGTGTTGCGCCCCCATATCGCATCCTTGTCGCTCAGTTCAGCAAAGAAATCTTGAGCCTGCTAAAGTCGTTGCTCAATATACCTTTCCCGCTCTACCGTTTTACCACTGCGGCTAGGTCCCGGCGCCACTTTGCCGGCCTGCCGCCGCTGTTGCTGTCCTTATTTTGTTTATAAATTGATAATTTAATCCGCTTGAAAGTTACTATGTTTCAATTGTAACGACGCTTGACGATTTTAGAATGATCGTTCATTCTTTGATCTGCGTTAATAAATTTCCTCATTTCTAACGACACTAGCCAGCTTCTTTTTCAGAAAGTCCAAGATGCAACCAACCTTTTTCTTGACGTCGCCGCGTACGAGCGGCGCTATTGCTGTTTTGTGCGCCACTGTAGTGATGGCCGGCTGCAGTAAAAAACAGGAAGCACCTCGCGCGCAGCAAGCGCCACAGGTGGTCGTGTTTACCGTGAATCCGGCCGCGTTGCCGATGAGTGCCGAATTGCCGGGCCGCACGAACGCCTACCAGGTCGCCGACGTGCGCCCGCAAGTTGGCGGTTTGATCCAGAAGCGCCTGTTTGTCGAGGGTAGCGATGTGAAAGCCGGCGCGGCGCTGTACCAGATCGATTCCGCCACCTATCAGGCCGCTGCCAATTCGTCCAAGGCCGCGCTGTCGAAAGCCAAGGCCAACCTGCTGACGGCCGGCCCGAAAGCGGCACGCTACAAGGAATTGGTTGCCATCGAAGGCGTGAGCCGCCAGGAATACGATGACGCTGTCGCCGCGTTCGAACAAGCCAAGGCAGATGTCGAGTCCGCCACCGCAGCGCTGGAATTGGCGAATATCAATCTGAAATACAGCACCGTGACGGCGCCGATCAGCGGCCGCACCAGCCGCTCGAGCGTGACAGCTGGCGCGCTGGTGACGGCGGGCCAGGCCGAAGCGCTGACGAGCGTGCAGCAGCTCGACCCGATCTATGTCGACGTGACCCAGTCGAGTACCGACCTGCTGCGCCTGAAACGCCAGATGGCGGACGGTTCGCTGAAAAAAGTGGGTGAAGGCCAGGCCAAGGTCGACCTGATCCTGCCCGACGGCAGCAAGTACAGCGAAGCGGGCAAGCTGCAGTTCTCCGGCGTGACAGTCGATCCGAGTACCGGCAACGTGATCTTGCGCGCGCTGTTCCCGAACCCGAAAGGTGAATTACTGCCAGGCATGTACGTGCGTGCGCGGCTGGAAACAGGCGTGGATGAAAAAGCCATCACCGTGCCGCAAGTGGGCGTGACGCGCAACCAGAAGGGCCAGGCAACGGCCTTGATACTGAACAAGGAAAACAAGGTCGAGCAACGCGTGCTGACCACCAGCGGCACGGTCGGCAACGACTGGCTCGTGACATCCGGCCTGGCTGCGGGCGACCGCGTGATCGTGGAGGGCTTGCAAAAAGTCAAGCCAGGTGCCCCGGCCGTTGCCGTGCCGGCCAAGGCTGAAGCTGCTCCTGCGCCCGCTGCCGCTTCTGCCGCCGCATCGGCTGCCAGCGCCCACTAATCGAGGAGAATATCAATGGCCCGTTTTTTCATTGATCGCCCGATTTTTGCATGGGTGATCGCCATCGTCATCATGCTTGCCGGCGTGATTTCGATCCTCAGCCTGCCGATCGCGCAGTATCCGAGCATCGCGCCGCCGTCGATTTCGATCAGCGGCTCCTACCCTGGCGCTTCCGCCAAGACGGTGGAAGATGCGGTGACCCAGGTCATCGAACAAAAGATGAAGGGTATCGACGGCTTGCGCTACATTGCCTCGTCGAGCGATGCCACTGGCGGCATCAGCATCACGCTGACGTTCATCAGCGGCACCAACCCGGACATTGCCCAAGTGCAGGTACAGAACAAGCTGCAACTGGCGACGCCACTGCTGCCGACCGCTGTCACGCAGCAAGGCCTGGTCGTGTCGAAAGCGACGAAGAACTTCCTGATGGTGTTCGGCTTCATTTCTGAAAACGGCAAGATGGACCAGACCGACTTGAGCGACTATGTGGCCGCCAACGTCGTCGATCCGCTCAGCCGTGTGGCTGGCGTGGGCGATGTAACACTGTTCGGTTCGCAGTACGCCATGCGCATCTGGCTCGATCCGGCCAAGCTGCAAAGCTTCAACCTGACCCCGGCCGATGTGATTACGGCCGTGCAGGCGCAGAATGCGGAAGTGTCGGCCGGCGAACTGGGCGGCACGCCGTCTGTCAAGGGCCAGCAGTTGAACGCCACCGTATCGGCGCAAAGCCGCTTGCAAACGGCCGAGCAGTTCGGTGCCATCTTGCTCAAAACCACTACCAACGGTGCCATGGTGTACCTGAAGGACGTGGCCAGCATGGAACTGGGGCGCGAGAACTACAACACCGTGGCCCGCTACAACGGCAATGCGGCCACCGGCGTGGCGATCAAGCTGGCGACGGGCGCGAATGCGCTCGATACGGCGAATGCGGCGAAAGCCATGCTGGGCAAGCTGAGCCAGCAATTCCCCGAAGGCATGAGCTACCAGGTGGCGTTCGATACGACACCGTTCGTGAAACTGTCGATCGAAGAAGTGGTCAAAACCCTGGTCGAAGCGGTCATCCTGGTATTTTTGGTGATGTATCTGTTCCTGCAAAACTTCCGCGCCACGCTGATCCCGACCATGGCCGTGCCGGTCGTGTTGCTCGGTACCTTCGGCATCCTGAACGCGTTTGGCTATTCGATCAATACGCTCACCATGTTTGCCATGGTGCTGGCCATTGGTTTGCTGGTCGATGATGCCATCGTGGTGGTGGAAAACGTCGAGCGCGTGATGAGCGAAGAGGGCTTGTCGCCGCTGGAAGCGACGCGCAAGTCCATGACGCAGATCACCGGCGCGCTGGTCGGTATCGCCATGGTACTGTCGGCCGTGTTCGTGCCGATGGCCTTCTTTGGCGGTTCGACGGGCGTGATTTACCGCCAGTTCTCGATCACCATCGTCTCGTCGATGGTGCTCTCCGTGGTTGTCGCGCTGGTATTTACGCCAGCCTTGTGCGCGACCTTGCTCAAACCGGTCGAGAAGGGCCATCACGCCACCAACAAGGGTTTCTTTGGTTGGTTCAACCGTAGCTTCGACAGCAGCAGCAACACCTACCAGGGCTGGGTCGGCAGCATGATACGCCACCGTGGCCGTTCGATGTTGCTGTACGTGATACTGCTGGCAGGCCTGGTATTGCTCTTCATGCGCTTGCCGACATCGTTCTTGCCGGAAGAAGACCAGGGCATCTTGTTTACGCAGATTCAATTGCCGACTGGCGCCACGCAAGAGCGCACCCTGAAAGTGATCGAGCAAGTCGAAGAGCACTTCATGAACAGCGAGAAAGACAACGTCGCTTCCGTGTTTGCCGTCGCCGGTTTCAGCTTCGGCGGTAACGGTCAGAACACGGGTATCGCCTTCGTGCGCCTGAAAGACTGGGCGCTGCGCAAGGACGTGGCGCAAAAAGCGCCGGCCGTGGCCGGTCGCGCCATGGGCAAGTTATTGCAGATCAAGGATGCGATGGTGTTTACGTTTGCACCGCCTGCCGTGCTGGAACTGGGTAACGCCACCGGTTTCGACATGCAGTTGCAAGATGTTGGCGGTGTCGGCCATGACGCCTTGATGGCCGCGCGTAATCAGTTGCTGGGTATGGCGTCGAAAAACCCGGCCATGGTCGGCGTGCGCCCGAACGGCCAGGAAGATACGCCGCAGTACAAGATCGATATCGACCAGCAGAAAGCTACCGCGCTGGGCTTGCAGATCTCGGAAATCAACCGCGTGCTGAGCGTGGGCTGGGGTAGTTCCTATGTCAACGACTTCCTCGACCGTGGTCGCGTGAAGAAAGTGTTCATGCAGGGCAATGCCGAATCGCGCATGCTGCCGGAAGACTTGAACAAGTGGTTCGTGCGCAATAGCGCTGGCCAGATGGTGCCTTTCTCGGCCTTTGCCACTGGCAAGTGGATTTATGCGTCGCCACGTCTGGAACGCTACAACGGCTTGCCGTCGGTAGAGATCCTGGGTACGCCGGCGCCGGGCCAGAGCACGGGTGCGGCCATGAATGCGATGGAAGCGATGGTGGCGCAGTTGCCGCCGGGCATAGGTTTCAGCTGGACCGGCGTGTCGCTGGAAGAGCGTGAATCCGGTTCGCAGACGCCGCAGTTGTATGCGCTGTCCTTGCTGATCGTCTTCCTGTGCCTGGCTGCGCTGTATGAAAGCTGGTCGATCCCGTTCTCCGTGCTGCTGGTGGTGCCGCTGGGTGTGATCGGCGCCGTGCTGGGCACGTGGATGTTTGGCTTGTCGAATGATGTGTACTTCCAAGTGGGCTTGCTCACGGTGGTGGGCCTGTCGGCGAAGAACGCGATTCTGATCGTCGAGTTTGCCAAGGAAATGCAGGAATCGGGCATGTCGCTGCTGGACGCGACCTTGCATGCGGTGCGTCTGCGTCTGCGGCCGATTCTGATGACCTCGATTGCTTTCGGTCTGGGCGTATTGCCACTGGCCATTTCCAGCGGCGCCGGTTCCGGCAGCCAGAACGCCATCGGTATCGGCGTGCTGGGCGGCATGCTGACGGCCACCTTCCTCGGTATCTTCTTCGTGCCGGTGTTCTTCGTGCTGGTGCGCGGCTTCTTCTCGAAGCACGATGCGCCAGCCACGCCGGCGACGCCTGGCTCGCCAGCCGTCACGCTTTCTAAGGATGCGCACTAATATGAAAAAAACGCTACTCTCCATGGCGGCACTGGCTTTGCTGGCCGGTTGCAGCCTGGCTCCCACGTATGAGCGTCCGGCAGCGCCGGCGCCTGCGGCGTGGCCGACGGGCCCTTCCTACAAGGCCGACACGGCTGACACGGCCGCCGCCAAGCCGGTGGCCGACGTCGCCTGGCGCGAGTTCTTTGCCGATGCGCGCCTGCGTCAGGTACTGGAACTGGCGCTGGCCAACAACCGCGATCTGCGCGTCTCTATCCTGAACATCGAGAAGGCGCGCGCCACGTACGGCATCGAACGCGCCGCCCTGATGCCGACCTTGTCGGCCTCGGGCGGCCAGACGGCCACGCGCGCGCCGAAGAACGCCGGCGCCAACGGCGAAGCGTCCATCAATCGCCAGTACACGGCGAACCTGGGCGTGTCAGCCTACGAGCTGGACTTCTTCGGTCGCGTGCGCAGCCTGTCCGACAGTGCGTTGGAGCAATTCCTGGGCACGCAAGAAGCACGCAGGGCGCAGCAGATCAGCCTGGTGGCCGAAGTGGCCAGCACCTATCTGAACCTGGTGGCCGACCAGCAGCGCCTGCGCGTGGCGCAAGATACCTTGAAGAGCCAGCAGTCGTCGTATGAGCTGGCCGTGCGTCGCTTCAATGCCGGTGCTACTTCCGGCCTGGATAAGTACGATGCCCAGACCAGCGTCGAGTCGGCCCGTTCCGACGTGGCTGTGTTTACCAGCCAGGTGGCGCTGGATCAAAATGCGTTGGCCTTGCTGGTCGGCGGTCCCGTGCCGGCCGACTTGCTGCCGCCAGCCGAGTTCGGCACTGTGACCGCCCTGGCAGATATTCCGTCCGGCTTGCCGTCGGACGTGCTGCAGCGCCGTCCCGACGTGCTGGCGGCCGAGCGTACCCTGCGCGCGGCGAATGCCAACATCGGTGCGGCGCGCGCGGCTTTCTTTCCGCGCATTTCGCTGACGGCGACGGCCGGTTCGCTCAGCGACAACCTGTCGGGCCTGTTCAATGCAGGCAGCGGCACGTGGAGCTTCATTCCAAAGATCAGCTTGCCGATCTTCGATGCCGGCGTGAATCGCGCCAACCTCGATATCGCCAAGGTGCAGCGTGAAATCTCCGTCGCGCAATACGAAAAGGCGATCCAGGTCGCCTTCCGTGAAGTGTCCGATGCGCTGGCCCAGCGTGGCACCATCGACGAGCGCTTGCAATCGCAGGTTGCGCTGGTCGCAGCGTCGACGAAGAGCTACGCCATCCACGACGCGCGCTACAAGCAGGGTGCCGAATCCTACTTGAACGCGCTGGTGGCCCAGCGCGCGCTGTACTCGGCGCAGCAAAGCCTGATTACGGCGCGCCTGGCCAAATCGACCAACCTGGTGACCTTGTACAAGGTGCTGGGCGGCGGTTGGCAGCTTGAGCAGACAGCCGTCGCAGCCGCTGGCGGCGTCCAATAATCACGGGGACGCCGACGCCGGCCTTGCCCTTGTCCGCAGGGGCAGGGCTGGCGCGCTACTGGAAAAGTCATGAAGCAAGTTGAAAAGAAGCACCCCGATCCCGAGCGCGCCAACACGCGCCGCAAGCAGGTACTCGATGCGGCCGAAAGCTGTTTCAGTCGCCGCGGCTTTCACGGCGCCAGCATGGCCGAGATATCCAAGGCGGCCGGCATGAGCGCGGGCCATATCTATAATTATTTCGATAGCAAGGATGCCATCATCGCCGCCTTCGTTATTCAGAAGATGGAGCGTGTCACCAATATGATTCAGGACCTGGCGCAGCGCGATGACCCGCTGCAGGCCGTGGTCGACAATGCCAGCGAACATGTGATGGAGAAGCTGGACCCGAAAACCTGGGTGATGCCGTTGGAAATTTTTGCCGAGGCGTCGCGCAACCCCGTCATCGCGGACATGTTGCACTGCGCGGACCAGCGCTCGCGCCAGCTGCTGCTATCCATTATCCGGGATGCGCGCATCAAGCGCGGCTTGCCGGCTGACGAAGAGATGCTGGAAGGCCGCCTCAATACCATGATCGCCATGTATCAGGGCTTGCCCGTGCGGCTGGTGCATAATCCCGAGGTCAAGGCCGAACCCTTGATCGCCGGTTTCCGCATCGTCTTGACGGCATTGCTGCTGGGTGAGTAGAACGCTTCCCTCCAGGCTGAAAAAAACTTTGCGCAGTTCAATATGAATCCTGCGTAAAGCATGGCAAAAACCTAAAAGCCTCTGCTATAATTCCCACCTCGTCGGGGCGTAGCGCAGCCTGGTAGCGTACATGCATGGGGTGCATGGGGTCGGAAGTTCGAATCTTCCCGTCCCGACCAAAAGAATCAATGACTTAGGCCAATCTTCGGATTGGCCTTTTTCATGTCCGCGATTTTTACCCCTACATTTACCCCTACAGATCAACGGCCTCATATTACCCCTCGCGGCACGTCTTGAAACCTCAGCTTTTCCCCTTGCTCGCTGTGATGCATTTTTGCTGCCAGGCGGCCACCTCGGCCGAATCGCAAGCAATTGCGAGCGGTCCGATGTGCACCGAAGGTGGGAAGCTGCCATCCTTTGCGCTACGCGAGATTGGGGTGGCGGGGGCAGTTCATACGGTCGCGGGCTTTTTATTTTCCTGCTTCAGAATTTGGAATTATTCTGAAGCAGAGTCGCCAAGATAAGATTTTGACCTGATTACGTTGTTACGGCCACTACAGTGGTTCCAGCGGCGGCGGCAGCAGCGGTTACAGCAGCCGTGCCGCCGGCCATGCCTAGTCCGCCTGCTGCCAGGCTACCCCCACCGAGTGCGGCTAAGCCAGCGGAAGAAGCTGCGGCGCCAGTGAGCGTTCCACCAGCAACACCAAGGCCCGCAACGCTGGCTGCTGCGCCAATCGCTGGAGCAAAGGCAAATGCTGTCCCCCCCGTTGCAATGCCGACACCAAGCATTGCGACAGATTTAATTGGATTTTCACAAACATAATCGACGATTGAATCAAACCAGCCCATGTCTTTTCTCCCTAGAAGTCCAAGTGATATGCGTTCAAATTGCAACTTATATTGCAATTTAGAAAGTATAGCATTGTTTTTAATCTATTGTTAAAAGCATCAATAAGGTTGCGTAGTAGGCGTCTTTCTATTTGAAGTTCACATGTTCTGACTACTGAAATCCTCGGGCGGCCTCGCTGCTGATGTGGTGCAGGTTGTCGCTGCACCTGTTGAGATGGTCGTCAACGTCGCGGCAGCCGCAGATTCACTGATCATCCTCTGCCACCTGACCGGGTTACAACTGCACCATGAGCGCTTGACTTAATGGGTACGCAAGGAGGTGAGTGCTCACGCTCCCTTTGCTCGCCCTCGCCGGCTGATCCGATGGATATCGCGTGCGCTGGGCCTATGAAGCTCACGAACCTCTAGCCCCGCATTACTGCCACGCCCACAGGCATCGCCACGATGCCATCTGGCGACTAGCGCGCAGACAAGACAAGTAGCACCCAGCGCGGCTATGGCTACAAGTGGCAGCAAGCTCGCGCCGCCGATCTGGCCAAGCATCCGTTCTGCGTGTACTGCCTGCGCCGGCGATTTTTGCAGCGCCGCGCCGCTGGCCGCGTATGTCGGCGCCTGGCAGTCGGCCTGAGACAATCACGACCGTCAATCGCTCGTCATTGCACTTAACAGCGACGACAGCGGTTCGCTGGAACTGGCACTGACCGGCGAGACCTATTTCAAGGCCGATTGCCCTGGCCCCGTGGTCGCGACAGAGATCATGAGCACCAAGCGCACCAAGCGCACCAAGAGCACCGGCAAGCCGGACGGCACAGCCGACATGCTGATCAAGCTGTCGGGAAACGCCGCGCCAACGAGCTTGCGTGTCGACAAAATCACCTCGTCGGCCCCAGCCTATCCATTCCAGCGCAAAGGTGCCACCGTTTAGTATGTGCTGCGAAATAATATTATTTTATGCGAAATGGTATTGATTATCATTTGCATTTGAATTATTGTAGAGCTTGTGACATGATAGATCAAAGAGAAACAGCGCCAGTCTTATCGGCAGCCACTCTTCTTGTGACAATCAAAGCTACATCATAGCTACTCCAGGAAGGTCCTCGACCCCCACCCAGACGGCAACAACCTGCGACGATCCACAGGCAACGGTTTGCTTTCCCCGCCAAAACCATCCCCCAGGATTTTCAGGTAACGCGCACTCGCATAACGCAGTACTTGCCTGACCTCAAGTTATCGGTCTGCAAGCTGCTCAGCACGTTCGACTCGTTCAATTCAGTCACCTCGCGCAAGGAGGTAATGAATTTTTTATGCCAATAAAAATTGGGGCTTTACCTCATTGAACTTTTGCCTCAATCCTCCTGGAGAAAAAGTCTCATGCAGCTGCAAACTTATGATTTCATCGCCATTGGCCTGGGCCCATTCAATCTCAGTCTGGCTTGTCTCACCGAGCCCTTAACCGACGTCAACGCATTGTTTCTGGATCAGGTGGAGCAGTTTGAATGGCACGCGGGCATGATGTTGCCTAACGCCACTTTGCAAACACCATTCATGGCGGACCTGGTCACGCTGGCCGACCCCACCAGCCCTTTCAGTTTTCTCAATTACGCTAAAACGCAGGGTCGGCTCTACTCTTTCTATATCAAGGAAAGCTTTTTCCTGATGCGCAATGAGTACAACGCTTACTGTCAGTGGGCACTTGCACAGCTGTCTAACGTCCGCTTGGGAAACCGCGTAGAACGTGTGGAGTACGATGCAGCAGAAGCGCTATACCTGGTGCATAGCCGCGACCTTCGCAGCGGTCAAATCTGCACTTACCGTGCGCATAAGCTGGTACTGGGCACCGGCACCAGTCCGTTTATTCCAGAGTGCTGCCGCCACTTAGGTGTGCGTGCGCGACATGCTGCCAGTTATCTGCGCGACAAAGCTAGCCTGCAACGCAGGCGCTCCATCACCATTATCGGCAGTGGTCAAAGTGCAGCAGAAATTTACTATGACCTGCTGCAAGATATTGACCGATGCGGTTATCAGCTCAATTGGCTGACGCGCTCGCCACGCTTTTATCCGCTGGAATACAGCAAGCTGACGCTGGAAATGACCTCGCCTGATTACATCGATTACTTTCACGCTCTTCCCGCTACTAAGCGCGACCAACTGATCCGGCAACAGCACGGCCTGTATAAAGGCATTAATCTCAGCTTGATCAACGACATTTTTGATCTGCTCTACAACAAACGCCTGAACGGCGATATACCCACACGTTTGCTCACCAACGCCGACCTGCGTTTTTGCCATTACGACGAAGTAAGGGATCGTTACGACATGGTGCTGCGCCAGACTGAATCCGGTCAGGACTACCAACAGCAAAGCGAAGCACTCGTACTGGCGACCGGTTATCACTACCAGTTACCTGAGTTCCTGGCGCCAATCCGATCGCGTCTGCGATGGGATGAGAAAAAAAGATTGGACGTCGCGCGTAATTACAGTGTCGATCATGCCGCCAGCGAAGTATTTGTGCAGAACGTTGGCTTATACAGCCACGGTTTGAGTACGCCCGATCTGGGCATGGCTTGCTATCGCAATGCCACTATCGTGCGCGAAATCACCGGTGTCGAACATTACGCCATTGAGCAGCGCATTGCCTTTCAGCAATTTGCACTGCCGCTGGGTAGCGAAGTCATCCCAGAAGAGGCTAGAGCTGCATGAATACCGCCTTTTTTTTACTATCGATGACGGTCGTCGCTGTCATCAGCGACACCATGCTCATTCCGTTTTACCCCCAGTTCTTCGCGCAACGCTTTGGGATGGAAAGTCCCGAGCATGTCGGTGCATATCTGGCGGCAATGAGTGCCACCGTGATCGTGGCGCTGCCCATCTGGGCAAGAGTCGCACGCAAGCTGGCGGTCATTAAATTGCTGGTGGTTACTCAGATCGCGGCCGGCCTGTTGTGTTTGTACTGCATGCACATTGAGTCACTTGCGATGTTTTGGCTGGTCTCGCTGTGCATGATTGCTTGCAAAGCCAGCTATCTCTTGATTTACCCCTTCATGATGCGCCTGCAAAAGCCAGAGCGACATGTCTTCATGGCTAGCCTGCTTTCCATCGTGATCCACTTTGGTGGCATTTTCGGCGCCATCATCGGCGGTGTTGTACTGGATCGCTGGTCAGTTGAAGACGTGTTCTTGTTTATGGCAGCCGGTGATGCCATCCAGACGCTGATCTGCATCTACCTGCTGTGCAGCGGCAAGGTCACGCAAAAACCCGATGAGGCTCAGGTGCTTGGCCATGGTGCGAGCTCTCGCGCTCGCCGTCCCCTGTATCTGTTGGGAATAGCGATGATGCTGTTCTATTTCAGCGCCTATCTGGTTCGCCCTTTCTTTGCAGAGCACTGGCAACTGGTCTCCGGCATTGATAACACAACGGTATCGGGTCTGGCGTTTGCCATTCCAGCTGGCATGGCACTGCTGGCACTGTGGAGCAATCATGCTGCCAGTCGCAGCCACTTACTGCTCAATCGCCCGCTTCCCTGTCTCATGCTGGGGGCGCTGGGACTGTTGTTGCAAGCCTGGCCGCAGCCTGTCGCTATCGTGCTGGGACGCTGCCTGTTCGGTTGGGCAATGTTTCAGGTCACCGTCCATCTCGATGTGCTGCTTTTCCAGCGAAGTAAGCCAGACGACTACGCCAGGGACTACAGCCTGATCAATCTGTTTCAAAACCTCGGCGTGATTGGATCGTCATTTACTGCCGGCTCACTGGTGGCAAGCCAGGGGCTTTCTGCACCTTTCTTGCTGGCCGCTCTTGGCTTTGTCTTCTCTGTGCTGAGCTATCCCTTGCTATGTCACGTCTCCTCAAAGAAAGCGGTGACTGCATGAAACCAAGCATTCTTTTTGAAAAGCAGCATGCCCGCCTGGGTTCTTTGCAGATACGCCTGCTGCAAGCGCAAGACATACCGGTGCTGCATCGTTGGTTCAACCTCGACTATGCACGTTTTTGGGGCATGCAAGGACAAAGTCTGGATCAGGTCCACCGCTTTTATCAGCAGTTGCAAACGAGCGGACACGCCAATGCTTACGTTGGCATCGTCAAAGACGAGCTGAGTTTTTTGATGGAAAGCTACGCTCCTGCACATGACGAGCTAGGACAACACTATCCGGTACAAGCTGGCGACCGGGGCATGCATTTTTTTGTGGGCCCGGCAGAAAAACCTGTGCACGGCTTCACTCAGGCCGTGCTGGAACTGATCCTGGAGTTCCTGTTTCACGAGCCTTCGATTCAACGCATCGTGGTCGAGCCAGATGTGCGGAACCAAAAAATCCATGCGCTTAATCGCAAAGCAGGTTTTGTCTATCAAGCAGACATCGAGCTTAGCAACAAACTAGCCAGCCTGGCGTTTTGCAGTCGCGCCGATTTTGCCACCGCCTGCATGCACTTGTATCACCCTTCAAACATGACACAGAGGACTTCATCAATGGATATCCGCATTCCCACTTTGCAACATCCACTCAGCCATCTCAACAGTGCCAATTGGGCACAGGCAAATCGTCACCTGGTACGCAAAATACTGAGTGAATTTGCGCATGAAAAACTGCTGGAGGTGTTGCCGCAAAAAGAGGTCAATACCTACCGCGTAAATATCAGCGCGCAAGAGATCAGTTACGTGTTTACGGCGCAGCGTTACGCGCTCGATCATTTGGATATCGTGCCGCAGTCCATACGCAAATTTCAACACGATACGGAAGTTGCGCTCGATGCACTCACCTTGATCATTGAGTTAAAAGACCGGCTCGGTATCAGCACCCAACAACTGCCGATTTATCTCGATGAAATCAGCGCCACACTTAACAGCAAAGCGTTCAAGCAGGTAAAGCAGACACTGAGCTCGGCAGAACTGGTGCAGGCATCTTATCAGCAAGTAGAAACTGGCATGAGTGAAGGCCATCCGGTTTTTATCGCCAACAATGGACGCATCGGCTTCGACAGCCAGGATTTCTTACGCTATGCGCCAGAGAGTGCAACTGCGCTGGAACTGGAGTGGATCGCCGTGGCAAAAACACATGCCAAATTTTCCAGTGTGCGCGAACTCGACTATGCCACTTTGCTGGCCTCGGAGCTGTCCGAAGCCACACTGGCATCGTTCAAATCCAGACTTGCTGATGCCGACTGCCAGATCGGCGACTACTACTTCATGCCAGTCCATCCCTGGCAGTGGCGTGAAAAAATCTCGACCTGTTTTGCTGCCGATATCGCGAACGCGCATATCGTCTATCTGGGTAGCAGCGAAGACCAATATCTCGCCCAGCAATCTATCCGTACCTTCTTCAATATATCGAAGCCGCAGCGTCGCTACGTCAAAACTTCGCTATCTATTTTGAATATGGGCTTCATGCGCGGTCTGTCTCCTTACTACATGAGTGCCACGCCGCAAATCAATGAATGGCTCACAGAGCTGGTCGCTGCCGATAGTGTCTTCAAAGAAAAACGCTTCACAGTACTGCGTGAGGTCGCTGCCATTGGTTATCACAATCGCTATATTGAGGCCGCGGTAGAAAAAGATACGCCGTACAAAAAAATGCTGTCAGCCCTGTGGCGCGAGAGTCCTGTTACTCAACTGCGCGCAGGCCAGCAATTGATGACGATGGCCTCGCTACTGCATGTCGATAACGAGGGCCACTCGCTGGCTGCGGCACTCGTCAAACGCTCTGGTCTTGATGCCCACGAGTGGCTGCAGCGCTATCTGGATACGTATCTGACCCCGCTTCTGCATGCCTTCTTTGCCTATGACCTTGTATTTATGCCGCACGGTGAAAATCTGATTATCGTTCTGGAAGACGCCGTTCCACAATTTGTCTTCATGAAGGACATCGCCGAGGAGATTGGCCTACTTAACAGTGATCGCCAACTGCCACCCGGCGTGGATCGTATCTCGGTGAAGATCGAAGACGATATGAAGATCAATTACATCTTTCTCGATATTTTTGACTGCTTCTTCCGTTACCTGGCACCTCTGCTCGACAGGCAGGCAAATTTACCGGAAACACAATTCTGGCAAGCGGTAGCAAGCTGCGTGACGAACTACCAAAGCAGTCACCCTCAGTTTGCTTCTAAGTATCGTCAATTTGATCTGTTCAAACCCGACTTTGTGCGTACCTGCCTCAATCGTCTGCAACTCAATAACAACCAGCAAATGATAGATCTGGATGACAGAGAAAAAAATCTGAAATTTGCCGGCATGCTCGACAACCCATTGCATCAGTTCCGCCTGTCCAGCAAGGCTTGAGCCAGTGACCAGATATGAACAATCGCAACGACCACAACCATCGACTTCCTGTTCAAGAAAGAGAGTCAGATTCATGAAGCGCGCTAAAACACGCAAAGTCCTCGGTTTATTATTGGCCAGCACCAGCCTGACAGAACTAGCTGTCGCTCGCGCCGAAACGAGCTCCGATCCGGCCGTGCTAACCGAGATTACCGTCACGGCCAAACGTCCATCATCAACGACGACTGAAGATTCGCAGTCCTACACCGCGCCCAGAGCCTCCAGTGCAACTGGTCTTGATCTGTCCCTGCGAGATACACCGCAATCGGTCAGTGTGATCACTCATCAACGCTTGCAAGACCAACGGCTCGAACGCGTGATTGATGTCATCAATGCCACGACGGGCTTGAGTGCCAAACAATACGAGGCAGACCGTTTCAGCTTGTTTTCACGCGGCATGAGCATTACTAACATTTTGTACGATGGCGTCCCCACCTTCTATGACACCCGTTTTAACTATGGCGACAATACGATGGACACCGCGCTGTACGACCGTGTGGAAGTCGTGCGCGGCGCTACTGGCCTGACCACTGGCCCCGGCAATCCCTCGGCCTCGGTCAATCTGATGCGTAAAAAACCGACTGCCGATTTCCAGGGGAGTGCCTTGCTGGGGCTGGGGGCGTGGAATGCCTGGCGCAGCGAAGTCGATGTTGCCGGCCCTATCAATGCCAGCGGCAGCGTGCGTGGGCGTCTGGTCGGCGCGCACCAGGAGAACCAGTCTTTCCTCGACCGGTACCGGCAACAGCGCGACGTTCTCTATGGAGTGATCGAAACTGACCTGAGCAGCGATACGCTCCTCACAGTCGGCATGGATTATCAAAAAAATCGTACTCACGGCACGATATCGGGTGGCTTACCGCTGTTCTATAGTGATGGCAGCAGAACCAATTATCCGCGCTCGGCCTCCACGGCGCAGCCCTGGTCTAAATCAGATACTACGGCGTTCAATGGATTTGCCAGTCTCAGACATACGCTCAACGAAAATTGGCAACTGCAAGCCAGCTTCGCTTATGGTCACAACCAACTGCAGATGAATAATGCCTACGTCTACGGCGCACCAAATGCGCAAACCAATGTGGGTTTGAACAGTGGTGCCTTCAGCAAGATTGAAGCGACACGCATTCAACATGCTGGCGACCTGCGCCTGAGTGGAAATTACCAATTGTTGGGCCGCCAGCATAAGCTCAATGCAGGCTTGACTCTCAACGAGCAAAGCTTTAATACTCCGTATTACTATCCGAGCGCAGCACTGCCACCGCTCGGTGACTTCCTCACTTCAGGCTACGGCATAGCCGAGCCTGCATGGAGTTCGACCAGCACGATAGGTTCCGATGGCCGCAACAAACAGCAGGCACTCTACACTGTTACGCAACTGTCGCTGACCGACCCGCTATCGCTCATTGTCGGCGGACGCTTCACCAACTACCACAGCAAGACTAACAACTTCGGTACGCGTAGCGATGCTGACTACAAGGAGTTCTCCTTCTATGGTGGCGTCAATTATGCGCTCACCGATACCACGTCGGTCTATGCCAGTTATACGGATATCTTCACGCCGCAAACCGTGCTCGATGCCAATGCAAAAGCACTGGTACCAGAAATTGGACAGAACCGGGAGATCGGCGTCAAAGCAGCCTTGCTGGGTAATGCAGTCAATGTCTCTGCCGCCGTGTTTGATATTGATCGCCAACACATAGCGCAAGCGGTACCTGGACAGTATCTGCCGGGACGCGTTCAGGTCTATCAAAGCGTCGGCAGTGGTAAGACACGCGGTTTCGAAACTGAAATTTCCGGCCAGTTAGCCAAGGGCTGGAACCTGACTGCTGGCTATACGGTATTTTCCAGCCATGACGATAAAGGGCAGGCACTCAGTACCACCTTGCCACGCCGTCAATTCAAACTTTTCAGCAGCTACCAGCTCCCTGGCGCATGGAATCAGCTGACCTTAGGCGGCGGCGCCAACTGGCAAAGTCAGAACAGCAATATCGTCAACCGACCTGATCGCAGCAAGGTCAAGCTGGAAGAAGGTTCTTACGCGCTCTGGAATCTGATGGCGCGCTACGAGTTTGACAAGCAGCTGTCGCTCACGGTGAATGTGGAAAACGCGTTCGACAAGACTTATTACTCGCAGCTAGGCCAATACGACCAATACCAGTATGGCAAGCCGCGCAATATCAACGCTACGCTGCGCAAACGTTTCTGATCCGGCACATCAGCGCAAACATCAGGGTGCATAACGCAAGCGATGCACCTTGCTCCGCGATCTTTTCCAACGCTGTCATGCCTTCATGAGGTGTCATGTCACTGCAAGAATTATTCGCCATGATCAGCCAGGTTCTGCCTGGCCTGGACGGTAGTATCTCCGGTCGCCATGGGCAATCTCATCACATGACAATTGATGTCGATCATGCGCCTGCATTGGCAGTACAACATCTGTATCAATTTTTGCAAAGTAACTACCCGGAAGCCGGTCCGCATTACTGGTCGTGTCGTTGCTGGAACCTGTTGATATGGCAGCCGGTATATCTTTGTGTGCTCAGCACACATGTAGCGCACTGTGTACCGAGCCTGAACGGGATGAAGCAAACGTTGCGCCCTGGGCTTGTTGCCGGATTTTCTCTTCCGCAGCAAGCGCTACCTACCGCAAAAACCGAGAGCTTGATTAAGACTGCAGCAACAAATATCGTTGTACTGCGCGAGTCGCTGTATCTCGCATTATGCAAGCACACCAGACTGCCAGAAAAACTGGCCAATATGCTGGAGGCCGATTGCGTAACGTCGGCACTGCTACATGCCCAGCAACATCGAAAGACGATAGCCAATAGCGACATAAAATACTGGAGCCAACAATGGCTTGATGCGCTGCAACTGCCCTGCACCGATGCAGTGATAGAAGTAAAAATGGAAAAGCAAGCACCACGCCTTGCCATCTGCAGACAATCGTGCTGCCAGCATTTTCGTCGCGCTGATGGGGAAAAGTGCCATGACTGCCCCAAACGCAGCATGCAAGAACGCCATCAGATTTTACGAATGGCATATTGCGCAGCCTCCGATTAGCGCAAATCTGCAAACAGTAGCCGGGTATTGTGTGCATTGAACGTGAGTGGCAAGCGCTTGATGAACGCAAGTTTGGCATCGGCAATATCAGTGTCGCTGGCGGAGTGTGTTAGCCTTGCTCTTGCCCTTGCCCTTGCCCTTGCCCTTGCCCTTATTCGTGTCACCTGGTTCGCGCGCGGCTCGATTCGAAGAATTGAGCCACCCTCGACGGTGTGAACAAGCGCGCCAACGTTGTCAAGCCGATGGCTGACGGATTGCGGGATTCAGCCTGTCGCGTCCTGAAAATCAAGGACGGGGCTTCCCGGTAAAGCGCGATGGAGAAAATAATTGCCTATGGAAAAACACCAAGGCGCACGATGCTGCTCCGGCTGCGCCCGCGCAAAGACGATCTTTGCGCGGTAGCGACGCTTTACTGCGCTTAAAACTCTTCCCAGTCATCGCCTGCCGGTGCCTTGGCCGGTGCCTTGGCAGGCGCGTGCTGCGCTGCTTGCGGCTTGGTGACGCTCAGGCGCTTGGCGGGCTTTGGTGTGCTTGGCGTTGCCACGCGCGGCGTTGCCACGGTGACTGCGGGTGCCGTCTGGCGCACCTGCTCGCCCAGCTTGAACACGCTGACCACCTGGGCCAGGTGGCTGGCCTGGTCTTGCAAGCTTTCGGCGGCGGCTGCCGCTTCTTCGACCAGGGCCGCATTTTGCTGCGTCACGCCATCCATCTGCGCCAGCGCCTGGTTGACTTGGGCGATGCCATCGCTTTGCTCGCTGGTGGCGACGCTGATGTCGGCCATGATGGCGGTGACCTTGCGCACGCTGTCGACTACTTGCTCCATGGTGGCGCCCGCTTCATCGACGAGTTTGCTGCCTGTGGCCACCTTGCCGACGGAATCGTCGATCAGCTGTTTGATTTCCTTGGCTGCCGCGGCAGAGCGCTGTGCCAGGTTGCGCACTTCCGTGGCGACGACGGCAAAGCCGCGTCCCTGTTCGCCCGCGCGCGCCGCTTCCACGGCGGCGTTCAGGGCCAGGATATTGGTCTGGAAGGCGATGCCGTCAATCACGCTGATGATGTCGACGATCTTGTTCGACGACTCATTGATCGAGGTCATGGTCGCTATCACCTTGCCGACCACTTCGCCACTCTTTTGCGCCACATCCGACGCGGAAGCCGCCAATTGATTGGCCTGGCGCGCATGGTCGGCGTTTTCCTTGACCGTGCCCGTCAGCTCTTCCACCGAGGCCGCTGTTTCTTCCAGCGAACTGGCTTGCTGTTCCGTGCGCGCAGACAGGTCGTTATTGCCTTGTGCAATTTCAGCGCTGGAACGCGCCACGTTGTCGGCGCTCGCTTGCACTTGCAGCAGCACGGCGTGGATCTTTTCCACGAATTGGTTGAAACCCTTGCCGATGATGGCCAGCTCGTCGGTGCCCTTGACTTCCAGCTTGACGCGCAGATCGGCGTCGCCGCTGGACAGGTCCGTCATGGTGCGGCCCAGGGCGCGCAGCGGGCGCATGAGCTGGCTGACGACGAGGATTAAAATACCGGCCGTTGCCGCCGCGCACAGCAGGGCGACGATCAGGGTGTAGATCAGCAGCTCGCGGGCCGAGGCGATGGACACGCTTTTCGGGAAGTTCAGTTCCACGCTCCATGGAGCGATATCGGGGTGGATCTGCAGGGGCTGCAGCAAATGGATGTAGCCCTGTTCATCCTCGTATTCATAAGGCTGGCCCTGGCTAATCTTTTCCAGTCCGGCAGTCGGCACGTCGTCGGCCTTCTTGCCCAGCCGCGCAGGCAAGGGGTGGCTGGCGTACAGGCCGCCGTTCGAGATCAGGGCCAGCTTGCCACCCTCGATTACTTTCAGGTCGGCCAGGATTTTTGCCAGGCGCGTGAGCATGAAGTCGGCGCTGGCCGTGCCCTTGAAGCTGCCATCAATCATGATGGGCGTGACCAGCGACGCCATCAGTACATCCTTGCCGTCGACGGGATAGATGTACGGTTCCGTAAAGAAGGTTTTCCCTGTGCGCTTGGGCACGTCATACCAGTCGTTGGCACCGGGTTTCGGGTCGAAGACGATGGGTTCGACTTGCAGCTTGCCGCCGACGCCCCGCGTCCAGTAGGGCATGAAGCGGCCGCTGGCGTCGTAGTTCGGTTTCTGGTTGGCAAATTCCGCATCCTTGCCGTCGAGTGCGTTCGGCTCCCACGTGACGGCCGCACCGATCAAGTCTTCCGAACCGCTCAAGGTGGCCTTGGTCAGTTCATTGATTTGCTCGCGCTGCAGCGGCAGGCTGGCGCTTTTGGTGCCGCGCATGGCACCGGCCAGGCTGCTGACGCTGGCCAGATTGCTACCGATACGTGCCTGCAACGCAGCTGCTACTTCGCGCGCCGAGGTGCGCGCCAGTGCCAAAGCGGCTGCCTCGGCGCTGGCGCTGCTCTTGTAGCCGATCACCGCCGCCGTGATGCCCAGGCTGAGGACGGCAAGCGCGGTGGCGGCGACGCAGATTTTGCTGTTGAGGGAAAGTTGCATGATGCTGTTCCTTGGTAAGGAGTGGTATCGGTGCCTCGGGCGGCGCGCCTAGAACGTCTTGCTGATGGCCACGACCAGCGTGGTCGCGGCAGGGTTCGAGGTGTCGAACTGGCCGGCTGCATTCGGGATGCCCAGTGTGTAATTGTCATAGGCGTTGGTGGCACCCCAGGCGCGCGTGACGGCGGCGCTAGCGCTCCAGCCGCCGTCGAAGGCCCGTGTGATGCCGACCTTGGCGTCGCGCCAGTTCCAGATGGCATTGCCAGTGCCGGCCACCCGGCCATTGCCGGCATGCAGATTCAAGGTCCAGGCATTGCCCAGGTCGACATTCGCGCCTACGTCCAGGTAGCCCGTGCCACGCGCATTGGTGACGCCGAAAAAGTCCCGCGTGACGGTATGGTTGTACTTGGCGTACAGCATCCTGTAGCTCAGGCCCAGCGACAATTCGCCATAGTCGTATTTGACGCCTGTGGCGCGGTAGACGGCACCCGGATACGCGTAGTAATACGCCAGCACGCTATAGCCGAGCTCGCCCGCCGTGCCGCTGTAGCCGCCATACAGGTCCCATTCGATGCGGGCGTCTTCGATATAGCGGTCGCTGACGGTGGAAGCCCACGTTCCCAGCGACCAGCCGCTCGGGTGCACGTAGTCGGCGCCCACTTGCAGCGCGGGTTTGCCCCAGGTCTGGCGAAAGCCGCGTGAAATGTATTGCGAGGTGAGGCTGGCATTGGCGCTGAAAGTAGCGGCAGTGGTGTTCGTGCTGTCCGTGCTCTGCGCCTGTACGGGCAGAGCGGCAAGCAGCAGGGCATAGCCGAGCAAGGATGTTACGCGAAGGTTGCGGTACGATCTCATGGCACTTAGCTCCGTATCTTCTGGCAGCGGCCGTCCAGGCGCGTTGCCCTGATGGTTGCAATATACAAATGCGGAAAGGACTCTGCGCGAGTAAGACTACACCGTCTGCACATCCGTAGCAATATGCATACATTCTCACCAAACGTAACGAAAGGATAGGGGCTAGGGTGAGTGGAAGTCAACAAAGTTGCAATTTGGAAATTGCGAGTTGTTGTTTCCTGTCACTTTTTCATGTGCCTGTCATACTGCTGGCGTGCCGCGGCTGGCGGCCTGTTGCAAGCTCGCTAGCAGGCCGGGCAGGGCAGCATGCAGGGCGGGCAGGTCGCCAGCCTGCAACTCGGCCTGCGCTTCCACCTGGCCCGATGGCTGGCCCCAGACGATCTTTGCGCCCAGTCGGGCGCCGGTGTCGAGCCCGGTGACGCTGACCAGCAGGGCGACTTCTTCCGGCGCATCCTCGGGCACCTCTTCGAGCAGGCAGGAAATACCAAAATGATAGTTTTGGAAAGTGCTGTTCGTGCCACTGGAAAAAGCGAACACCGAGGCGAGCACCTGCGGCGCAGCGGCCGCGAGTGGCGCCAGGGCGGCGCGGAACAGGGGCAGCAAATCGTTTTCCAGCTGGAGCACGAGCGGATGAGTATGGCTGAGGACGGTCATGTGGGGCTGGAAGAAGTGGCGGCGCGCGATGTTAGCAGTTTTCAGCGCCGCCGTGGCCCGGCGTCAGGCGGCGTAGCTGCTGCTACGCGGCGCGGCGTGAGGGCGAAGATGGTCTCGCCTCACGCGATCGCCGTCGCTTGCGCGGCCGTTAGAAGTACGTAGTAAAACTAGCGTGGTAAAACTGCATGAGCTGCTAGTGCAAGGTGTAGATGGGCGCGAAAACGGCCTGCTGCACTGCATCATGATGAGCTTGGTCCGGCGCCATGCCGGGTTCGCGACGATGGCATTTGCAGCGCGCCTGTGTAGGCCATCCTGTGCTCAAGCGCAAGGCGAGCAGGATGGCGCTACCGATGTTGCAACAGCCTGTGATGCTGCTGGGCTGCGGTCAGTGCTTGGCGACTGCGTCACAATTAACGGCTCAGGCCGCTCATCCAGCTTGGCTGCGGGTTGGCACGGGCCAGTTCGCGCATGCGGTATTCCAGATCGTAACGATCGGTCGATTCGGCCAGGTAGGCTTCTTCGACAGCACGCTCGCGGCGCTCGCTGCGTTGCTTCAGCCAGGTGCCCAGGCGTTTGGCGGTAAGGACCAGAGTGGCGACGATATTGTTGTGTTGTGTGGTGTGATAGCTAAATGCGGTAGACATGGCAGACTCCTAGTGTGTCGTGCTGCGATATGCTGCACTGCACTATAATTATACCGATTCCAAGATATAAGGCTACTTTCGATTTCAAATGTCAGCTATTCAATTTTGAAATAACGGGTGGGAAAGCTGCGCAATAAAGGGCTTTAAGGCATAATGCCGGCGCAGTATCGTAGTTTTACTACAAGACTGTTTTGCGCTGGATGTTGTTTTAAGACGCAGCCAGTCGGTGTGCCGCGCCTAGCAAGCAGCGTTCTGACGAGAAACGGTCAGTCGTGCGCCTGCCGCGCGCAAGCGTCGCCCTGCCTGTCCCCTGCCTGCCCCCTAAGCGCTGATGGCAGTCATGGTCCACGCTGATATCTGCGCGCTGCTTGCGTGTCTTGGTGCTGCCCGGGTGGAAACGCTTCCACGGCTGGCAAGATCAACTTGGAATTGAAAAATGGAGAAGGTATGGAATACGTAAAGCAAGGCCAGGGCGTACCGTCCGCACAGGCTGGCACGCAAAACAATACAGGCGCCCTGATCATTGTCACGCTGCTGTTTTTCATGTGGGGACTGCTGACATCGCTCAATGATGTACTGATTCCCCATCTGCGCTCGATCTATACCTTGACCTATGTCCAGGCGATGTTGGTGCAGTTCTGCTTCTTTGGCGCTTACGCCATCGTCTCGCTGCCGGCCGGCATGCTGATCAAGAAAATTGGCTATCAGCGCGGCGTCGTCGCAGGTTTACTGATCGCCGCCGCCGGCTGCGCCATGTTCTACCCGGCGTCCACTGGCAGCTATGCGCTGTTCCTGCTGTCGTTCTTCATCCTGGCGGCCGGCATCACCGTGCTGCAGGTGGCGGCCAATCCCTATGTGACGGAGCTGGGCGACCCGCAGACGGCGTCGAGCCGCCTGACCCTGACGCAAGCGTTCAATGCGCTGGGCACCACCGTGGCGCCGGCGCTGGGCGGCATGCTCATTTTGTCAGGTACCGTGCTGACGGTGCAGCAGTTCGACCTGCTGCCGGCGGCCGAGCAACTGGCCTACCGCGCCAAGGAAGCGGCCTCCGTGCAAGGCCCTTACCTGGTGCTGGCCGCGACCCTGGTGTTGCTGGCCGTGCTGTTTGCGCTGGCAAAATTGCCGAAAATTTCGCACGCGGACGAGGCGGCGGCGCTGGCGCATGCTGGCGACAAGGTCTCGATCTGGTCGCACCGTCACCTGGTGCTGGGCGCGCTGGCCATCTTCCTCTACGTCGGTGGTGAAGTCAGCATTGGCAGCTTCCTGATCAATTTCTTGGGCGAGCGCCATATCGCGGGCCTCAGCCACGCCGACGCCGCCTATTTTGTCAGCTATTACTGGGGTGGCGCCATGCTGGGCCGCTTCGTCGGCTTTGCCGTGATGCGTTACGTCAGCCCGGGCAAGACCCTGGCCTTCAATGCCGCCGTGGTGATCGCGCTGATCCTCGTTGCCGTGTTCTCCAGCGGCCATACGGCCATGTGGGCATTGATTGCCGTCGGCCTGTTCAACTCCATCATGTTCCCGACCATTTTCAGCATGGCCCTGAACAAGCTCGGTGCGCAAACGGGTCAAGGTTCCGGCATCCTGTGCATGGCCATCGTCGGCGGCGCCATCGTGCCGTTCATCCAGGGCTTTCTGGCCGACCACATCAACCTGCAGTTGTCCTTCCTGGTACCGGCCCTGTGCTACACCTTCATCTTGTACTTCGGCTGGAAATACGCCAGCATGTACAACGACGCCGCGGCCAAATAAGCTGCGCTGTCGCGATCAATCAAAAGGGTGGCCTCGGCCACCGGCGTCAGTGCGTGAACTGTGTGCCCAGCACGTCCTGGCATACTTCGAGCCAGGCGCGCGCCGCGTGCGACAGATAACGCCCGCTCCACACGTGCGCCACCTGCCAGGCCACTTCAGGTTCGACGAGGCGTACCGCTTCCAGGGGGACGCCGGCCAGGCGGTGGATGAACGGCTCCGGCAGCAGCGCCACGCCCAGGCCTGCCGACGCCATTGCCACCAGCCAGTCCCACTGGCCGCTCTGCGCCGCAATGTTCGGCGTGAAGCCCGCTTGCGCGAAATGCTGGCGCAGGCTGCGCGTGAGGGCGAAATCATCTTTTAGCAGCACCAGCGGCAGCCCGGCCAGGGCCTTGAAGGGCAGTGTCGTGCGTTTTTTTTGGAACGTGCCCGCTTCGGCCAGGGCCCAGATCGGGTAGCTGGCGATGCTGACGGCGACGAGATCCAGTTCCGGGTCGGCCGGCAGCACCGTCATGCCGATTTCGAGTTCCCCGGCCGCCACCTTGCGCTCTATTTGCTGGCCCGTATCTTCCTGCAGGGTCAGGCTGATGTTCGGGTGGCGCGCGCGAAATGCCTTCAATACGGGCGTGAACAGCACATTGATCATGGGCGGGATGCCAACCGTCAGGCTGCCGCGCTGCAAGGCCTGGGTATCGCGCACTTCCAGGGTCAGCTGGCGCATATTGGCCAGCATTTCCTGGCCGTGCTGGTAGACGATGCGGCCCGTGTCGGTGAGCGTCAACTTGCGCCCGTCGCGCACCAGCAGCTGCGCGCCGACTTCATCTTCCAGCTGGCGCACCATCTTGCTGATGGTCGATTGTGTCAGGTGCAGCGATTCTGCCGCCTGCGTAAAGCTCGACAGGCGTACGGTTTCGACAAAATAGCGCAGGGAACGGATATCCAAGATGGGGCTCGCCTCGGCGCGGCATGAAAATATCGACTGGATTTTACGAAATTAATTCATGCCATGCATGTAAGCACGATTTTATACTGAATCGACTTATGGGGCTGGCGTATGACAGCCATCGAGTTTGAGAATATAAAGAATATCAGGAGCATCACGATGTACGAGGACCGTATTCGCCACCCAGGCTTGCTCAGCAAAATCATGAGCGCCGATGAGGCAGCAAAATTATTCCATAACGGCATGCGTGTCGGCATGAGCGGCTTCACCCGCGCCGGCGACGCCAAGGCCCTGCCGCGCGCACTCGCCGAGCGCGCCCTGAGAGATCCATTGAGCCTGACGTTGATCACGGGCGCTTCGCTGGGTAATGGCAGCGATGGCCTGATGGCCGAGGCGGGCGTGCTGGCACGCCGCATGCCGTTCCAGGTCGACCCGGTCTTGCGCGGCAAGATCAACAACGGCGAAGTCATGTTTATCGACCAGCATCTGTCGGAAACGGCCGAGCAACTGCGCTCGGGCAACCTGGCCGCCATCGATATCGCCGTCATCGAAGCGACGGCCATCACGGCCGCCGGCGCCATCATCCCGACCATGTCGGTGGGCAACTCCGCCGCCTTCGCCCAGCAGGCAACGCAGCTCATCATCGAAATCAACCTGTCCACGCCGCTGGCGCTGGAAGGCTTGCACGACATCTATATTCCGCAAACTTTGCCGGGCCGCGCACCGATCCCGCTCACGCGCGTCGACCAGCGCCTGGGCAGCACGGCCATCGCCATCGATCCGGCGCGCATCGCCGCCATCGTCATCACGGATAGCCCGGACAGCCCGTCGAACGCCTTGCCGCCGGACGCTGAGACGCAGGCGATTGCCAGCCACGTGATCGCCTTCCTGCAGGGCGAAGTGGCGGCCGGGCGCATGGGACCCGAATTGCTGCCCTTGCAGGCGGGCATCGGCACCATCGCCAACGCCGTGCTGCATGGCCTGATCGGTTCGCCCTTCCAGAACATGACGATGTATTCGGAAGTGCTGCAAGACAGCGCGATCGAGTTGCTCGATTCGGGCCAGTTGGCGTTTGCCTCGGCCTCGTCGATTACCCTGTCGGCCGAGGTGCATCAAAAGCTGATGGACAATATCGACCATTACCGCTCGAAGATCGTGCTACGCCCGCAAGAGATCAGCAACCATCCCGAGATTGTGCGTCGCCTGGGCATCATCGCCCTCAATACGGCGCTCGAATTCGACATCTACGGCAACGTCAATTCCACGCACGTGTGCGGCACGCACATGATGAACGGCATCGGCGGCTCGGGCGACTTTGCGCGCAACGGGCAAGTATCGATGTTCGTGTCGAAATCGGCAGCCAAGGGCGGACGCATTTCCAGCGTCGTGCCGATGGTCTCGCATGTCGACCATACGGAGCATGACGTCGATGTGCTGGTGACGGAGTGGGGCTATGCGGACTTGCGTGGCTTGGCGCCGCGCGAACGGGCGCCGTTGATCATCGAACGTTGCACGCATCCCGATTATCGCGCGCAATTGCGTGCGTACTACGACGCGGCATGCCAGCGTGGCGGCCACACGCCGCACCTTCTGGAACAGGCGCTGTCGTGGCATACGCGCTACCAGGAAACGCAGAGCATGCTGGCAGCGCAGTGAGCTTCGCTGAAAGAATGAAATAAAGACAGGGCTGGCCCGCGCATGGCCGCGCCTGCGCATTTGTTGCCTGGCGCAGCTTGCGTCAGATGAAGGATCAGAGCGCCGGCGCAAAGCGCAGGCCGATGCCTGTCGTCACGACTGCCAGCAAGTCGTCGATATGCGCGTTCATCTCCGGGTGCGGCGTCCATGGGTCGCCCGCATCCATGACGATGCGCAGCGAAACGAGGCCGTGCAGTGCTTGCCAAAAGATTTGCGTCATCGCGTGCAGCGTCGGCGCGTCCTGGCGCACCTTGCCTGCCTGTGCCAGTTCGCCGAACAGGTGCAGCGCATAGGCGTAGGGATCTTGCTCGATATTGCCGTGTTCCACGTCGACGGCGTCGATGTGCGCATGTGGACGCCTTTCCATAAAGATTAGCGCATACTCGTCGGGATGCTGGAAGCCGTACGTGATGTAGGCGCGGCCGACCAGGCTGATGCGCTCCCACGGGTCTGTGCTGTTGGTGCAGGCGGCACGCATGGCGCGCACCAGTTCCAGCAAGTCCTTGTCCATGGCCTGGGCGATCAAGGTGGCCTTGTCGCGGAACAGGGCGTAGACGACGGTGGTGGAAAAGCCGGCCGCCTCGGCCACCTTGCGGATGGAGACGGCGCGCGCGCCCCCCTGCTTGATGAGATCTTTGACGACCTCGATGATGTGCTCGCGCCGGGTATGGGCCTCGCGTAATTTTCTTTCCTGAATATTGGTCAACTTCTTGTCCACGACTCTTTCCTGGCAACGCGATGAAAGCAAGAATTATAGGGTGACGATGGGCCGTCAGTGTGTCTGGCATTGTTACAATCGAGTTTTTTGTCCGGTGGACGCGACAGGGCACCGATTTTTGTCCTTTTGCCCGGCGCTTTTCCACCGATGCCATTGATTGCTGCATAAATCGCCGGTCCAGGCTTTGCGAACGGCGCCAAAGGGCGGAAAATAGCGCGATAGCTTACACTGCGTTTTCAGCGCAACGGCGCCAGCCCACGAGGCGGGGCCCGAATACTTAGCCGGAATACTTACTTAGGACGGGATCATTATATGACCATTAAAATCAGCCAGAACTTCGACTCGGGTGCCATCGAGGTGGTGAGCGCCACTAGCTTTGCTGCCATCGAGCTGAACTTGCGCAAGGATAGCCACGCCGATATCCATCAGTGGTTCCACTTCCGCCTGCAAGGCGCGCGCGGCCAGGCATGCACGCTGCGCATCCTCAATGCAGGCCAGGCCACGTATCCGGCCGGCTATGAAGGCTACCAGGCCGTGGCCAGCTACGACAGCGAAAACTGGTTCCGTGTGCCGACCTCGTTCGACGGCCAGGTCATGACCATTTCGCACACGCCGGAACTCGACAGCGTGTACTACGCCTACTTCGAACCGTATTCGTGGGAACGCCATTTGCGCCTGCTGGGCGAAGTGGCCGAGCATCCGCTGGCGCGCGTTTCCGATTTGGGCAGCACGGTCGACGGCCGCGACATGAATTTGGTCACCATCGGCAATCCGCAGGCGGAAAAGAAAATCTGGATCATCGCGCGCCAGCATCCGGGCGAATCGATGGCCGAATGGTTTGTCGAAGGCCTCATCGATTCCCTGTTGGACGATGCCAATCCGATCGCGCGCAAGCTTTTGCAGCGCGCCGTGTTCCACATCGTGCCGAACATGAACCCGGACGGCTCCATCCGCGGCAACTTGCGCACGAATGCCGCTGGTGCCAACCTGAACCGTGAATGGATGACGCCATCGCTGGAATCGAGCCCGGAAGTGCTGTGTGTGAAAAACGAGATCCACGCAACGGGCGTCGACATGTTCTTCGACATCCACGGCGATGAAGCGCTGCCATACAACTTTGTGGCCGGCAACGAAATGCTGGAAAACTTCACGCCCGAGCAAGCAGCGCAACAAAAGGCTTTCATCGAGCGCTACAAGCAGGCCAGCCCCGATTTCCAGGACAAGTTCGGCTATGCTGCCAGCAAGTACAAGTCGGACATGTTGACGCTGGCATCGAAATACATCGGTCACCATTTCGGCTGCCTGGCGCTGACCCTGGAAATGCCGTTCAAGGAAAACGCCGACTTGCCCGATCCGGCCGTAGGCTGGAATGGCGCGCGCAGCGCGGCCCTGGGCGCGGCCATGCTGCAGCCTATCTTGCTGTCGCTCGATTGAACGGCGTTGATCATGGGCGTCGAGATCGAACGTAAATTCTTGTTGCAAGGCGACGCCTGGCGTGGCCTGGGGCAGGCCGTCTTGCTGCGTCAGGGGTATTTGTCGTCCGCGCGCGAGCGCGTGGTGCGCGTGCGCATCGAGGGGCAGCAGGCGATGCTGACCATCAAGGGTGCGAACGTGGGCGCAACGCGCGGCGAGTGGGAGTATCCGATTGCGCTGGCCGATGCCGTTGAACTACTCGACGGCCTGTGCGAACAGCCGCTGATCGAAAAGGTCCGCCACCGCATCGAACACGCAGGCATGGTGTGGGAAGTCGATGAGTTCCTGGGGGCTAACGCGGGCCTGGTGGTGGCCGAGATCGAACTGGCCTCGGAAGACCAGCCCTTCGAGAAACCCGATTGGGTTGGCGCGGAAGTGTCGGGCGATGCGCGCTACTACAACGCGAACCTGATCCGGCAACCGTTTTCGCAGTGGTGATGGGGCGATAAACGCGGCTTGAAATGCAAAAAGGCGGAACCGGGGTTCCGCCTTTTTTTGCATGCGCTGGTGGTGTTGTCTGATTACGCGCTGCGCGCTAATCCGACCTACAGCCCGTACCGGCATCGTAGGTCGGATTAGCCGGTACGGCGTAATCCGACAACACCGTTACGGCATCAGTGGAAATGCTCTGTACCCTGTGGCGTATCCTCGGGCATTTCCGCGTGCGCCAGCTCACCGACAGAATCGGCAAACAGGGGCGCGCCGCAATCGTCGCAGTATTCACCGACGTAACGTTCCGCGTGGCGCTTGATCTGTGTCACGCCGGCGGCGTTCAGGTGCTCGATGATTTCATCGACAGGCGTCTTTTGCTTGTCCAGCGCGGCGATGCCGACCTGGATCAAGCCTTCGATCGGCGTGCCATCCTCGTCTTCCTGGCCATACAGGGGCCAGACGATGCCGTAGATGACGTCCGGTGCCTGGCGCAGGGTGAAGGCGATGCGGTACTCATCGACCTGGCCATCGGCCGCTTCTTCGCCGAAGCCGGCGATGACGGCGCGCAGTTCCGACGCTTCGATGGCCAAGGTGTGCGTCAGGAAGTGCACGGCGGCGCGCACCGAGACGGGGCGTATCAGCTTGTCCGCTTCGCGGCAAGCCACGTAGTACGCCTCTGGCAGCAGCAACTCCAGGCCGCAGCCGGGCAGCAGGCGGGCGATGGTCGGCGTCGCCTGCGTGCGCCATTGTTCCAGGGCGGCGCTGCGCTCGGCGATGAAGTCGAGCTGGCTGGCCGGCGTCTGCCAGCGGAACAGCGGTGCGCCGCTTGGCGCCACCACGGCTACCAGCAGGTAGCGCGTGTCGGCCAGGAAGGGGGCCGTTTCCGCTTCTTTGGACAAGGGCTTGACGGCTGTGCCTTTCAGGGCGGCGAGTGCCAGTTTCTGCGTCTTGGTATACGTTTCGACGTGGCTGCGCGGCAATTGGTCGATCGAATACAAAGTTGGCGCCATGGCCATCTTCGTGCCATCGGCCAGCAGGTGGGCGGCGAAATGCGCCGACAGCACGCCGTGCGCGTCGCCGGCCATGGTGCCGGAGGCGATGGAAAAGCGCGTCCAGGCGAGGATGGGCACGGCCACCAGCAGGGCATCGTAGCGCACGTCTTCATGTGTGATGACGGTCGATTCGCTGATGGCTTCAACGCAGTCCATCAGTACGTCGTAGGCGTTCAAGTCTTCCTTGAACAGGCTGCCCAGGGTGTTGTCGATGGTGTCCTGGTGGCCGGTTTTGAGTAATTTCTGGAGCTGCGTATCCAGGCTGTGTTCCCAGGACCGCTCTTCGAGACGGCTGGCTGCCTGTACGATCGCCTGGGCAAAGGTGACCAGGCGCTGGCTGTCGGCAGTCAGTTTATGGGATGAATCTTTGGAAGGACGACGCATAGCGGGGTAAGAGTCTCGGAAAGTGGAAAAAATAGATCAGGCTAACAAGGATAAACCCTGATGACCGTATTGTAGAGGATTCGGCCGCACGCAATACAGAAGCTCCTTGCAGATCATGCCAATAGTCGAAATTTCAAGGAAAAACAGGCTGCAGGGACGAAAAAAAGCGCCGGTCGAAACCGGCGCTCTTGTCTTGCTACACAGCTGGGCAGATTACTCGGCCAGCAACTGACGCAGCACGAATGGCAGGATACCGCCATGCTTGTAGTAATCGACTTCGATCGGCGTATCGATGCGCAGCAGCACTTTCACGTCGACGCTGGTGCCGTCGGCGCGGTGGATCACCAGGGTGGCCAGTTGCTGTGGCTTGATTTCGCCTTCGAGGCCTTTCAGGTCGAACGTTTCATTGCCGGTGATGCCCAGCGTTTGCACGCTGTCGTCGCCGATGAATTGCAGTGGCAGCACGCCCATGCCCACCAGGTTCGAGCGGTGGATGCGCTCGAACGAACGGGTGATCACGGCTTTCACGCCCAGCAACTGGGTGCCCTTGGCTGCCCAGTCGCGCGACGAGCCCGTACCGTACTCTTCGCCGCCGAAGACCATGGTTGGCGTGCCTTCAGCAACATACTTCATCGCCGCGTCGTAGATCGACATCTGTTCGCCGGAAGGCTGGTGAACCGTGATGCCGCCTTCGACTGCCGAGCCGTCTGCCTTGGCAGGGATCATGCGGTTTTTGATACGCACGTTGGCAAACGTGCCGCGCATCATGATTTCATGGTTGCCGCGACGCGAGCCGTAGGAGTTGAAGTCCGCTTTCAGGACGCCGTTTTCCTTCAGCCATTTGCCTGCAGGACCGTTTTCCTGGATCGAGCCGGCTGGAGAGATGTGGTCGGTGGTGATGGAATCGCCGAACACGCCCAGTGCGCGCGCGCCTTCGATGCCGGTGGCCACTGCTGCTGGCGTCATCGAGAAGTTGTCGAAGAACGGTGGTTCCGCGATGTAGGTCGATTTCGGCCAGTTGTAGACTTGACCCGACACGGTGGTTACTTTTTCCCACAGCTTGCCTGGTGCGCCCTTGACGTCGGCGTAGTTGTCCTTGAACACCTTGGCGTTCATGGCGAACTTCATCATGGCCGACACTTCAGCCGAGGTCGGCCAGATGTCGCCCAGGTAGACGTCCTTGCCGCCCTTGCCCTTGCCCACAGGCTCGGTCATCAGGTCGCGCGTCATGTTGCCGGCGATGGCGTAGGCGACGACCAGCGGTGGCGAAGCGAGGAAGTTCGAGCGGATGTTCGGGTGAATACGCGCTTCGAAGTTGCGGTTGCCTGACAGCACGGCCGAGGCGACGATGTCATGCGTGGCAATCGCAGCATTGAGCTCAGGCGTCAGGTCGCCCGCATTGCCGATACAGGTGGTGCAGCCGTAGGCGGTCACGCCAAAGCCCAGTTTTTCCAGGTAGGGCAGCAGGCCGGCAGCGGTCAGGTACTCGGTCACGACGCGCGAGCCGGGAGCCAGCGAGGTCTTGATGTGTGGCGCCACTTTCAGGCCGGCTTCGACGGCTTTCTTGGCCAGCAGGCCGGCAGCGAGCATCACGCTCGGGTTCGAGGTGTTGGTGCACGAGGTGATCGCGGCGATCAGCACGTCGCCGTTCGATACTTTCACCTTATTCGTCGTTTCGTACACGACGTTCAGGTCGTCTGGATTCTTGTTGAAGCCGTTTTCCGTGGTTGGCTTGGAGAACAGTTCGGCGAAGTTCGCCTTGACGTTGCCAATTTCGATACGGTCTTGCGGGCGTTTCGGACCGGCCAGCGAAGGAGCGACCGTCGCCAGGTCCAGTTCCACCACGCGGGTGTAGTCGATGTCGCCAGCTTTTGGCACGCCGAACAGGTTTTGCGCCTTGAAGTAGCCTTCGAACGCGGCGATTTCAGCCTTGCTGCGGCCGGTGCCCTTGAAGTAATCGATGGTCGCTTCGTCGACTGGGAAGAAGCCCATGGTCGCGCCGTATTCCGGTGCCATGTTGGCGATCGTCGCGCGGTCGGTCAGGGTCAGCGATTCGGTGCCGTCGCCGAAGAATTCGACGAACTTGCCGACGACTTTCTCTTTGCGCAGCAGTTCGGTGATGGTCAGTACCAGATCGGTGGCGGTGCAGCCTTCGCGCAGCGCGCCCGACAGGTTCACGCCGATCACGTCTGGCGTCAGGAAGTAGACCGGTTGGCCCAGCATACCCGCTTCCGCCTCGATGCCGCCCACGCCCCAGCCGACTACGCCGATGCCGTTGATCATGGTGGTGTGCGAGTCGGTGCCGACCAGGGTGTCAGGGTAGTACACGTCGCCGGCTTTCTTGCCTGCGTAGTGCACGCCGCGCGCCAGGTATTCCAGATTGACCTGGTGGACGATGCCGAAGCCTGGTGGCACGACGCCGAAGGTGTCGAAGGCTTGCATGCCCCATTTCATGAACTGGTAACGCTCGTTGTTACGCGAGAATTCCAGTTTCATGTTCAGGTCCAGCGCTTTCTTTTCGCGGTAGTGATCGATGGTGACCGAGTGGTCGACCACCAGGTCGACCGGCACCAGCGGTTCGATTTTCTTGGCGTCGATGCCCATCTTGGCGGCCACGTTGCGCATCGCTGCCAGGTCGGCCAGCAGCGGAACACCGGTGAAGTCTTGCAGTACGACGCGCGCCACTACGAACGGGATCTCGTCGGTGCGCTCGGCGGTCGGGCCCCAGCTCGCCAATTGCTTGACGTGTTCTTCGGTGACTTTTTTGCCGTCGCAATTGCGCAATACCGATTCGAGTACGATGCGAATCGACACTGGCAGGCGGGAGACATTGATGCCCAGGCTTTTTTCCAGAGCAGGCAGGGAGTACAGCTTGCCCTTCTTGCTAGCCGAAATATTAAAGTCCTTGAGCGTGTTCAGAGTGTTGCGGGACATGACCTCTCCTTGTTGGGTATCGTCTATTTATTGATGATTCAAATTACAAAACATGACTGAGCCCCCGAAGAGGCCCTTGCTACGCACATCAGCCGCCGGCGACTGGCAAGACGCCCAGCGAGGCCGGAGCTTCCACCAAGGCTGCCGGTTTGGCTTGCTGCGCATCCTTGCATTCATTGGCCAACTGGCGGCCCTGCTTGGAATCGAGCAGCATGCCTTTGGCCGGGATGCCGATCCAGACCAGGCCATACATGCGGTTTTCGAAGCGGTTGGCGCCGGTGGTGGTGCCGACGCGGCTCAGGCGGTGCAGGCGCTTCTTCCAGCGCAGGGCGATGTGTTTGTCGTCACTGGCATTGGTGTAGATGGTAATTTTATTACCAAGTTCACAGTTGAAATCGGTGGAGGCCGAGCCCAGCGTATCGGGTTCGTCGGCTTCTTCCTTGTCGAGCACCGACATGGCCAGCGGATGCGCTTCCTTGGTATCGGTGGTCTTGCTGGCCTTGGCTTTCGGCTTGGCCTTGGCTGCCTTGGCTTTTGCCGGCTCCTTGGTATCCGTAGCGGCGAAGCTGACTGGCGCCAGCGTGAGGCTCATGGCGCTCAGCGCAACGCTGCAGGCTATGGCTAATTTGGAGATGGACATCGTGTAATTCCTGTCAGTTTTCAGTAGTGCTGGAAGAGGGGGCGTTAAGTAATGCTGCGGCCGCCTCGGGCAGGCCCAGGCCTGCCAGTTTGGCGCGTTGCAAAACGGTCCAATAATATCGGTAGCTGGCGCGGTCGTGCAAGCGGCCATTTTGCGCAATCGGTCCCCAGTCGGCGCGCTGCGCCTCGGTCAGGATGTTGCTGGCCTCGTTGACTTCGGACAGGCGCGGCGTGAAGGCCTTGATGATGGGCTTGATATGGTCCGGATGGATGCTCCACATGCGCGTGTAGCCGAACTCGGCCGTTGCACGCTGGGCGTCATTCGCCACCACGGCCGAATCGCGCACGTCCGTCGTCACATTGTGCGATGGCACCTTGCCATGCGCGTGGCAGGCGGCTGCCACTTCCAGTTTGGCGCGCACCACCAGCGGGTGCGTAAATTGGCCCGGCGTGCGCATGGCGGCGGCGGGAATGGCGCCATAATGGGCCGAGACGAAATCCATGATGCCGAAGGACAGGCATTCGACCTGGGGCAGGGCGGCGATCGCGTAGGCGTCGCGCAGCGCGCCGTGCGTTTCAATCAGTATATGTACGGGCAAGTTGTCGCGGCCCGCGCGGCGCGCGTGGTGGTTGATCAGGTCGATCGCCAGCATGGCGTCTTGCACGCCGCCCACCTTGGGCACGGCGATATAGGCCAGGCGGGCTGCAGCGGCGCAGATGATTTCCACGTCGCGCGCAAAAAATGGGCTGTCGACGTCGTGCACGCGCACGCCGATGCGGTTGAACTGGTTTTCGTCGCTGAGCAGCAGGCCAGCGATCATCTGGGCGTGGCTTTCTTCACTGCCGGCGCTGGCGCCGTCTTCGCAGTCGAAGGTGATGTCAAACAGGGGGCCAAGCTCTTGTTGCAAAGCAATCGATTTACGCATCAGCTTTTCAGAGCCGGCGTAGTGGTCGCAAGCGGCGAGCAATAGCGGCTGGCGTTTGCCTTGGAATAAAACCTCGGAAGGGTGCATGCTTAAGGCATTTCTGCAGGTAAAGAGTACTTGATAAAACAGCCGCGCCGCGACATGCGCGGTGCGGCCTTCTTGGCGGGCGGCGGGTCTGCGCCGCGTCGCCAGAACTGGACTTAGGCCAGCAGGTGTTTCACGCCTTCGCGCTCTTCGGTCAATTCTTTCAGGGTCAGGTTGATGCGCTCTTGCGAGAAGGCATCGATTTCCAGACCTTGAACGATGGTGTACTCACCGTTGTCGGTGGTGACCGGGAAGCCGAAGACGGTGCCTTCAGGGATGCCATACGAACCATCGGAAGGCACGCCCATGGTGGTCCACTTGCCGTTGGTGCCCAGCATCCAGTCATGGATGTGGTCGATGGCGGCGTTCGCTGCCGATGCTGCCGACGACAGGCCGCGCGCTTCGATAATGGCTGCACCGCGCTTGCCGACGGTTGGCAGGAAGGTGTTGGCGTTCCATTCCTGGTCGTTGATCAGGTCCTTGACGGCCTTGCCGTTGACGCTAGCAAAACGGTAGTCGGCGTACATGGTTGGCGAGTGGTTGCCCCAGACGGTCAGCTTCTCGATGTCCTTGACGGCGGTGCCAGTCTTGGCAGCGACTTGCGACAGCGCGCGGTTGTGGTCCAGGCGCAGCATGGCGGTGAAGTTTTTCGCTGGCAGCGATGGCGCCGATTTCATGGCGATGTAAGCGTTGGTGTTGGCAGGGTTGCCGACGACCAGAACTTTGACATTGCGCGAAGCGACGGCGTCGAGCGCCTTGCCTTGCACCGTGAAGATCTGCGCGTTCGCTTCCAGCAGGTCCTTGCGTTCCATGCCTGGACCGCGTGGACGCGCGCCGACCAGAACGGCCACGTCGACATCTTTGAATGCCGTCAGCGGATCGGCGTGGGCGGTCATCTCGGCCAGCAGCGGGAAGGCGCAGTCGTCGATTTCCATCATCACGCCCTTGAGCGCTTTCTGGGCTTTTTCGTCCGGAATTTCAAGCAGTTGCAAGATGACAGGCTGGTCTTTGCCGAGCATGTCGCCATTGGCGATGCGGAACAACAGAGCGTAGCCGATCTGGCCGGCGGCGCCGGTTACTGCAACACGCATTGGGGTTTTAGCCATGATGAATCTCCAAAAATGGGAAAGAAAACGGGCTTGAAGCTGGGCTTACGCTTATCCGGAAAAGCTACAATGATACCAAAACCGGCACGCGCCACCGAATTGCTGGCGTACGCGGCCGTCAAGCTCGTGCTGCACAAGGCCAGAGTGGCTGGCCGACAACATAAAATGGTGGTTCACGAGTTTTATCGAGGGCAGTTTAGGCCTCTGATCTGTATCTGTCAATCATATCTTATGTCTTATATAAGACAGATAACTGCGAGTGTTTTACTGGACGCGGGCGGTGATTTGTGTTGAAATGGCGGACTATGAATTCCGCCTCGTCCAACCTGACCAACAATGCCACTGCCGCAAGCGGGGCGGTCAGTCCGACCGCGAGCTCCCCGGCTACGCCCGGTGCCGCTGTCGGCGGTACGCCAGGCGCCGTCGTTGTTGGCAGCAATACCACTGCTGCGATGCCCGTCGCCACGCCGGCCGTCACTGCCTCGCCCACCTTCAGTCCCCTGTATCAGCAGATCAAGGCCCTCATCACGCAAAGCTTGCAAACGGGTGAGTGGAAGCCGGGCGAGCTGATCCCCAGCGAAGTTGAGCTGGCAGGGCGCTTCAAGGTCAGCCAGGGCACGGTGCGCAAAGCCATCGATGAACTGTCCGCCGAGAACCTCGTCATGCGCCGCCAGGGCAAGGGCACGTTTGTGTCCACCCACCATGAGGCGCGCGCGCATTTCCGCTTCCTGCGCCTGGTGCCGGACGAAGGCGTGCCGCATTATCCTGAAAGCAAGTTTATTGAAGTCAAGCGCGTGCGCGCGCCCGCCGACGTGGCGCGCCTGATGGAGCTGAAGTCCGGCGACGCCGTCATCTTCATCAAACGCGTGCAGTATTTCGACGGCGTGCCGACCGTCCTTGAGGAGCTGTGGCTGCCCGGCCTGATCTTCAAGGGTTTGACGGCCGAGCGCCTGGTGGAATACAAGGGCCCGATGTATGGCCTGTTTGAAACGGAATTTGGCACGCGCATGATCCGTGCGTCCGAGCAGATCCGCGCCGTGTGCGCCGACGCTGGCGCCGCGCAGCTCTTGAATATCGATCTCGGCACGCCCCTGCTCAGTTCCGAGCGCGTGTCGTTTACCTACGGCGACAAGCCGGTCGAATTGCGCCGCGGCTTGTATCTGACAAGTCGCCATCATTATCAGAATGAACTCAGCTGAAGCAGCGGGGCAGCTGTGCTTGCCCAGGCAAGCGGCAAGGCTGAGGCGCGTCGCTTGCAAGACGCCTGCCGCAAGGCGGGCAACGGAGACAGCAGAATACGCAGCTAAAGTATGGTCCGCTCCGGCGGGTCATGCGGTGCCGGCGATTCTGTAATTAAATTACGTGAACTACGGAAAGTAGCGCGGTATTTTGTAGTAAAACGCCATTTTGGTTATATGTAACAATAGGTACTGTTAAGGGTTGCGAAAATCAACGAAAATCGCGGCTTCAATATTTAGTTGAAATTCAAAGGGGAGGTTTTTGTTATGTCTGAAGCCGTAAGAGAAGTACCAAAAAAAGAACGGCCGCAATTCCGTAACATTCATGTTACCGAATTGTCAAACTACCGCATGGCTGTCGGCGCCATCGTCTCGATCCTGCATCGCATCAGTGGTTTCATCATGTTCGCCCTGCTGCCGTGCATCTTGTACATGCTGGAACTGAGCCTGCGTTCCGAGATGTCCTATGCCTACTTCCAGGGCATCGCCTCGCACTGGTTGGTCAAGCTGATCACCCTGGGTCTGGTGTGGGCCTTCTTGCACCACTTCTGTGCCGGTATCCGTCACCTGTTCATGGATGTGCACGTTGCCATCGAAAAAGATTCGGCACGCAAGACCGCTTCTTCCGTGCTGGTCGTGAGCCTGCTGCTGACGGCACTGGTCGCTTTGAAACTGTTTGGAGTATTTTAAACATGGCAGACAATAATATCGGACCGAAACGCATCGTTGTCGGTGCCCATTACGGCTTACGCGATTGGCTGGCGCAACGCGTCACCGCCATCGTCATGGTGGCTTATGTGGCCATCCTGCTTATTTCTTTCCTGACTGGCAGCAACTTCAGCTATGAAGGCTGGGCTGGTCTGTTCGCACAGCAGTGGTTTAAATTGTTCAGCCTGGTGACCTTCCTGGCGCTGTTCTTTCATGCATGGGTAGGCGTCCGCGACATCTGGATGGATTACGTGAAAAGCGCAGGCCTGCGTCTTACCCTGCAAATTGCCACCATGCTGTGGTTGATCGCTTGTGCCGCTTGGACGGTACAGATACTCTGGAGTGTGTAATCGTGGCAGCATATAAATCTGCAATTCCTACCCGCCGCTTTGATGCGGTGATCGTTGGTGCCGGCGGTTCCGGCATGCGCGCGTCGTTGCAACTGGCTGAAGCCGGCTTGAACGTCGCTGTCCTGTCGAAAGTTTTCCCGACCCGCTCGCACACTGTTGCGGCGCAGGGCGGTATCGGCGCATCGCTCGGCAACATGGCCGAAGACAACTGGTTCTGGCACATGTTCGACACCGTCAAGGGTGGCGACTATCTGGGCGACCAGGATGCCATCGAATTCATGTGCCGTGAAGCACCGAAGGTCGTGTATGAACTGGAACACTTCGGCATGCCATTCGACCGCAATCCTGACGGCACGATTTACCAGCGTCCGTTCGGCGGCCACACTGCCCACTTCGGCGAAAAGCCGGTGCAGCGCGCTTGCGCGGCAGCGGACCGTACCGGTCACGCCCTGTTGCACACGCTGTATCAGCGCAACGTGCGTGCACGCACGCACTTCTTCGTCGAATGGATGGCAATCGACCTGATCCGTGACGCCGAAGGCGACGTGATTGGTGTTGTCGCGCTGGAAATGGAAACCGGCGAATGCATGATCCTGGAAGCAAAAACGACGGTGCTGGCAACGGGCGGCGCAGGCCGTATCTTCGCCGCCTCGACGAATGCCTTCATCAATACCGGTGACGGCATGGGTATGGCGGCGCGTGCCGGCCTGCCGCTGCAGGACATGGAATTCTGGCAGTTCCACCCGACCGGCGTGGCTGGCGCGGGCGTCCTGATCACCGAAGGCGTGCGCGGCGAAGGCGGTATCCTGATCAATAGCGAAGGCGAACGCTTCATGGAGCGCTATGCGCCGACCCTGAAGGATCTGGCGCCGCGCGACTTCGTGTCGCGTTCGATGGACCAGGAAATCAAGGAAGGTCGCGGCTGCGGTCCAAACAAGGACTATGTGTTGCTCGACCTGCGCCATATCGGTGCCGACACCATCGCCAAGCGCCTGCCGTCGATTCTGGAAATCGGTCACAAGTTCGCCAACGTCGACGCCACCAAGGAACCAATTCCTGTCGTGCCGACGATTCACTATCAGATGGGCGGCATTCCAACGAACATCCATGGCCAGGTTGTCACCCCGACCGGCCCCGATAATTCGGCCAAGGTCGTCAACGGCCTGTACGCGATCGGCGAATGCGCCTGCGTCTCGGTGCACGGCGCTAACCGTCTGGGCACGAACTCCCTGCTCGATCTGGTGGTCTTTGGCCGCGCGGCCGGCAACCACATCGTGGGCAGCGGTCTGAAAGCCAGGGAAAACAAGCCTTTGCCAGCCGATGCTGCCGACTTCGCCATGGGCCGCCTGGCGCGCCTGGAAAACTCGACCGGCACGGAAACCGTGCAGGGCGTGGCGAACGACATCCGCGCCACGATGCAGAAGTACTGCGGCGTGTTCCGTACCGACGAAATGCTGAACAAGGGCGTCGAAGAAATCATGAAGCTTGACGAGCGTCGCAAGCACGTCTCCTTCAAAGATAAGTCGATGGTCTTCAACACGGCCCGCGTGGAAGCGCTGGAGCTCGATAACCTGATCGAAACGGCGAAAGCGACCATCGTTTCGGCAGCGGCCCGCAAGGAATCGCGCGGCGCGCACGCCCAGGATAACTATCCGCTGCGTGACGACGACAACTGGATGAAGCACACCTTGTGGTATTCGGAAGGCAACCGACTGGAATACAAGCCAGTCGTGACCAAGCCGCTGACGGTTGACACCTTCAAACCGAAACCACGTACTTTCTAAGGCTATATCATGGCACGCACTCTTAAATTCAAAATCTACCGCTACGATCCTGACCAGGATGCCAAGCCGTACATGCAAGACCTGACGGTCGAACTGAAAGACACCGACAAGATGCTGCTCGATGCACTGCAGCGCATCAAGGCGGACGTCGATGACTCGCTGGCCCTGCGCCGCTCGTGCCGCGAAGGCGTGTGCGGTTCGGACGCGATGAACATCAACGGCAAGAACGGTTTGGCATGCACCACCAACCTGAACGAGCTGTCCGAGCCTATCGTGCTGCGTCCATTGCCAGGTCTGCCAGTTATCCGCGACCTGATCGTCGACATGACGCAATTTTTCAAGCAATACGATTCGATCAAGCCTTTCCTGATCAACGATTCGATCCCGCCTGAAAAAGAGCGCCTGCAGTCGCCGGAACAGCGCGAAGAACTCGATGGCCTGTACGAGTGCATCCTGTGCGCTTGCTGCTCCACGTCGTGCCCGTCGTTCTGGTGGAATCCGGATAAATTCGTCGGCCCGGCCGGCTTGCTGCAAGCTTACCGCTTCATCGCCGATTCGCGCGACGAAGCAACCGCTGCGCGTCTGGACAACCTGGAAGACCCGTACCGCTTGTTCCGCTGCCACTCGATCATGAACTGCGTCGATGTCTGTCCGAAAGGCTTGAACCCGAACAAGGCGATCGGCAAGATTAAGGAATTGATGGTACGCCGCGCGATCTGATACGTCTGATTGCATCCGCTGGGCGCCGTTTGCCGGTAGAGGATATTTTCTCTTGCCTGCAGGCGGCGCCTGCAAAGTAACACCGTGCCGCAAGGCACATGTAAGGTGGTAAACCAAATGACAGAATCAATTTTGTCCTCGCATCAGGCCGACCCGGCCAACCGCGCCCGCCTGCGCTGGCGTTCACGTCGTGGCTTGGTCGAAAACGACATCATCCTGACCCGTTTTCTCGATGCGTATGAAACTGAATTGACCGATGATGAAGTTGACGCGCTGACGCGTTTGCTGGACTTGTCGGACAATGCATTAATGGATCTGGTACTGGCCCGTAAAGAGCCGGAAGGCGAAGTCGATCTGCCGCATGTGTGCGCACTGCTGCAACGACTGCGCATTGCCTAGACGCCTGGGCGATACATTGCAAACGGTGCGAGTGGCGCGCTGTAGCACTGCCGAATTGCGGTGCGAATTGCAGCCAGAATTTTTGATTTTAATTTCGACTCACTCCCGAGAAGGAAGAGCCCATGAATATCTCTGACACAAAAGCTACCCTGTCGTTCTCCGATGGCAGCCCATCGCTTGAATTTCCAATCTACAAAGGCACGGTTGGCCCGGATGTCATCGACATCCGCAAACTGTACGCCGGTAGCGGCAAATTCACCTACGACCCAGGCTTTATGTCGACGGCCGCCTGCAACTCGTCGATCACCTATATCGACGGCGACAAGGGCGAACTGCTGTACCGTGGTTACCCGATCGAACAGTTGGCCGTCAACGCCGACTTCATGGAATCGTGCTACCTGCTGCTGAACGGCGAATTGCCAAACGCGGAGCAAAAAGCCAAGTTCGTCGACACTGTCACCAAGCACACGATGGTGCACGAACAGATGCAATTTTTCTTCCGTGGCTTCCGCCGCGATGCGCATCCGATGTCGGTCCTGGTGGGCACCGTTGGCGCGCTGGCATCGTTCTACCATGACTCGCTCGATATTAACGACCCGCATCACCGCGAAGTGTCGGCCATCCGCCTGATCGCCAAGATGCCAACCCTGGTCGCGATGACCTACAAGTACTCGGTCGGCCAGCCTTTCGTGTACCCACGCAACGACCTGTCGTACAGCGCCAACTTCATGCACATGATGTTCGCCAACCCGTGCGAAGAGTACAAGGTCAACGACGTGCTGGTGCGCGCCCTGGACCGTATCTTGATCCTGCACGCGGACCACGAGCAAAATGCATCGACCTCGACCGTCCGTCTGGCCGGTTCGTCGGGCGCCAACCCGTTCGCCTGTATCGCTGCCGGTATCGCCTGCCTGTGGGGCCCTGCCCACGGCGGCGCCAACGAAGCGGCACTGAACATGCTCAAGGAAATCGGCACCGTCGAGAACATTCCTGCCTTCATCGAGCAAGTCAAGGACAAGAACTCCGGCGTCAAGCTGATGGGCTTTGGCCACCGCGTGTACAAGAACTTCGATCCACGCGCCAAGCTGATGCGTGAAACTTGCTACGAAGTGCTGCAAGAGCTGGGCCTGCAAGACGACCCGCTGTTCAAGCTGGCGATGGAACTGGAAAAGATTGCACTGAGCGACGATTACTTCGTTTCGCGCAAACTCTACCCGAACGTCGACTTCTACTCGGGCATCGTGCAATCGGCGCTGGGCATCCCTGTGTCGCTGTTCACCGGTATCTTCGCCATGGCTCGCACCATCGGCTGGATCGCCCAGTGGAACGAAATGATCGCCGATCCTGAGCAAAAAATCGGCCGTCCACGTCAGCTGTTCGTCGGTTCGACGACCCGCGAAGTGCTGCCACTGGACAAGCGCGCCTAAGTTACGGCGCCGTGTTCCTGCCAGGCCTTGCAGCCCGGCGCAAAAAAAGCGAGCCGACCAGCTCGCTTTTTTTATGGTGCGCCCTGCCTGCAAGCGTATGTGCCTTACCTTGCCTTGCCCGATCACATGGAGTGGCAGGGCAGGGCAGGACTGTGCTGGCGCAGTGCCGTGCCGCTACCCGCTGATGCAGTTCGACGCGCCGTCCTTCGCTTGGCAGGCTCGGTCTTTCATCGGGCTGGCGCAGGATGCTGCCGCTGCGCATGGTGCTTGAGGATGCCACCGCGATGGCATATGATCGTGACGCGAATAGGTGTGAAGTAGGGTCGATTGCCATGCTGCATTGCCTGAGTCAGACTAATTAATGAAGGCGTACCAATGGACCGCATAACTGCCGCACAGGTGTTTGTCGCCATCGCCGAGCGCGGTAGCATGGTCGCTGCCAGCGAGTCGCTCGATATGTCGCGCGCCATGGTGACGCGTTACCTGGCCGCGATGGAGCAGTGGGCGGGGGCGCGTCTGCTGCATCGCACCACGCGCCGCCTGAGCTTGACGGATGCGGGCGAGGCGACTCTGGCGCGCTGCCGGCAAATGCTTGAAGTGGCCGGCGCCATGCTCGTGGCTGCACCCGGGGGTAGCCATACGCCGCACGGCTTGCTGCGCATTAGCTGTTCGCAATCACTTGCCCAGACCGCGCTCGCTGGCGCAGTGACTGCTTACTTGGAGCGCTACCCGCAGACCGCCGTCGACCTGCAGATGGAGAACCGCGCCGTCAACCTGGTGGACCAGCGCATCGACCTGGCGATCCGCATCACGAATGCGCTCGAACCGAACCTGATCGCGCGCCAACTGGCTAGTTGCGCGTCGGTGGTGTGCGCTGCACCATCGTATCTGGCAGCGCACGGCACGCCGCGTCGGGCGCAAGATCTGGCCTTGCATAACTGCCTGACCTATACCTACTTCGGCAAAAGCCTGTGGCAGTTCACGCACGATGGGGAAGCGCTCACTGTGCCTGTCAGTGGCCGCTTGTCGGCAAATGAATCGCAGGTCTTGCTAGTGGCGACGGTGGCGGGGGCGGGCATCGCGCTGCAACCGCGCTATTCGGCCGCGCCGCTGATCGCCAGCGGACAATTGGTGGAACTGCTGCCCGCGTATCAGCCGCAGGACATGGGCATCTACGGCATCTATACGTCGCGCCAGCACATGTCGCCCTTGCTGCGCACGATGCTCGACTTTCTGGTGGACTGGTTTGCCGGCGACCCCGAGTGGCTGGCAGCCATCGCGCTATCGCCGTTGTCTGGCAGGCAAGTCGGGCGCGCGCGGCACGCCAGCGTGGCCAAGGAAGTGCCGTAAGCGCAACAGTCACTGGCCGGCAAGGCGCGCAAATGCAACGGCCCGGCTTACATTTGCTTGCCAAATAAAATTCAACTAGTGGTTGTTGCGTTACAATACCGCGTGCTATTCTAAATGACGGTATGCAGAATGCTGGCGCAATAAAAAATCCCTTCCCCCACAACTTGATGTGCAATCCGCTAACCGGTCAGGCCGTGTCGCGGAAGGTTAGATTAACCCGCTAATCTCGCGAAGCGCGAAGAAAGGTGAGCAATATGATGCAACAATTAACGTCCAACTCCTACCTGTTCGGTGGGAATGCTCCGTACGTCGAAGATCTGTACGAAGCGTATCTCAATAACCCAGGTTCGGTACCGGACAACTGGCGCGCTTATTTCGACGCCATGCAGCATGTGCCTGCAGTCGACGGCAGCAACAAGCCTGACGTGGCGCATGCCTCCGTCGTCGCCTCGTTCGCCGAGCGCGCAAAAGCAGGCCCGATCCGCACTGTGACCGCTTCCTTCGATGCTGAAATGGGTCGTAAGCGCGTCGCTGCTACGCAACTGATCGCCGCTTATCGCTACCTCGGTTCGCACTGGGCCAATCTGGATCCGCTGCAACGTCAGGAACGTCCGATGATTCCTGAGCTCGAGCTGAGCTTCTATGGTTTCACCGACGCGGACATGGACACCGTGTTCAACATCAGCAACACCTATTTTGGCCCCGAGACCGCCACCTTGCGCGATCTGCAAAACTATCTGCGCGATACCTACACGCGTTCGATCGGTGCCGAATTCATGTACATCTCCGATCCGGCCGAAAAGCGCTGGTTGCAAGAGAAACTGGAATCGATCCGCTCCACCCCGAATTTCACCGCAGAGAAAAAAATCCACATCCTCGACCGCCTGACCGCGGCGGAAGGGCTGGAACGCTATCTGCACACCCGTTACGTGGGCCAGAAGCGCTTCTCCCTGGAAGGCGGCGAGACCTTCATCGCCTCGATGGATGAAACCATCCAGCGCGCCGGCGAAAAAGGCGTGCAGGAAATCGTTATCGGCATGGCCCACCGCGGCCGCTTGAACGTACTGGTCAACACCCTGGGCAAGGCGCCACAGGAACTGTTCGAAGAATTTGAAGGCAAGCATGGCGACGACCTGCCTGCCGGCGACGTGAAGTACCATCAAGGCTTCTCGTCGGACATTTCCACCGCAGGCGGCCCGGTCCACCTGTCGCTGGCATTCAACCCGTCGCACCTGGAAATCGTCAACCCCGTGGTCGAAGGTTCCGTCAAGGCCCGCATGGATCGCCGCGGCGACGCGCAGGGCGCACAAGTGCTGCCGATTCTGGTGCACGGCGATGCAGCTTTCGCCGGCCAGGGCGTGGTCATGGAAACGCTCAATCTGGCGCAAACCCGTGGCTACCATACAGGCGGCACGGTGCATATCGTGATCAACAACCAGATCGGTTTCACCACCTCTGACCCGCGCGATGCACGCTCGACCCTGTACTGCTCGGACGTCGTCAAGATGATCGAAGCGCCGGTCCTGCACATCAATGCCGATGATCCGGAAGCGGTGGTACTGGCGACGCAGATCGCGCTCGATTACCGCATGGAATTCAAGAAGGACATCGTCCTCGACATCATCTGCTACCGCAAGCTTGGCCACAACGAGCAAGATACGCCGGCACTGACGCAGCCACTGATGTACAAGAAGATTGGCCAGCATCCAGGCACCCGCAAGCTGTACGCGGACAAGCTGGCAGCGCAAGGCGTGATTCCTGCCGATGGCGGCGACAAGATGGTGGCCGCTTTCCGCGACGCCATGGACGCCGGCAAGCATACCGTCGATCCAGTCATTTCGAACTTCAAGAACAAGTACGCGGTCGACTGGCTGCCGTTCCTGAACAAGAAATGGACCGATTCGGCCGACACCGCCGTGCCGATGACGGAACTGAAACGCCTGGCGACGCGCATCACCAGCGTGCCGGCAGACTTCAAGGTCCATTCGCTGGTTGAAAAAGTGCTGGGCGACCGTGGCACCATGGGCCGCGGCGAAATGAACCTGGACTGGGGCATGGGCGAACACCTGGCCTACGCATCGCTGGTATCGTCCGGTTACGCCATCCGCCTGACGGGCCAGGATGCAGGCCGTGGCACCTTCGTGCACCGCCACGCCGTGCTGCATGACCAGAACCGCGAGCGTTGGGATGCCGGTACGTACATTCCGCTGCAAAACGTGTCGGACAACCAGGCACCGTTTACCGTCATCGACTCCGTGCTGTCCGAAGAAGCCGTACTGGCCTTCGAATACGGTTACTCGACCGCTGAACCGAATACACTGACGATCTGGGAAGCCCAGTTCGGCGACTTCGCCAACGGCGCGCAAGTCGTGATCGACCAATTCATCAGCTCCGGCGAAGTGAAGTGGGGCCGCGCTTCGGGCCTGGTCATGATGCTGCCGCACGGTTACGAAGGCCAGGGTCCTGAGCACTCGTCGGCGCGTCCTGAACGTTTCTTGCAGCTGTGCGCAGACAACAATATGCAAGTAGTGCAGCCGACGACGGCGTCACAGATCTTCCATTTGCTGCGCCGCCAGATGGTGCGCCAGTTCCGCAAGCCGCTGGTCATCCTGACGCCGAAGTCGCTGTTGCGCAACAAGGATGCCGGTTCGCCGCTGACCGACCTGGCCAAGGGTGGTTTCCAGACCGTTATCGGCGAAGTCGACGACAAAATCGATGCCAAGAAAGTCAAGCGCGTCGTCGCCTGCTCGGGCAAGGTCTATTACGACCTGGTCAACGCACGCAAGACACGCGGTCAGACCGACACGGCCATCGTGCGCCTGGAACAGCTGTATCCGTTCCCGCACAAGTCGTTCGCTGCTGAACTGAAGAAGTTCCCGAACCTGGTTGAAGTGGTATGGGCCCAGGACGAGCCGCAAAACCAGGGCGCCTGGTTCCAGATCCAGCACAACATCTTCGAAGGCCTGGAATCGGGCCAGCGTCTGGCTTACGCCGGTCGTCCTGCTTCGGCGTCGCCTGCTGTCGGTTACTATGACAAGCACTACGCCCAGCAAAAAGATCTGCTGGAAACAGCATTCTCGAAGCTGAAGGGTTTTATCCTGACCAAGTAATTGGCAGGATGGCGGGTGCCATGCCTAGTGCATGGCGCCTGCTCGCATACATCGTGACGGAGCGCCGCCCTTGCTACGCAGGGGCGGCGCCGCAATAACAAAATAAACGGAGTTTTACATGGCACAAATCGAAGTCAAAGTTCCCCAGTTGTCGGAATCGGTTGCAGAAGCGACCCTGCTGGCATGGCACAAGAAAGTCGGCGAGGCAGTGACGCGCGACGAAAACATGATCGATATCGAAACCGATAAAGTGGTGCTGGAACTGCCGGCGCCTGTCGCTGGCGTGATCGTGCAGATCATCAAGGCTGACGGCGCTACCGTCGTCGCCGGCGAAGTCATCGCCATTATCGACACTGACGGCTCGGCCAAGGTCAGCCCGATGGAAGTATCGGCCGTGCCTGCGCCAGCGCTGGCCGCCGCCGCGCAAGACGCCGCTATCGCGTCCGCCCCAGCTGCTGCAAGCAAAGGCGATGTCGCCATGCCTGCCGCTGCCAAGATCCTGTCCGAAAAAGGTCTGTCCGCTGGCGACGTCGCCGGTTCGGGCAAAGATGGCCGCGTGACCAAGGGCGACGCCCTGGCCGCTTCCGCCAAGCCAGCTGTCGCGCCATTGGCGCCAGTTGCTGCCAAGCCAGCGCTGCAGCAAGTTGCCACGCCATCGGCTGCCAGTCTGGGCGACCGTCCGGAAGAGCGCGTGCCGATGAGCCGTCTGCGCGCACGTATCGCCGAGCGCCTGCTGCAATCGCAATCGACGAACGCCATCCTGACCACGTTCAATGAAGTGAACATGCAGCCGGTCATCGACCTGCGCAACAAGTACAAGGACAAGTTCGAGAAAGAGCACGGCGTCAAGCTGGGCTTCATGTCCTTCTTCGTCAAGGCCGCCGTCGCCGCCCTGAAAAAATACCCGATCATCAACGCCTCCGTTGACGGCAACGATATCATCTACCACGGCTACTTCGACATCGGCATCGCCGTCGGTTCGCCACGTGGCCTGGTGGTGCCTATCATCCGCAATGCGGACCAGCTGTCGATCGCCGACATCGAGAAAAAAATCGGTGAATTCGGCGCGAAAGCCAAGGATGGCAAGCTGACTCTGGACGACCTGACGGGCGGCACCTTCTCGATCTCGAACGGCGGCACCTTCGGCTCCATGCTGTCGACCCCGATCATCAACCCGCCACAATCGGCCATCCTGGGCGTGCATGCGACCAAGGACCGCGCTGTCGTCGAAAACGGCCAGATCGTGGTGCGTCCGATGAACTACCTGGCCATGTCCTACGATCACCGCATCATCGACGGCCGCGAAGCAGTCCTCGGCCTGGTGGCGATGAAAGAAGCGCTGGAAGATCCTGCACGCCTGCTGCTGGACCTGTAAGCACTGTAGCACCCCGGCGTCGCCGCCGGGGCAATGTAGCTGATACCCCTTGCCAGAAGACGCAGCTGGCTGATCTCAATGAAAGAGGATTCCCATGAACGTCTCTGAAGAAATCAAGCGTCTGCACGAGTTACACCTGGCGGGCGCCCTGAGCGATGCCGAGTTCGCGCAAGCGAAAGCCAAGCTCCTGAGCAATATCAACTTGGACAAGGCGGACAACACGTCCGACGCCAACGCGCCTGCCGGAGCGTCGAATGACCTGGTGCAGGAATTTAATCGCCTGCGCCGTTCGCGCAACGACCGCTGGCTCGGTGGCGTCTGCGGTGGTCTGGGTCGCGCTTCCGGCATGGAAGCGTGGATCTGGCGCCTCGTCTTCGTCCTGTTTACATTGACCTTCGGCTTCGGCGTGGTGATTTACCTTCTATTGTGGATTTTCGTACCAGACGAAGAGATTGGAATAACAAAACATGAGTACTAAACAATTTGACGTAGTTGTCATCGGTGCGGGCCCTGGCGGCTATATCGCCGCCATCCGCGCAGCGCAGCTGGGCTTTTCCGTCGCCTGCGTCGACGAGTGGTCGAACGCCAAGGGCGGTGCCGCTCCTGGTGGCACTTGCACCAACGTCGGCTGCATCCCGTCGAAAGCGCTGCTGCAATCGTCCGAGCATTTCGAGCACGCCGGCCACAGCTTCGCCGAGCACGGCATCGATGTCGCCGGTCTGAAGCTGAACCTGGGCCAGATGCTCAAGCGCAAAGATACCGTCGTCAAGCAAAACAACGACGGCATCCTGTACCTGTTCAAGAAGAACAAGATTGCCTTCTTCCATGGCCGCGCCGCTTTCGCCGCTGCCGCCGCTGGCACGTATGAAATCAGCGTGACGGGCGAAGCCAACGAAACATTGAGCGCCAAGCACGTGGTCATCGCCACGGGCTCGAACGCACGCGAACTGGCGGGCGCACCATTTGACGAGAAATTGATCTTGTCGAACACGGGCGCACTGGCCATCGACGCCGTTCCAGCCAAGCTGGGCGTCATCGGTGCCGGCGTCATCGGCCTGGAAATGGGCAGCGTCTGGCGCCGCCTGGGTTCCGATGTCACCGTGCTGGAAGGCCTGCCGGTCTTCCTCGGCGCCGTGGACGAGCAGATTGCCAAGGAAGCGTTGAAGCTGTTCACCAAGCAAGGATTGAAGATCAACCTCGGTTGCAAGATCGGTGCGATCACGCCAGGCAAGAAAGACGTCAGCGTGCAATTCGTGGACGCCAAGGGCGAAGCGCAAACAGCCGTGTTCGACAAACTGATCATCTCGATCGGCCGTACGCCGAACACGAATGGTCTGGGTGCAGATAAAGTCGGCCTGCAGCTCGACGAGCGCGGCTTCATCGCCGTCGATGGCGACTGCAAGACCAACTTGCCGAACGTGTGGGCGGTGGGCGATGTCGTGCGTGGCCCGATGCTGGCGCACAAGGCGGAAGAAGAAGGCGTTGCCGTGGCCGAACGTATCGCCGGCCAGCACGGCCACACCAACTTCAACACGATTCCTTGGGTGATCTACACCTCGCCGGAAATCGCGTGGGTCGGCAAGACCGAGCAAACCCTGAAGGCCGAAGGCATCGCCTACAAGGCTGGTACCTTCCCGTTCATGGCCAACGGCCGTGCGCGCGCGCTGGGCGATACTTCGGGCATGGTGAAATTCCTGGCCGATGCGACCACCGATGAAATTCTCGGCGTGCACATCGTCGGCCCGATGGCCTCTGAACTGATTTCCGAAGCCGTCGTGGCGATGGAGTTCAAGGCCTCGGCTGAAGACATCGCGCGTATCTGCCACGCACACCCATCCTTGTCGGAAGCGACCAAGGAAGCGGCCCTGGCCGTCGACAAGCGTACGCTGAACTTCTAAGCGTCACCTTACTTCGCAGCGGGCCGGCAAAGCAGTTTCTGCCTTGCCGGCCCGTTTTCGCTATGTCAAGAATCTCTGTTGAATCGAATCCCATGAACGTTGAAGAGTTTTACCAGCACGCGTTGCAGAAGCGTGATTTCAAGGCCGATGCCGCCCAGCGGCGCGCGGTCGACCGCCTGCAACTGTGCTATGACGAGTGGGTGGCTTACAAGGGTCAGCGCTCGAGTACCTTCAAGCGTCTGTTGAACCGTCCTGCCGTGCCAAAGGGCGTGTACATGTGGGGCGGGGTAGGGCGCGGTAAATCGTTCCTGATGGACAGTTTTTACTCGGTCGTGCCGCTGCTGCGCAAGACGCGCTTGCACTTCCACGAATTCATGCGCGGCGTGCACCAGCAACTCGACGAATTGAAAGGCGTGGCCGACCCGTTAGATGAGGTGGCCAAACGCATCGCCAAGAAATACCGCTTGATCTGCTTCGATGAATTCCACGTTTCCGACATCGCCGACGCGATGATCCTGTACAACCTGCTGTCGGCCCTGAGTGCCAATGGCGTGTCTTTCATCATGACCTCGAATTACGCTCCGGACTTGCTGTATCCGGACGGCCTGCACCGCGACCGCATGCTGCCGACCATCGCGCTGCTGAAGGACAAGCTCGATGTGATAAACGTCGATGCCGGTGTCGATTACCGCAGCCGGGCGCTGGAGCAGGTGGAAAGTTACTATACGCCATTGGGCGCTGCGACCGACGAGGCCCTGCGCGACGCCTACACGCGCATCGCCGAGACCGCCGACGAAGACGCGCGCATCCGCATCGAGAGCCGCGAAATCCATTGCCTGCGCCGCGCTGGCGGCATCATCTGGTTCGATTTCGCCACTTTGTGCGGCGGTCCCCGGTCGCAAAATGATTACCTGGAAATCGCCAGCCGCTTCCATACGGTGATATTGTCCGGCATACCGGCCATGTCGGCGTCGCAGTCGTCAGAGGCGCGCCGTTTTACCTGGCTGATCGATGTATTCTATGATCAAAAAGTTAAGCTTGTCATGTCGGCCGAAGTGGTGCCGGAGCAGCTGTACACGAACGGCATGCTGGCCAACGAGTTTCACCGTACCGTGTCGCGTATCGTCGAAATGCAATCGCGCGAATACATGGAAAAAGAACAGCGCGGCGCGGCCGACGCGATCGTTTGAGGCAGGGATGATGAACATGAAGGCAAATACACTCTACAAGCTGGGGGCGGCGCTGAGCTTGGTCCTGGCCTTGTCGGCCTGCGCACACCAGCGGGGCGCGGCATCTGATGAGGTCGGTGCACCGCAAGTGCCCGCCACCTTGTCCGTCGCCGAGGCGGACGCCAAGCTGAAACAGGTGCTCAGCGAGCGCGAGGCCGCTGAAAATGCGTTCGCGGCGCGCGAACTGGAGTGCTACGACAAGTTTTTCGTCAATAGCTGTGTTGACAATGCCAAGGAAAAGCGTCGTCTGATCCTGCTGCGCCTGCGCGCAGTCGAAGCCGAGGCCAACTACTTCAAGCGGGCCGAGTCCGTGCGCTTGCGCGATATCGACCTGGCCAGGACGCAGGAAGATGCACGCCTCGACGCCGAGCAGCGCTCGGCGGCCATGCCCAAGCCGGTGAAGGTGGTCGCGCCCGAGCCAGCACCGCTCAAGCCGGAAGGCAAGAGGGTTGCCGCGCGCGAGGCTGAGCAAGCGGCGAAGGTGGCGAAACAGGCTGCCGTCGATGCCGCCGAGGCGCCGCGCCGCGCGGCCCGCGAGGCAGACTATGCGCGCAGGCAGGCTGACGCCGTGGCGCGTCAGAAACGCGTCGCGCAACGCCTGGCCGAGCGCCAGGCAGAAGCGCAGGCCAAGGCTGCCAAGGCGGCAGCGGCCAGCAAGCCGGCCGTAGCTGTACCTGTGCCGCCTGCTAATTAAGACCGTCGTGTTAGGGCATGCCGGAAATGGCGTGCCCTAACACGCGCGGCAGGTTAAACTACACACTTGCCGGCGATGCCGGCGTCAATGGCTGCGTGCGTACGCTGCGCGCGCCTATTACCAACACTGCCTGGAACGCGACACATGAGCGATGCACAGCATATAGAGCGGCGCCTGATTGAACTTAACGTGGAGCACCGTGACCTCGATGCCGTCATCGAGTTGCTGATACTCGATGGTCATCATGACGAACTGCAGCTGCGCCGCCTGAAAAAGCGTAAATTACAATTGAAGGATCACATCACCTTGCTGAAAATGCAGTTGGTGCCCGATGTTCCCGCCTGAGGGGCGCCAGTAGCGTCCAGTCCCGCCTTCACCTAAGTATATTTTGACCGATCACAATTTATTGCCCGCAAGCCCAGATGGCCAGCCTGCCGATCTGCCAGCCGAACTCCAGGCCGTGCCCGGCAAGCACGATGCCGACATCGAGCGCCTGTTTGGCGCCGGTGGCCCGCTCGGTCCCGCCGTGGGCAGCTACAAGCCGCGCCGTTCGCAAACGGAAATGGCCAAGGCCATCGCCCACGCCATCGATAGCCAGACGACGCTGATCGCCGAGGCGGGCACGGGTACCGGCAAAACCTTTGCCTACCTGGTACCGGCCCTGATGTGGGGCGGCAAGACCATTGTTTCTACCGGTACGAAAAACTTGCAGGACCAGCTCTTCCTGCGCGATATCCCCACCGTGCGTGCCGCATTGCAGGCGCCCGTCTCGGTAGCCTTGCTCAAGGGCCGTTCGAACTACGTCTGCCACTATCACTTGGAACGCACCTTGCAGAACGGTCGCATGACCTCGCGCGACGACGTGGGGCATTTGCGTGAAATTTCTCGCTTCATCAAGATGACCAGCTCCGGCGACAAGGCCGAGCTGGCCAAGGTGCCGGAAAACGCCATGATCTGGAACCTGGTGACATCGACGCGCGATACCTGCATGGGCGCCGAGTGCCAGTATTATCAGGATTGTTTCGTCATGAAAGCGCGCAAGGAAGCGCAGCAGGCCGACGTGGTGGTGGTCAATCATCATCTGTTCTTTGCCGACGTAGCGCTGAAGGACACGGGCGTGGCCGAATTACTGCCTTCGGCCAACACCATCATCTTCGATGAGGCGCATCAGCTGCCCGATACGGCTACTTTATTCTTTGGCAACACGGTCTCCACCTCGCAAGTGCTGGAACTGTGCCGCGATGTGCTGGCCGAGGGCTTGGCGCATGCGCGTGGCATCGACTGGGCAAAAACCGTCACGGTGGTGGAGAAGGCGGCGCGCGATCTGCGTTTGACCTTCCCTCAGGATATCGTGCGCCTGTCGCTGCCGCAGATCGCCGCGTCGAGCGACTTTTTCCCCGCCCTCGAGACTCTCAAAGATGAGCTTGACGGCATGGTGGCCGTGCTGGAAACCCAGGCCGAAAGGGCTGAAACGCTGGAGCAGTGCCGCGTGCGCGGCGTCGAACTGGCGCAGCAATTGAGTGGCTGGAAGTTCGATCCGAAGGCGAAAGTGGCGGTCGGCGAAGAAGCGGTGTTCTGGGTGGAAGCATTTTCCAGTTCGCTGCAATTGCATAAAACGCCATTGTCGATCGCACCGATTTTCAACAACCAGCGCGAAGGTACGCCGCGCAGCTGGATTTTCACGTCCGCCACCCTGGCCGTGAAGAACGACTTCAAGCATTTTTCGGAACAGATGGGCTTGACGGGCGAACCGTCGCACACCTGGCCGAGCCCGTTCGACTATGGCCAGCAGGGCTTGCTGTTCGTGCCGCAAAACCTGCCGCAACCCAATTCGCTGGGCTACACGGATGCCGTCATCGATTGCGCCTTGCCCATCATCGAGGCGGCGGGCGGGCGTACCTTCTTCCTGTGCACCACCTTGCGCGCCGTCAAGCGCGCCGCCGAACGCCTGGCCGACGAATTCAAGCAGCGCGGCCTGAACTTCCCCCTGTTCGTGCAGGGCGAAAAGGGCCGCACGGAATTGCTGGACCAGTTCCGCGCCGCCGGCAACGGCGTGCTGATCGGCAGCCAAAGCTTTTGGGAAGGTGTCGACGTGCGCGGCGATGCGCTCTCTCTGGTGATTATCGACAAGCTGCCGTTCGCGCCACCCGATGACCCGGTGCTGGCCGCGCGCATCGAAGTGATGGAAAAGCAGGGCAAGAACGGTTTCATGCACCACTCGTTGCCGGAAGCGATCATCAACCTGAAGCAGGGTGCGGGCCGCTTGATCCGCGATGAGGGTGACCGGGGCGTGCTGATGCTCTGCGATCCGCGCCTCATTTCCAAACCGTATGGCAAGCGCATCTGGCAAAGCTTGCCACCGTTCAAGCGCACACGCGATAGCGCCGAAGTGGTGGAGTTCTTCCGCAACCTGCCCGCCAAGGGCGTCTAGCCCGAATTGCCGGCGCCCTCCGCGCGCCGGCATATTTCCTTTTATTATCAAGCCACTAGCGCTTCTTGCGCCCGTCTGCGTGCGTGCCTGCTATGCCAGAAATGGGCGTGATCGCGCCAGTTTCTGGCTTTTTCTTGCCCCTTCAGGACGCCAAACACATCTTTGCGCCAGCGCAAACTGAGCTGTTGCCGGGCGGTCTACAGTGAACTCATGCCTTGCAGGATCAAGGCGCGGCGCTGGCAGGGCCGCAGGGGGAACGGGGGGATGTCATGGAGATCCGCTACGGCTGTTTCTTGAGCTATGCACACGGCCAATATGCGTTCATGAACAAGTTCAAGCATGATCTCATCGAAGCGCTGGCTTGCTATCTGGAGCCGCACCTTGACCGCGAGGAAGTGCTGTTCATCGACAGTGAACAACTGGGCGGCGGCGATGACATCGACCTGCGCGTGGCGCGCGCCATGTGTCAGAGCGTTTGCATGATCGTGCTGTACACGCCCAAATATGAAGCGCACGGCTACACGCGACGCGAATTTGCTGCCATGCAACTAATCGAGCAGGAGCGGCGCGCCTGGTATGAGCTGCCCAGCCATCTGATCATCCCCATCATCATGACGCGCCATCCTGACGGCTTGCCGCTGCAAATAACGGACTCGGGACTGTACGTCGATTTTTCCGGCTACACGCTGGCCAGCGGCGACTTGAAGTCGAATCCGCAATACCTGCCCGACATCGATCGCATCGTGCAGCGCATTGCCACGCATTACCACTTGCTCAAGCGCTCGACACCGCCCGGCCACGATTGCAGTCGTTTCGTGTTACCCGCCATCCCGCCGGAATGGCGTGCCATTCCGCCCCCCCACTTTCCACGTTAATCACGTAAAAGGTCTCGTCATGGAATGCCAACGCCTGTCCCTGCCACCTTTGAGCGCCACTGGCGAAGTCGTTACTTTCTATTCCTACAAGGGTGGTACCGGCCGCAGCATGGCCTTGTCGAACATCGCCGTCTTGCTGGCACGGCGCGAAAATGCCAGCGTACCCGTACTGATGCTGGACTGGGACATGGAAGCGCCGGGTCTGCACCATTATTTTGAACAGCACGAGGAGCGCCCGGGCGTGCTGGAGTTTTTCGAGGCGTGCCGCCAGCAGATCGAGCGCATCTGCCTGGAAACGGCGGGCATGCGCGCCGGCGGGCGCGATGCGCAGAGTGCGGATGCAGCGCTGGCGCAGCGCGTGCTCGACGCCATCGACTGGCAGCAGTACGTGGTGCGCGTCGACCAGGGCAGCGCGCTATATCTGATGCGCGCGGGACGCTTCGACGCCAGCTACAGCGAGCGCCTGGCGCAGATGCACTGGGACCAGTTGTTCGATGCCTGTCCGGCCCTGTTTCGCTGCTTCGCCGATACCCTGGCCCGGCATTTCCGCTATGTACTGGTCGATTCGCGTACGGGCCGCACCGACAGTGCCGGTATCTGCACTACCTTGTTGCCGAAAAAGCTGGTGGTGGTCTTCACGCCGAACCGGCAAAGCCTGGAAGGGGTCGATGCGCTCGTCAAGCGGGCCATCGACTACCGCTGCAGCCATGAGGACGAACAGCGCCCGCTGCTGGTGTACCCCTTGCCTTCGCGCATAGAAATGGGCGACTGCGCGCAGCGCGCCGAGTGGCGCCGCGGCGATGCGCACAAGGGTATCGCCGGCTTCCAGCCCTTGTTCGAGCGCTTGTTGCGCACGTCCTACGGTTTGTCGCAAATTTCCCTCGACAGCTATTTCGACGAAGTCCAGCTGCAGCAGACGAAAACGTTTGCTTATGGCGAGCAGCTGGCCGTGCGCATCGATCAGGGCGGCGACCGCTTTTCCCTCACGCGCACCTTCGAAGCCTTTTTGCAGTGGTTGACGGGCGGCTACTTCCCATGGCAGTCGAGCCGTGAAATCGCCTTGCTGGGCGCTATCGGCGAAGCGCGCCAGGCCTTGCTGCTTGAGCCGGGCCGCGCCGTGGCTTTGCCGCTGGCGCGCGACCTGGCCGGCCTGGGCGAGTTGTATCGCAAGGACGGGCGCAGCGCGCAAGCGCTCGATGCCTTCCGCCAGAGCGTCGAGATTCGCGTACGCCTGCTGGGCGAGGAACATCCCGACAGCCTGGCGTGCAAGAGCGGCATGGCGCGCCTGTTGCGCCAGTTGGGCAAGCTCGACGAAGCGCGCTTCCTGGAAGAGGACGTGCTCGATGTGCGCCAGCGCGTACTCGGCAGCGAGCATCCCGATACCCTGGCTGCGCGGGCCTGCCTGGCGCGCACCGTCTTGCAGCAGGGGGAACTGGCGGCGGCGCTGCTGCTGCAAGATAGCGTGTTGGCAAGCTACGCGTGCCAACTGGGCGGCGAGCACCCGCTGACCCTGGAGGCGATGGATGGCCGCGCCGCCACGCTGCTGCGCATGGGACGGCTGACGCAGGCGCAGCAAGTGCTGGGCACGGTGGTGGCGACGCGCGAGCGCCTGTTTGGTGCCGAGCATGGCGATACCTTGCGCAGCAAGCGGCTCCTGGCGCAGGCGCTGGGACGCGAAGGCGACCTGGAAGGCGCGCGGCGCCTGCTCGCTGCCGTGCTGCAGGCGCAGCAGCGGCGCCTGGGCAGCGAGCATGCGGCTACCCAGGCCACGCGCCACTTGCTGGCCGATGTCGTGGCCGAGCCTGACATCCTGGCCAGCATGGTCTCGATGTTGCAGGGCATGATAGAGCGCGAACAGTATCCGCAGGCGGGTGAACTGGCCGAACAGTTGAAGTCTTGCCTGCTGCGTCCCGGTGTGTCTGGCAAGCTGCGCCGGCGCGCCATGGTGCAACTTAAAAGGCTGTACAAATTGCAAGGCAATCTGAATGCCTTGCTGGCCTTGCAAGAGACCGAAGTGCAGGCGCTGGAAGGGGGCTGGTGCGAGACGCGCACCGCACAGCGCTGATGCAGTGCGCCACGCCAGGGCGGCGGCATAAATAATGCTGCCATTTGGCGTGGGCACGCGCAGTGTTGGCATTGCTTCAGGTAAAATCCGCTTATGAGAATTCTTATTAGTAACGACGACGGCTACCTGGCGCCAGGCCTCGCGGCCCTGGCCGACGCACTCGCACCCATTGCGGAAATCGTCGTGGTGGCGCCCGACAGCAACCGCTCGGGCGCATCCAATTCGCTATCCCTGGACCGGCCCCTGTCCGTGCACAAGGCTGCCAACGGCTTCTATTTTGTCAATGGCACGCCGACTGATTGTGTACACGTGGCGCTGACGGGCATGCTCATCGAGCGCCCCGACCTGGTGGTTTCCGGCATCAACAATGGCCCCAACATGGGTGATGACACCCTGTATTCGGGCACTGTGGCGGCCGCCACGGAAGGCTATCTGTTCGGCATTCCCGCCATCGCTTTTTCGCAGGCGCAGTTTGGCTGGGCTAACCTGGACGCGGCCGCCCGCGTAGCCAGAGAAATCGTTGAGCGCCAGTTTGACGCCTTGCAGAAGCCGTATTTGTTGAATGTGAACATACCGGCCATCCCTTACGAGCAATTGCAAGGCATGGTTGCCACGCGCCTAGGCAAGCGCCATTCGTCCGAACCGGTGATCCGCGCCCTCGATCCGCGTGGCCGTGAAATCTTTTGGATCGGCCCCGCCGGCGCCGCCAAGGAAGGCGGTCCGGGCACCGATTTCCATGCCGTTGAACATCGACAAGTGTCGATCACGCCGCTGCAGATTGATCTGACACACACCACGCAACTCGATGCACTGGCAAAAGGCCTGGCATGAGCGCTCACTATGACTGACAAGCCGCGTACCTTCCCCCTTACCCTCGATTCGCTGGCCGGCAAGCCTGCCAGACAGGGCGGGGGGCAGTCGCTGGCGCAGTCCAGGATCGCCACGCCGCAGACGGCGACGCAGAATGCGGCGCAAAATGCGGCCAGGGCAGGCGCCTCATACCACCCGGCCACGCTGCCCATTGCGCCGTCGCGCGCTCAGGCTATCGCCAATGAGCGGGCGCAGCCGGCCGTGATGTCGCCACCACGGCAAAACCCGCTGGTATCGGACGCCGTGCGCCGGGCCATGGTGGCGCGTATCGCGAAGCAGGGCGTCAAGGATCAGGTGGTGCTCGACGCCATGCAAGCTGTGCCGCGCCATCTGTTCATGGACGAGGCGCTGGCATCGCAGGCATATATCGACGCCTCCTTGCCTATCGGCCACCACCAGACCATTTCGCAGCCGTACATCGTGGCGCGCATGATCGAAGTGATGCGCCAGGGTAGGAACTTGCAGCGCGTGCTGGAAATCGGCACCGGCTGCGGTTACCAAGCGACGGTGCTGTCGCTGGTGGCCAAAGAGGTGTATTCGATCGAGCGCATCCGCCCCCTGCACGAGTTGGCGAAGGCCAATCTGCGCCCGCTGCGCGTGTCAAATCTGCGTTTGCAGTACGGAGATGGTATGCTTGGCCTGCCGCAGGCGGCCCCGTTCGACGGGATCATCCTTGCCGCAGCCGGCCTGGAAGTCCCGCAAGCCTTGCTGGAACAGCTGGCGCCCGGCGGGCGTCTGGTCGCCCCTGTGGGGGCTAAATTGCAACACTTGCAACTCATTACCCGGGTGGGGAAAATGGAATGGACCAGCCAGGCCCTGGAAAACTGCCATTTCGTGCCTTTGCGCCCGGGCACCATATGATCCCCGGATCAGCTAGCAAGCAGAACCTACATAGACATACGAATGATTAAGAACAGTAAATTACTCCTTTGCAGCATCGCGCTCGCTGCCCTGCTGAGCGGTTGCGGCACCACGGGTGTCCAGGCGCCCATCGTTGAGCGCCATCCATCGAGCAGCGCCGCCGCCAGCGATCCGCGCGACCGCGATCCGGCCTATTACACCGTCAAGCGCGGCGACACGCTGCTGCGCATCGCCCTGGAACACGGCCAGAATTACCGCGATCTGGTGGTCTGGAATGACTTGAGCAACCCGAACGACATCAAGGTTGACCAGGTATTGCGCGTGCTGCCGCCCAATGGCGGCACGGGCGGCGCGCAGACCTCGGCCATCGTCATGCCGCCGGTCACGGAAATCAAAGCGGCGGCGCCTGTCGTGCCGAAGAAAACGGGGCCGCGCGGCGAGAAGCGCGCGTATTCCGATGCCACGCTGGCCGAATTGCGCGCCGACGGCGGCGCCACGGACGCCAAGCCTGCCCCGGCCGTTGCTGCCGCGCCGGCAGGCGCTGTGGCAACACCTGCCGCGCAAGCGGCTGGCGACGACAAGATCAGCTGGATGTGGCCTTCCGAAGGCAAGGTCATCGGTACTTTTGACGAAGGCAAGAACAAGGGCGTCGATATCGCCGGCAAGGTGGGACAGCAAGTGGTGGCGGCCGGTACGGGAAAAGTCATGTATGCCGGGAGCGGAATCCGTGGTTATGGTAATCTCGTTATCGTAAAGCACAGCAACAGCCTGTTGTCGGCGTATGCGCATAACCGCAGCATCCTGGTGAAGGAGGGGCAGAACGTCAACAAAGGCCAGGCCATCGCCGAAATGGGCGATTCCGATGCCGACAGGGTGAAGCTGCACTTTGAAATTCGCCAACAGGGTAAGCCTGTCGATCCTTCGAAATTTCTGCCTAACCGTTAGGTAAAGCAATGACACACGCGCCGCACGATCAGCTCGATGATGAGCAGGAATTGCCCGAAGACGCGGCCGACGACGTCGGCGAGCTCGACGCCATTGATGCCGTCGACGCGGCCGAGCGCGGCGAGGTGGCCGGCGTGAGCGTGCTGGTCGAAAGTGTGGAGGAACTGAAGAAGGTGCTGGCGGCCGAGCTGTCGACCGACACCACGCAGCACTATTTGAACCAAATTGGCACGCGACCGCTGCTGACTGCGCTGCAAGAGGTCCATTACGCCACCCTCGCCAAGCAGGGCACGTTCGAAGCGCGGCAAATCATGATCGAGCACAACCTGCGCCTGGTTGTGTCGATCGCCAAGCATTACATCAACCGCGGCGTGGTCTTGCTCGACATGATCGAGGAGGGCAATATCGGCCTGATGCGGGCCATCGACAAGTTCGAGCCCGAGCGCGGTTTTCGCTTTTCCACCTACGCCACCTGGTGGATACGCCAGAGCATCGAGCGCGCCATCATGAACCAGGCACGCACGGTGCGCCTGCCCGTGCACATGGTGCGCGAACTGAATCAAATTTTGCGCGCCAAATACCATCTGGAAGCCCAGCACCACGATGGCAAGGATGCCAGCGCGGAAGACATTGCGCACCTGGTGGGGCGTCCCGTCGAAGAAGTGCAGGATATCCTGGCCCTGTCCGAACATGCCACCTCGCTCGACGCGCCGCTCGATAACGATCCGCAGTCTTCCCTGATGGACATGTTGCCCGGCGCCAGCGAAGACTGCCCCGATGCGCGCGCGGAACACCATGAAATGACGCTGCTGGTGCGTGACTGGCTGACCAAGCTGCCCGACAAGCAGCGTGTGGTCATCATGCGCCGTTTCGGCCTCGACAACGACGATCCGGCGACGCTGGAAACGCTGGCCGAGGAAATGGGCGTGACGCGCGAGCGCGTACGCCAAATCCAGCAGGAAGCCTTGATCAAGCTTAAACGGGCCATGGCGGCACGCGGCGTGGTGCGCGATTCCTTACTGTAGCAAGTCTGATAAAACGCATCGGCGGCGTTGCATGGCCTCGCCGTACTGGCGTACTGTCTTCGGCCACGCGCCTTGCCCTGCGCATTTTCTCAGGCTTGCTGCCCGGTGCGGGCTTGAGCGGCTTTTGCCTGTCGCGATCTGCTATCATACGCCCCGCTCGCGGCGCCTGACCTTTCCCTATTGTTTCAAGTTCCAGCGCGGCCCTGCGTCCTGGCCCACTCTTACCTATTGATCGCTATGCAAGAAAATATCATCGAAATCAAATCGCTCGACATGGACGCCCGTGGCGTTGGCCATATTGAGAACGAAGACGGCTCGCCGGGCAAGGTCGTGTTTGTCGAAGGCGCATTGCCGGGAGAGCGCGTCAGCTTTGTGACGTTCAAGAAAAAGAAGAACTGGGAGATGGCCCGCATGACGGCGCTGCACCGCGAATCAGCGATGCGCGTGACGCCAAAATGCAAGCATTTCGACAACTGCGGTGGCTGCTCCATGCAGCATCTGGAGCCATCGGCGCAGGTGGCGATCAAGCAGCGCGTGCTGGAAGATAACTTGTGGCATATCGGCAAGGTGCGTCCGCAAAATATCATGCGCCCCATGTACGGCCCGACCTGGGGCTACCGCTACCGCGCGCGCCTGTCCGTGCGTCATGTCAAGAAGAAAGACGCCGTGCTGGTGGGCTTCCATGAAAAGAAATCGGCTTTCGTCGCCGATATGGATAGCTGCGAAATCTTGCCGCCGCACATCTCTGCCATGCTGCTGCCGCTGCGCGCGCTGATCGGTTCGCTGTCCATCTTCGAGCAGATGCCGCAGATCGAGCTGGCCGTGGGCGAAGACGTCACGGCCATGGTCTTGCGCATCATGGCGCCATTGACGGCGGACGACGAAACGACATTGAAGGCCTTTGCCGACGCTTACGGCGTGCAATGGTGGCTGCAAGTCAAAGGCCCGGAAACTGCCGTGCCCTTCTATCCGCTGGATAAGCAATTGCACTATCTGCTGCCTGAATTCGGCGTCAAGATGCCGTTCAAGCCCGTCGATTTTACGCAAGTAAACCACCACATCAATCGCGTGCTGGTGTCGAAAGCGCTGCGTTTGCTGGAAGTGCAGCCGACCGACCGCGTGGCCGACCTGTTTTGCGGCCTCGGTAATTTCACCTTGCCGCTGGCCACGCAGGGCCGCGAGGTGGTGGGTATCGAAGGCAGCACCACGCTCACTGAGAGGGCGCTGGAAAACGCCCTGGCCAATGGCTTGGCGGAAAAAACCTCGTTCTCGACGCGCAATTTGTTTGAGGTGACAACAGACGACCTGATTGCGCTGGGCAAGTTCGACCGCATCCTCGTCGACCCGCCGCGCGATGGTGCCATGGCGCTGTGCCAGGCTTTGGTGGGCTTGTCGCAAGTGCGTCCGGACATGCTGCCGAAGCGCATCGTCTATGTGTCCTGCAGCCCATCGACCCTGGCGCGCGACGCCGGCATCCTGGCGCTGGAAGCGGGCTATGTGCTGAGCAAGGCGGGCGTGGTCAATATGTTCCCGCACACCTCGCACGTGGAGTCGATGGCAGTGTTTGATCTGGCGCAATAAGCATGAAAACACGGCGGGTGGCCAGGCAGGCACCCGCCGTTGCCGTATTTGGCGGTGCAGCAAGCTGACGCAATACCACTTGCAGCGTGTTATAAAACTGGTCTGGCTTTTCCTGATGCAGCGTCTTTTTTCATTCTCCCCCTGTCGTTTTTTCATTGTCCAGTAGGACAACACGCCGTCGGCATGCGCCGCTGCGCTTTTCGCGCGAAGTGGTATTGCTCACTTTGATGCCACTTTAAAACCACTTGACCGCCTATTTTTTCAGCACCATGCTGTGCTCGCAACTGAAAAAAACAGATCAAGGGTTAATGCCGTTCAGTTAAGGGTTTTGGCGTGATTGATGAGCGCCAGTAAATTCGCTAACCCCAGAGGCAAAGAGCTGGGGTCGGTCACTTCGTGATCGGAATGTGCTCCATTGAAGCACATTCCCCCTCGGGGTCCGACCCCTGTCCTAGTTCTTGGGCTAAAAATAGCATCACTAACACACTAACTGAACGGCATTACAGATCAAGGGTAGCTATTGACGAAGCAGAGTGGTATTTCCGCAAACCTGAACAGGAGACAGCGTGGAAAATTTACTAATCAAAAAAACAATCAGGAATATGATGGTATGTCTGGCCAGCGGTGGCGTGCTGGCGGCATGTGGCGGCGGTGGTGATGCCAGCGCGCCCGCAGGCTCGCAATTGCTGGCGGCCAGTGCGGTGCTCGCGTGCGTGCCGTGGCAAGAGGGCGGCACCTACAACGCCGGTGCGGTGGTCACTTACCTGGGTGCTAACTACACGGCCTTGGTGACGCAAACCGACCATGTGGGTTCTGGTTGGAATCCCGTGTCCTCGCCTAGCCTGTGGAGCGCCGGCGGCAGCTGCGACGGCGGCACCACGCCGACGCCCACACCAACACCAACACCAACACCAACACCAACACCAACACCAACACCAACACCAACACCAACACCAACACCAACACCAACACCAACACCAACACCAACACCAACACCAACACCAACACCAACA